>JADJXA010000004.1:0-300000 GCA_016716065.1 Candidatus Leptovillus gracilis | reverse complement strand
CGCAAACAACGGGGATTGAAGTGAGTAAAAGCATCGAATCATGGCGCTTTCAGCCCGACCTGGTGCAATTTTTCCTACCCGGCAGTAGTACCAGTTGGTTAGGGCGGCGCTTTGTGGCCGATTGGCTGCGGCCGTTTCAGTCGGCGGAGACGGAGACGGCCGTTTACATCCCCTGGACCATCCTTTTCCTCAGCGGTGTCGCCTACCAGACCGGGCACAAAACCATCCGGCAGTGGCTGTGGTTCGGTTTGGTCTTCATCCTCCTGGCCTTTGGACCCAGCCTCAGAATACTGGGACAAACAGAATGGACAACCTACAACCTGCATATCCCCATGCCCTATACCTTTCTCACCTCTCTGCCCGGCATGGACTTTTTGCGCACGCCGGGGCGGATGATGGTGATGGCCCACCTGGGACTGGCCATGTTATCTGGGTGGGGATTGGTCCGGCTGACGGAGAAGGTATCAGGGCTGTGGCGTTTGGGGGTAACGGCCGTGTTCTTTGCCCTCCTCCTGCTTGAAACCTGGCCCGGTCAATGGTTATCCTTTGCGCCGCTGCGCCCCCTACCCGATTTTTATGCGCAAATAGCCACAGATCCCGAACAATATAACGTCTTCGACCTGCCCATCCGCCCTTACGCCAAACCCACCTACGATAGTTCCTACATCACCTACTCCTCCCATTACCAGATGTACCAAACCACGCATGGCAAAGGCATTGCCTCCGGTTACGTAGCGCGTGTTTACGACCCCCACCCCCTCTTTGGGCACGTCATCAGTAACAAAGTCTTCAACTTCGCCATGCAGGATAACGTGCTGCTAAACCACCAACCGGCCAATCGCTATACCAACATGTTGTATGAACTGGCTTCCAACAACTATCGCTATGTCGTCTTCCACAAGCCACAGATGGCCTACCGTAACTACCAACCCGGCGCGTGGGGAGAGCAAGTGGCGCTGGAGTTCATCGCCGAAGTGTTCGGGCAGCAGCAGCCCATTGTAAACGATGACCTGGCCACGGTTTTACGAAGTGCCGTCAATCGTCACACTGCAACCCAACATCGCCCTGATTGACGCCGAAAAGTGGACTTATTCTCCCGTTCGCCTGCACATTACCTCACCATCACCTCAGGTAGCGCTGCTAGAAGTGCAGCTAAATCACATCCGCAACGATCAGGATCAGGAGTTGCCAGGCAGCCATACCCTGACATTGAACATGGGCGGCACCACTGTCAGCGCCGAGATTGAAGCGAGGCGGATGATCACCCTACCCATTTTCCTGGAAGCGGGTGTGCAAACAATGGTCATGGATTGGCATGAAACGCAAGGCATCTCGCCGGGCGCCTATATCGTCTCGTTGGATAGAATCCATTTGCTAACTCAGGCGATTCCCTACACCACCCAACCGGCCGCCAACGACATGCTGCTGGTCTACGGCAATGGCTGGTATGCGCCAGAAGCGTGGGACGCTTCTGGCGATGCCTGGCGTTGGGCAAAATCGCCGGCCGCACTTTGGGTCTACAGCCCTACCCCCAGGCAGGTGTTATTGGAAACAAAAGTCGGCGCAGTTTACGATGCGGCAGCGGCCAATGGGTTAGGAAATGCCGGTAATTTTGCCGTGAAGGTAAACAACGGCGACCCGCTGCATCTGGCAGGGCACATGGATCAACCCTTTATTGTGGCGGTCGAGGTGCAGGCGGGATGGAATGAAGTTGTGTTCGAGCTTGAAGCAGGCAACTTCCGCCCGATTGACGTGACACCGGGCAACGGGGATTTACGTGAGCTTAGTTTTGCTTTGCGGGCGTTTGTTGTCTCATCTGCTAATGATGAGGGATGAAAAAAGCACTGCCGTTCTCGCCCCACCCCTCCCATTGTTACTATGATGACTCAGGCAAAACGGCCGTTCCTCCGTTGACCATGACCATGCAGCTCTACCGTTTTGCCCGCCCCACTCAGACAAGGTAACATATGGATATGAAAATTTCCGTCATCATCCCTGTCTGGAATGGCGCGGCCGTCCTGCCCGGCTGCCTGGAAGCGCTGGCCGCCCATGCCGACGATTCCTTGCAGGAAATCATCTGCGTCAACAATGCCTCCACCGACGACTCGGCCAACATTGTGGCCCAGTTTGCGCTGGTCCACCTGCTCGATCAGCCGGTGAACCTGGGCTTCGCCGGCGGCGTCAACGTCGGTCTGGCGGCCGCCCAGGGCGACGTATTGGTCTTGCTCAATCAAGACTGCCTGGTCCATGCGGGCTGGCTCACGGCCGTTACCACCACCTTCACCCAATACAAAACCTGCGGCGTCGTCGGCGGCATCATCTACAACGAGGATGGCGCCATAGACCATACCGGCGCGCATATCAGCCAACCAGAGGGGTATGGCGTCCATGAAACGGCCGTCCGCTCCACCGATACCCCTTACCCGGTCGAATACGTCACCGGCGCCCTGTTCGCCATTCGCCGCCAGGCATGGCAAGACATCGGCCCCCTGGACGACGCTTTCTACCCTGGTTACTTTGAAGAAAGCGACTACTGCTACCGCGCCCGGCGGCTTGGCTACCAGAGCCTCTGCGCCCCTGGTGTGCAGGCCACCCACCTGCGCAGCAGCCGCGCCTGGCAGCAAGACCCCATCCGCCATAATGCCAACCAGCACCGCTCCCGCTATCGCTTCATCGCCAAGCATTTCAGCGCCACAGAAGTTGCCGCCTTCGCCGCCGCCGAAGAACGCGCCCTCGGCCAGCCAGACGTCCATCCCCACCAGACGATGGGCCGCTTACTGGCCCTGCGCGACACCCTGCGCGATCTACCGGCCATCACCGCCCGCCGCCAGCAAGATTTAGAGCAGCCGCCCACGCCAGAGCATGAACGGCTGCTCAGCGTCAGCTTTACCCACCTGCTGCACCGCGTCTGGGCGCGCGCGCATGAAACAGATACGGCCGTTGCCCACCATCGCGCCGCCCTACAACAAACCAAGACCCAACTCGACCAACTGCAACAACAACAATATGACTTGCTGCGCGCCATTTACTTCAAACACCCCCAAGACACCCAACCCGAATCCACCGCCCGGCGCTTGTGGCGGCGATTGGTGCTGCGCCCCCTCAGCGTCATCACTCTGCGGGACTATTTCCTCCATGCCAAATTGGGCTACTTACACGCTGCCTACCTGGATCAACTTACGCACCAACTTGCCCTCACGCAGCGCCTCCTGGAAACCCAAACCAACCAACGTCTAGAATTGCTGGAAACAGTCGCCGACTATGAATACCGCTGACCCCACCTTCTCCCTCATCGTCAACACCATAGACCGCGCCGGGCCACTGCGCACGCTGCTCTATGCCCTGGAACAGCAGTCTTACCCCCGCTTCGAGGTTATCGTCGTCGTGGGGCCAACCCATGACAATACCCTGGACACCCTGGCGGAATGGGGTGACCGGCTGCGCGTGCTGCGCTGCCCCACCGCCAACCTCAGCCAATCACGCAATATCGGGCTGCGCGCTGCCCACGGCGATATTGTGGCCTACATAGGACGACGATGCCGTGCCCAGCCACCATTGGCTGGCCCAGTTGGCCCGCCTGTTTCAGGACCCGGCGCTGGCCGGGACCGGCGGCAAGGTGTATATGATCCAGCCGCACAACCCGTTTGTGCATCACCATCTGGGCATTGCCTCTGGTCTGGCAGAGCAGGTAGACAGCCGCGCTTCCTGGCTGGACGACCAGCCGCCGCCTGGTAACGGCTATCAGTGGGTGGCGCGCATGATGGGGACCAACATGGCCTACCGCCGCCGCGACCTGCTGGAAATTGGCGGTTTCGACGAGTTTTTCCAGTGGGTCTATGATGATTCAGACGTAGCCTTACAGTTGGTTAATGCCGGAAAGCTGGTTCACCCGGTGCGCCAAAGCGTGGTTTACCATGCGCCGGCCTCCAGCCGCAACCGGCAGGTGAACACGGCCGTTGGCAATTGGTGGATTCAGACCAAAGCGGCCGTTTACTTCACCGTCAAGCATGGTCAGCAGGGTGGCAACACCTGGCGCGATGTAGCCCTGCGCAGCCTGCACCTGTGGCACGGCCACCTGCTCTGGTACAGCCACCTGCGCCGCGCCGGCAAAATCACCGCCGGGCTGCATTGGCAAATGCGCGCCCAGGAGATGCGCGGCGCGTTCAGCGGCGCTTATCATGGCTGGCGGCAGAGTCGCCGCCCGGCCAATCCCCCTTCGCAGGAACTTATGTCTGGCACACACACCCCTATCCAACCCTTTCAACAGACCGGCTCCGTTTACCAAGCGACCGTAGATCCTATCAGCGGGCGACGGCCGTCCATCACCCTGCCCGACCCGCCCCTGCGCCTCTGCTTGCTCAGCATGGCCTACCCACCCGACCAATACGAAGGCGTTGGGCGGCTGACCAATCTCATGGCCCAGGGCTTGTTTGAAATCGGCCACACAGTCCACGTGATTACGCACGGCGAGAAAGATACCACTGCTTTTTACGATGGCGCTTATGTCCATCACACCCCCTACCAGCGGACGCGCTACGAACGTTACCGCTTCTTTCCGCGTCTGCACAACGTCCTCAATTACAGCCATGCCGTGTACGACAAAGTGCGCCAACTGCGGTTGAATGATGGCATCCAACTGGTGGATTCGCCCCTATGGCAGATAGATGGGTTGGTAACGGCCGTCTCCCGTGAAATCCCCGTCGTCGTCCGCCTGGTCACAGCCGCCAAACAGATCGCCGATCTACAAAGCGAACGCGACACCGACGCGCGACTGTTGGGCGAAATGGAACAAAGCCTCATCCAACACGCCACCCATCTTCTACCCAACACCCAGGCCACCTTCGACGCCGCCCGCAGCGTCTACAACGTCGCCGCCGCACCCGACGAATATACCATCGTGCCTTACGGCATTGTGCCGGCCCCAGAAGAAGCGGTGCGCCCCTTCGACCCGGACACCCCACCAGAGACGCTGACAGTGCTTTACGTCGGGCGGTTGGAAAAGCGCAAAGGCATCGCCGACCTTTTCGCCGCCATCCCCCAGGTGCTGGACCAGATTCCCCACACCCGCTTTGTCATCGTCGGCGCAGATAACAGCCACCAGGATGGCTTTCAGAAGAAACAGGGTTGTGATTATGTCACTTATTTCGCCCGCGCCTATCCGCAGTACCAGAGCCGCGTCACCTTCACCGGGGCTGTCAGCGATGCCGACCTCAACAGCCAATATCAGCAGTGCGACCTGTTTGTGGCCCCGTCGCTGTATGAATCGTTTGGCCTCATTTACCTGGAGGCGATGAATTACGCCAAGCCGGTCATCGGCTGCCGCGCTGGGGGCATCCCCGAAGTGGTCGCAGATGGCATAACCGGACTGCTGGTAGACCCGGAAGCGCCAACTCAACTGGCGGCAGCCATCCTGCGCCTGCTGCGCTCTCCTACGCTGCTGCGCGAGATGGGGCTGGCCGGCCGCCAGCAGCTTTTAGAGACCTTTACCCACGTGGCGATGGCCCGGCGCTTCGCCGCCGTCTACCGCCAGGTGATTGCCGCGCAAAAGCAAAGCTCTGGGAGCGCAGGCGTCTCGCCTGCCGGGGCGGACGGGACGCTCCCTCCCTAACCCCATTTTTATAGGAGTCGTGATGTTTTCATCGTTTACCGCCCAGGATATTCTGGACGACATTGAATTTGAATTGATGCAGGGCGCCATTTCCCACGATGATTTGGGGCGCGGCGTGGCAGCCATTAAGCAGTACCAGGCCAAACTGCGCGCCGAACTGCTGCAACCCGGCCAGCCCGCGCCCGATTTGCGCGAGGCGCTGGGGCGGCAGTTTCAATTGAACGACATGCTGCTGACGCTGCTGCAAGAAACGGCCGTCGCCCTGCAAACTACCAATCAACAATGGGAGAAGGCTGCCCGCCGCCACCCCCTGGCCCCACCACCCACGGCCAACGCCACATTGACGACAGAGTGGGACCCTTCTATCTGGCGCGACAGCCACAGCCTGCAAGAAACGGCCGTCGCCTCCCTGGACGTCAAACCAGATTTGCAGATGGCGACCACGCCGATCATCGGCCCATTTTTGCAGCGGCTGCGCCACGCCGCCCACATGCTGGTCATCTTTTACGTCAACAAACTGGCGCAGCGGCAAAAACAGGTCAACCACACCCTGGCCGATTGGCTGCTGTACCAGGATGGGCTGAACCATTACCAGGCGGAAGAATACGCCCACCTCCAGCGTCAGCTGGTCGAAATGCAGCAGCGCCTGGCAGCGTTGGAAAACCGCGACGGCTGATGCGCGTACTCATCCTGACCCCTGGCTACCCGCCCCTGCCCGGCGGCGGCGAGCGGTATGTCCAGGCGCTGGCCGCCCACCTGGCGCAGCAGGCGGTAGACGTGACGGTCGTCACCAGCCACGCCGCCCGTGAACGCGACTTGTGGCGCGGCGAAGACGGGGCGGTCGCCCACAGCCTGGAAGGTAACGTGACGGTCATCCGCTGCCCGATACGGCCGTTTCCCGGCGGTTGGAATGGACTGCTGGCCTACCGCAAGCTCATGGTGCTGCTCAGTTTGCTGCCCGGCGACCAATCCATCTTGTTGCAGCGCATGGCGCGGGCCATCCCCCCCATTCGCCGCCTGCCGGAAACGTTAGCGGCGCTGCCCGGCGCGTTTGACCTGGTGCATGGCTTCAACATTTCCTGGGAACAAGCCATGCTAACCGGCTGGCGGTACGCCCGGCAGCAGGGCATCCCCTTTGCCGCCACCCCCTTCATGCACTTTGGCGCGGGCGCTGACCGCGTGGCGCGCAATTCAACAATGGACCATCAACTGGCGATGCTGCGCACGGCCGGCCGCGTGCTGGTCTTAACCGGACTGGAGCAGGATGGCCTATGCGCCGTCGGTGTTCCGGCCAAAAACATCGTGGTGATCGGCGGCGGGGTGGATGCCCCGCCGGCTGTGCAAGCCGCCGCCGACCTTCCCGCCGGACCATATGTCATCTTTGTCGGACGGGCCAGCCACGACAAGGGGGCTATTCACGCCGCCCAGGCGGTGTTGGCGCTGCGCGGGCAGGGAACAACCGTTAACCTCATCATGGTCGGCCAGTCCACGCCAGAGTTTGACCACTTTTACCACCACCTGAGTCCAGAGCAGCAGATGGGCATACGGCCGTTGGGCATCCTCGACGACGGCCAAAAACATGGCCTGCTGCAGCACGCTGCCTGCCTGGTGCTGCCCTCGCGCATAGACTCTTTTGGCATGGTGCTGCTGGAGGCCTGGGCGCACGGCGTGCCGGTGATTGGCGCCCAGGCGGGCGGCATTCCGGCCGTGATAGACGATGAACAAAACGGGCTGCTGGTCCCTTTCGGCGACGTGCCCGCTTTAACAAAAGCCCTGAGCCGCCTGCTGACCGATCCGCCATTGCGGCAGCGATTGGGCGCGTGTGGCCGAGACAAAATCCAGCAGATGTATAACTGGGAGGCGACGGCCGTGCGCGTGTTGACCCAATATCGCTGTCTGCTCCAGGAAACCTGATGCGCCTTCTCCACGTTTTGCACCAATACCTGCCAGACCATGTTGGCGGTACGGAACTGTATACCCACTGGCTGACCAACGCCCTGCAACAGCAGGGGCAGCATCAGATCGCCATTTTTCATCGCCGCAGCGCCCCCGGCGCAGGACTAACACGCCGCGAAGAGGCGGGTATCGGCATTTGGTCGGCCTGGCATGAACCCTTTACCCCGGTAAACCGTTTCACGGCCACCTTCGCCGATGCGTCGCTGGCCGACAACTTTCGGCGCGTCTTGGACGCGACCCAACCCGACCTGGTACACATCCAACACCTCATGGGGCTGCCGGCGCAATTCTGCCATGAATTGCGGCGGCGGCGCATCCCGTATGTGGTGACATTGTGGGATTTTTGGTGGGTGTGCGCCAACGCCCAACTGCTCACCAACGACACAGAGGAGATTTGCGACGGGCCGCGCGCTTATCTGAACTGTGCCCGCTGTGCCCTGGCACGGAGCAATCGGCCGCAGTTTGCCCCGGCGCGGCCGTTGTTGGCGCTGCCATTGGCGCTGCGGGCGCTGCGGCTGCGTGGTGTGCTGGCCGGGGCAGCGCGCCTGATCGCTCCGGCCAATTTTGTACGCGACTGGTATACGGCGCATGGTGTGCCGGCTGAAAAGCTGGCGGTGATTCCGCCTGGCCTGGAATACCCGCCAGATTTGCGGCGGCGGCGAGGCGTGGAAGAGGGGGAACAACGGCCGTTGCGCATCGGCTACATCGGCGGTTTATCGCGGCAAAAGGGGGTTCACGTTCTCGTCGAAGCGTTCCAGGGCATGGCTGCCGACGCCGAACTGTGGATTGCCGGTGACCCCCAGTTTGATCCCGCCTATACCGCCCACCTGCAAACCCTGGCGACGCCGCAAGTGCGCTTCTTGGGCCGGTTGGACCGGGCGGCCATCTGGCAGATGCTCGCACAACTCGACCTGGTCGTGGTGACCAGTGTGTGGTATGAGACATTTTGTTTTGTGGTCTCGGAGGCGTTTGCCGCCGGCGTGCCGGTGATTGCCACCGACCTGGGCGTGCTGGCCGAGCGGGTGCGCCCCGGCGTGGATGGCTTGCTGGTTCCGCCCGGCGATGTGGCCGCCCTGCGCGCCGCGCTGCAGCAGATGCATCGGGAACCGGAGCGTCTGGCCGACCTGCGGCGCGGCATTCAACCAGTTCCCACGATGGCCGACCATGCCGAAGTCATCCGCCAGACGTATGTGGCGTCTATCTGACGCCCTGTCCTGGCGACCACAAATTATGAGTCCGCACCCGGCTAAGCTATAATGCGCGATGGTGGTAACGGCCGTTGCCACCGCAAACGATTATGACAACCAAGAGCAAAGAACAAACCATCTATTTCTACGATGCGGATAGTCGCTGGAATTGGCGTACCCGGCTGGACGAATTAATCCGTTATCGCTACCTGCTGCAAAGCCTGGTAGTCCGTAATGTCAAAGCCCGCTACAAAGACTCAGTTCTGGGCATCTTGTGGAGCCTGCTCAACCCCCTGGGGCTGATGTTGGTCTTCACCATCCTCTTTTCCGTCCTCAGCGGCGACGCCGCGCCGCGCCAATATCCCGTTTTTATCCTGGTAGGGCTGATTCCCTGGCGCTTCTTTTCCGGCTCGCTCATGAGCGGCAGCGTCGCCATTACCGGCAACAGCGCCCTGGTGAAAAAGGTGTATTTCCCCCGCGAACTACTGCCCATCACCTCGGTACTCACCGAGTTGGTCAATTTCCTCATCGGCTTCATCATCCTTATCGTTTTTCTGTATATTTCGGGCCTCGGGCTGACTATTTACGCGCTGTGGGTTCCATTCATTTTGCTGACGCAAATCACATTTTCCCTGGGCTTAAGCTTTCTGTTTGGCGCTATCAACGTTTTTTATCGGGACGTTCTGATGGTGCTGGATGTGGTGTTACAGGCGTGGTTTTTCCTGACACCGGTCTTTTATTCCTTTGATACCCTATTTGGCAGTTCCAGCACCCTCTGGGGCATTACCTTCAACCCCACCCAGGTGATGCGCTGGCTCAATCCGATGGCTTCTATTATAGATGGCTACCGCACGGTGCTGTGGGGAACCATCAGCAGCGAGGGCGCTGTGAGTATGAACCCTACGTTTCTGCTGCGCACATTTATCCAGTCTGTCATAATACTTGTCTTTAGTTACTTCATCTTTGTGCGTTCAGAACACTTGTTTGGCGAAAAGTTGTGATCATGGCAAATTTCAGCAACACTTCCCGGTTCAATTGGGCCTGGCGACCGGCGCTTTTTCTGCTGCTCCTCTTGCTGATCGCCGCCCTGCCCGCCTGCGCCGCGGCTGGTCAACCGACCGCCACACCAACCTCCGCCTCGTTGGCGGTGGTGCAACGGCCGTCCACCACCCCCACCGCTTCCCCATCACCAGAACCCAGCCACACGCCAGAAGCCGCGTCGGATACGGCCGTTCCCCCAGACGCCACCTCCGCTGCACCCCCGGCTACGGCAACTCGCCAACCTACCGCCACCCGCCAACCCACCGCCTCGCCTACCAGCCGGCCACAGCTAGACCCCACCCTGGACGCCACCGTCGCCGTTGGCTTCCTGCGTGAAGGCGAACCCACACCCAGCACACCCATCCCAACGGCCGTGCCCACCTTCGAGGTCCCCCGCGGCACCACCAACATCCTCCTCCTCGGCTCCGACAACCCCATCAGCGACAAGACCAGCGGCCGCACCGATACCCTCATCATCGTCACCATCAACCCCAATGGCCCCACCGCCTCGATGATCTCCCTGCCCCGTGACCTCTACGTCTACATCCCCGGCTACACCATGAACCGCATCAACACCGCCCTGGCGCGCGGCGAAGAAGTTGATTACGCGGGCGGCGGCATCGGCCTGCTCAAACAAACCATCCTCTACAACTTCGGCATCCCCATCCACTACTACGCCCAGGTAGACTTCCAGGGCTTCCAGGACATCGTAGACGCCATGGGCGGCGTAGACCTGGCCGTCAGCTGCGAGCGCACCGACTGGCGGCTCATCTCGCCCGAACTCGACCCCTTCGACGAAGAGAACTGGGAAGTCTTCACCCTGCCGGTTGGCGTCCACCACATGGATGGCGACCTGGCCCTCTGGTATGCCCGCTCGCGCCTGCTAGACCCCATGGCCGACTGGGGGCGCAATCGCCGCCAACAGCAGCTCCTGCGCGCCATGTTCAACCAGGGCCTCGAACTCAACCTCATCGCCGAACTGCCTACCCTCTGGTCCACCTACAAAAACACCGTCGAAACAGACCTGGACCTGGGACGACTGCTGCAATTAGCCACCCTGGCCCCGGCCGTGCGCCAAAACGGCATCCAAAACCTCTATCTGGCCGGCAAAACCCAATCCTGGGTCACGCCCGGCGGCGGCGCCGTGCAGCTGCCCGTCTGGGAAGGGCAGGGCATGATGCGCGACACCCTCCAGCGCCTCTTCCGCCCGCCAGACCTCAACCGGGCCACCCGACCGCCCATCTACGTGGAGATCATCAACGCCACCGACAACCCAGACATGGCCGTCCTGGCCGCCGACAATCTGGCCTGGCATGGTTTCCTCCCCGTCGTCGGTCCGGCCGAACCTCAACCCGGCGCGACTACCCAACTCAGCTACTACAAACCCAACTTCAAAGAATCCTACGACTGGTTGATCAGTTGGATTTTTAATCAGCCACGCGCCAATATTGAACTTGTCAGCGATGACAGTTACCCGTATGATTACCGCGTCGTCATCGGCGACAATTACAATCCCTGCCGACCACAACTTTATACGCCCGCAGCCTTTGGGCCATAACATGAAGCCTGCCAGGCTTCGCAAAACCTGTCAGGGCCAGCCACAGGAGACATAAAACGTGAATGTGATGAATGATCGCCGCGAAATCCGGGGTTGGATGATGTACGATTGGGCCAACTCCGCCTTTTCAACAACGGTTGGTACGGCGCTGCTCGGTCCCTACATCGCCTCACTAGCCGAATCCAGCCAGACGCCCCTCGCGTTCTTTGGCACACTGATCGAACCGGCCGCCATTTATCCGGCCAGCGTCTCCCTCTCCGTTATCTTACAAGTTCTTTTCCTCCCCCTGTTGGGAACCATCGCCGATTACACCAATCTCAAGAAACGGCTGCTGCTGCTGTTTGCCTACATCGGCGCGGCGGCGACCATGCTGCTCTTTTTGGTACACGCCGATATGCCGGTTTTAGGGACCAATGGCGCAGTGCTGTTGGGCAGCCTGCTCTTCATCACGGCCAACCTCTCCTTTGGCGCAGCGATCGTCTTCTACAACGCCTATCTACCCGACATTGCTTCGCCGGACAAGCGCGACGAAGTGAGTTCACGCGGGTGGGCGATGGGCTATTTGGGCGGCGGTTTACTGCTGCTGCTGAACCTGATTCTGCTGCAGGTGATGGATGATCTGGCCCTGGCCGTGCGCATCAGTCTGGCCAGCGCCGGTTTGTGGTGGTTGGTGTTTACCTACTTGTTCCCGCAGAAGCGGCTTATCCGGCGCGAAGCGGCGCGCCGTCTACCGGCGGGCACCAATATGCTGCGACATGGCGTGCAGCAAGTGTGGCAAACCCTGCGCGAGATGTGGCACACCTACCCCATGACGCTGCGTTATCTGGTGGCTTACCTGATCTATAACGACGGCATTCAGACAGTCATCGTCGTTTCGTCCACGTTTGCGGCTATTGAGTTGGGCATGGCCAGCGATTCGCTGCTGCTGCTGGTGCTGATGATTCAGTTTGTGGCCTTTGGCGGGGCGCTGCTGTTTGGTTGGCTGGCGACGCGCATCGGGGCCAAACGGTCCATTATGCTTAGCCTGTTCATCTGGTCGGGCATTGTTATTTACGCCTATGCCCTGGTTTACACGGAGACGCAGTTGTTTGTGGCCGGGGTGGTGATTGCCATTGTCCTGGGTGGGTCGCAGGCGCTTAGCCGTTCGCTCTTTTCGCAGATGATTCCGGCGGAGAAAGAAGCGCAATATTTTGGCTTTTATGAGATTAGCGAACGGGGTACATCGTGGATTGGGCCGCTGGCTTTTGCTGCGGCCGTGCAAATCACCGGTTCACAACGCATTGCCATTGTGCTGCTGATTGTCTTTTTTGTGGTGGGGCTGATTCTGCTCAGCGGCGTCAACGTGCGCAAGGCAATGTTGGATTCTGGTAATGACCCGGCGGGAGTGGTGTTGTAAGCGGTGACGATTGGCGATTGATCATTCCCATTGTTGGCCGCGTTCTTTTTTGACCTGGCTGCGCTGCTTTTTCTCGGCGAGGCGTTTTTCGACGGCGGCGCGATGGGGTTTGGTGACGCGGCGGCGTTTTGGCTCTTTGAGGGCGTCAGCCAGCAGCAGTTGCAGACGGCCGATAGCAATCTCCCGGTTTTGATGCTGGCTGCGGGTGTCCTGGACGTGAATTGGCAGCACGCCATCTTTATCGAGGCGCTGGGCTAACCGGGTGAGCAGGCGGGCGCGGGTGGCGTCGTCCAGGCTGGGGGATTGGGCGACGTCGAACAGCAGCGTCACCCGCGTTTCGGAACGGTTGACATGCTGGCCGCCTGGCCCGCTGCTGGTGGAAAAACGAAATTGCAGCTCGGCCGCCGGAATACTTAAACGCTCGTTGATGATGAGCAGGTTTTCGTCCATTATTCCCTAACCTGGATAAGCCAGAACCAAAAAGGGTTATCAAAGATTACACAGATTTCACAGATTGAAGATAAAAATCTGCGTAATCCTTCGCCAGACGCAGGACAAGTTCTGGGCAATCTTTGACTATATTCTTGTTGGCTGTACAAGAATTTGATTCGTGAAGTACTAAAGGTAATTCACTCTGTGGTAATTGGCAAGCGCCACATTCAAAGTATAAGAGTCACTATCCAGCCCTGCTGGGATTGCGCTGCGGAGAACAGGGATAATTTACAGGTTCAATCTCCGTGCCCTCCGTGCCTCCGTGGTGAATGGTGACGCAGAAGCTATGACGCAACTGGCCGATAAGCATGTACTCATCTTCTTTTTGGATGGGGTGGGATTGGGCGCCGCAGACGCGGCGGTGAATCCGTTTGTCACGGCCGTTCTCCCCTACCTCACCACCCTCTTTGGCCCAGACTGGTACCTGGCCGGTCCAGGCGAGACCATCCTCACCAACAAGGCCAGTCTGATTCCCACAGACGCCAATCTGGGGCGGCCTGGCCGACCGCAAAGCGCCACCGGCCAGGCCGCCATCCTTACCGGGCGCAACGTGCCGCAGCTAATCGGCGAACATTATGGTCCCAAACCCAATACGGCCGTTGCCGCCATCATCCACCAGGGCACACTATTCCACGAAGTGGTGCAGGCCGGGGGCCAGGCCGCCCTGCTGACTCCCTACCCGCCTGGCTTTTTTGCCGACGTAGACAGCGGTCGGCGGCTGCTGTCGGCTGTGCCGCTGGCGGCCGTTAGCGCCGGGCTGCCCTTAATGACGGCCGACGATCTGGTACACGGCCGGGCCATCAGCCCTGATTTTACCGCTCAGGGTTGGCGTGACCACCTGGGCTACCCCGACGTGCCTTTGTTGAGCCTGGCGCAGGCTGGGGCGCGGCTGGCCGCCCTGGCCCAAACGCGCCACTTTAGTTTTTTCGAGCATTGGCCCACCGATGTGCGCGGGCATCGCGGCACGTTGGCCGAGGCGGTGGCCCACCTGGAGATGGTAGACGCCGTGTTGGGCAGCCTGCTAGACGCCTGGGACGAGGAACACGGGCTGCTCATCGTCACCAGCGACCACGGCAACATCGAAGACAAAAGCAGCCGCAGCCACACGCGCAACCCGGCGCTGACGATTTTGGCCGGGGCGGGGCAGGCGGAATTGGCCGGCCGCATTCATGACCTGACAGATGTGGCAACGGCCGTTCGCGTTACGTTGGGTTTACCGCTAAAATAGAGATGGTTAGGAGCCGTGAACCATGCAGACAATCAAGGGGATTTGATCACCATGAGTATTACATCTGAGCAATATCGCAATGCGCTGCGCCATTTTCCGGCCGGCGTCACCATTGTCACCATCAAAGCACCGGGCCACAATACGCCGCACGGCCTGACGGTTTCGGCCTTTGCCTCCATTTCGCCGGAGCCGCCGATTATCATGGTGGCGATTGATCATCGCACCCTGGGGCGGGAAATGTTGCAAATTGAGGGCGCGGTGTTTGCCGTTAACATCTTGCCGCAGGATAAAACCGAGCTGTCTAATCGGTTTGCCTGGATTAAGGATGAGGATCGGTTTGCCGAGGGGAATTGGGGCACGGCCGTTACCGGCGCACCAGTTTTGCAAGATGCCTTAGCCTGGCTAGACTGCACCATCAACAACCGCTATGAAGCGGGAACCCACACCATCTACCTGGGTCTGGTCCAGGCCAGCAGTACCCCCCGCCTGGATGAGGCGCCATTGATCTATTGGAACCGGGGCTATCGCCGCCTGGCTTTAGAAAATCCAGGCGATTAGCGCCAGACCGGAAGGGTTTCGCCAAACGCTTGGGGCCTTTACAGTTCAGCGCGGGTCTAGCAGTTCGTCTATGTGCAGCCAGATGACCCGCGCATAAATAAAAACGGGGACGGCCAACAGCACGGCCAGCGTGCCCAGCAAGGCAAACAGGGTCATGGGTGGCAATTTCTGCCAATAAAGAAAAAAGCTCAACGGCCCCAGCACCACAAAATAGATCACATAGCCGACAAACACAGACATCATCCAATACCCTTGCTCCCGCTCGAACTGAATGCCGCAGTGGGGGCAAGTCTCGTTCATACGCAAGAAACGGCGATATACCGGCCCCTGGCGGCAGTGAGAACAACGTAAACGTAAGATAGAAAGAAACCAGTTCATGGATAGTTGTTAGTGGATAGTTGGGAGTAGTTAGTGGGGAGATGTTAAGGGGTCGTCGGTGGGGTCTTGGAGGCCGGCGGCCATGAGGTAGCCAATGGCGCGTTCGGTGAGGGGGTATTGGTTGACAAGCTGCCAGAAGCGACGGCCGTGATTGGCTTCTTCCAGATGGGCTAATTCATGGACAATCACGTAGTCGCGCACCCAGCCGGGCATCTCGGCCAGGCGGTCGCTCAGGCGGATGGTTCCGGTGGTCGGCGTGCAGCTGCCATACCGCTTGTGCTGGTTGCTAACATAACGTATGGACTGCCAGCGGAGACGGCCGTTAAAATACAACTGGTTTAACTGCTGCGCCCGCTGCGCCAACGCCGCGTCGCTCTGCGGGCTGGGGCGCAGCCGGCCAGCCAGTTGGCGGCGAAACTTCTCGATAATTGGGGCCAACGTCGCTTCATCCAGTCCGGCCGGCGCGCGCACCACCAACACCCCATTCTTCAACTCCGCGCTGACCGTCTTTTGTCGTTTGGCGCTGTATACCACCTTCACCGGCCAATCCGGCGCATTTGTGTCTGCTTGTGTAGCCATAAGGCACAAAGTATATGCCAACTACGCCTCTTCCGCGAAAAACGGTTAGAAGCGTGATAGAGAACGTATGGACAGGTCCCAAAACGCTGTGCCCTCCCCGTTGGCTTTGTTATACTGGCAAAAATAGTTGACCAATCGTTGAACCATATACAGTAGCAGCAGGGGCGTATGGCTATACGCACCTACTTGCAAATCGAAGGACACAACTTATGGACGATCAACTGCTCGATTTTCAGGAGATTCCTGTCGCCGCCAATATGGTGATGATTACCGGCTGGCGGCAGTGGGCCGACGCCGGTACGATTTCCTCGGAACTACCTGCCTACCTGATCCAAAAAACAGGTGCGCGCAAAATCGGCGAGCTGCGACCTGAAGGCTTTTACTTGTTTCAGATACCGGGAACCCACCATTTGTTACGGCCGTCGGTACAAATTGAGGACGGCGTGGTACAAGAATTGGAACAAAAGCGCAACGAGTTTTACTACAGCGGCGACGAACAACAAGGGCTGATCATCTTTCTGGGCGACGAACCGCACCTGAACGTGGAACGGTATGGCGAGGCATTGTTCAACGCCGCCGCCGCCCTAGGCGTGCGCCGCATCGCCGGCGTAGCCGGCGTCTTTGGCCCCACCCCATATGACAAAGACCGCCAGGTATCCTGCATCTACAGCCTGCCAGAGATGCGCGACGAACTGGAAGGGTACGCCGTGCGTTTCTCCAACTATGGGGGCGGTTCCAGCATAGATTCCTACCTGGTGGCGATGGCCGGCCGCAAAGGCATTGCCTATCTCACCTTTTACGCCTTTGTGCCTGCCTACGACTTCTCCCAATCCGCCTTGCAGCCGCGTGGCATTCAGATCGAGCGTGATTACCGTGCCTGGTTCAACGTGATGCAGCGGTTGAACCACATGCTAAACCTGGGGCTAGATTTGAAAGAACTGGAGAAAAACAGCATCGAAATGATGACGGCCGTTGACGCCAAAATTGAGGAACTAATCGAAGAACTGCCCGAGTTTAACATCCGCGACTACCTGGATAAGCTCGACGCCGACTTTGACGAGCTGTCCTTTGTGCCGCTGGACGACCTGTGGGAACAAGAACTGCGCGATATTTTTAAAGATATGGATGAATAACCGGTAAAAAACGGACGGATTTCAGAAACCCATCCGCTCTTTGCTGCGAAAGGTTTTTGCGATGAAATTACGAACCATCTTCTGGCTGGCGCTGCTCGCGGGTGGCATCGGCCTTTACCAACCGGCGCTGGCGCAAACGGCCGTTCCCCCCGCCAATTATCGCCAACTGCCCGACCTGCCCGTTTTTGCCGCTGAACCCTACGGCCAATGGGCCGGTTCCGGCGGCGATTCCACCCTGGAAGTGATCGGCGAAGGCGGCTATGCCGCCCTGCCGGTGGACGAAACCGAGCGTTACAACGACCTGCCCTCCTACCGCGTCCGCGTCAGCGGCGAATATGGCTGGTGGGCCTTCATCCTGGCCGGAAACAATTGGGAGTCTTACAGCCTGTCCCCCTACTACGCCAACGGCGCGTTGGAGTTTTACGTCAAGGGAGCCAGCGGCGGCGAAGATTTTCAGGTGTCCATCAGCGACATCGTACACGGCCGTGATCCCCTCAACGTCACCTCCGACCAAATCACCATCTCCAGCCTGCTCACCGTCACCGACCAGTGGCAGCGCGTGCGCATCCCCCTGACTACCCTGCTGCCCTATCCCGATGGCTTCAACCTGGACCAGATCAACACCATTGATTTTTCCGGCGTAGACGGCCGCAGCCAAACCTTCTGGCTCAGCGACATCAAATTCACCTCGCCCGACGCCGAACCGGGCCACCCGCCCATCAAAGTCAACCAGTTGGGCTATTTGCCTGACGCACCTAAAATCGCCCTCGTCACGGGCTTTGCCGAAGAGTTGGCCGCCCAGCCCGGCGACGCCTTTCAGGTGCGCGACCTGTTGGGCAGCCGGGTGGTCTACGAAGGGCAGCTTACCCTGCAAACCGATTATGACCCGGTGGTCTCGGGCGAACGGCTGCTGGCGGCCGATTTCAGCCCGCTGACCACGCCTGGCAGCTATTACATCACCCTGGCCGCCGAACGGGCCGAAGATTCGCCCCCCTTCACCATTGGCGTCGCTGATTACGGCCGTCTCCTGGCCGACGCCCAACGTTACTTCTACTTGCAGCGTTCTGGCCTGGCTCTGGAACCACAATACGCGGGCCAATTTGCCCGCGGCGCCGGTCATTTGCAAGACGCGGCCGCCGAATTTCGCTCTGGCGCCCAGTCGGCGCGCAACGTGTCTGGCGGCTGGTACGACGCCGGCGATTTTGGCAAATATGTGAACGCAGGGGCAACTGCCGTGTCTGACCTGCTCTGGGCTTACGAACTCTTCCCCAATCAGTTCCCCGACGGCCAGCTCAACATCCCCGAAAGCGGCAACGGCCTGCCCGATTTGCTCGACGAAGTGCGCTGGGAGTTGGACTGGCTGCTGAAAATGCAAGACCGCAACTCCGGCGGTTTTTACCACATGGTCCAGCCCACCGAAGACGGCGTGATCACCGCGGCGCGAGGCGGGCGCTACATCGAAGATATGCGCGACGATTTGGTGAACGTGCGGCCGACCAGCACCAGCGGCAGCGCCGTGGCTGCCCTGGCCCACGCCGCCCTGGTCTATGCGCCCTACGACGCCGCCTATGCTGCCATCTTGCAGTCGGCGGCCGAGTTTGGCTGGCAATATCTGGTGGCTAACCCGGCCGGCGTGCCGGCCGTGCCCGGCCCGTACAGCGACGACGACGACCGCGACGACCGCTTTTGGGCTGCCGCCGCTCTCTACCGCCTCACCGGCGATGCGCTTTACCATGACCACATCAAAGAAGTCTACCGCGACGTGCCGACGTTTTTTACATCCGAGACAGACAACGCTTACGGCGTCAGCATCATGGACATGATAGGCTGGCTGACTTATGCCCACAGCGCCAACCCTGACCCAGAGGTGATGGCCTATTTTGCCAACATGTTCACCGGCTGGTCGGCGCGTATGGTGGAACGGTGGCAGGCGTCGCCCTGGAAGCTGGCGATGTTGGATGAAGACTTTTACTGGGGCAGCAACTACGTCACCCTGACCACGCCGTTGGTGATGTTGGTGGGGGCGCGGGCGTTAGGGCTGGAGGAGGAGACGGCCGTCTCCATCTCTCTGGACGCGCTCAATTATCTCCTGGGGACCAATCCACTGCGCTTTAGCTATGTGTCTGGCTATGGCCTGGACAGCCTGCGCAACCCCTTTTCACAGCAGTGGAGCAACGATGGTCTGCCCGACGTGCCGCCCGGCATCCTCTCCGGCGGCTCCAACGCTTACACCAATCCGCTGCTCTATTCCAACTTCGCCGCCAAGAAGTTCGTAGACAGCCAGGCGGCCTGGTCCACCAACGAACACACCGTTTACTGGAACTCGGCGTTGGTTTTCCACGCGGCGCTGGCGGCGCAGTTGGGCAACCCGGAAGGCATCGCCCCGGCGCGGCCGGCCGGCAGTGTGCAGGCAACGGCCGTCGCCGCCATCCCCACCACCTCTGCCGCGACGGCCGTGCCTCAGACGAATGCAGGGAATACGGCCGTTCCCCCGGCTGAAACCACCGCCGCGCCAACAGCCACAAGCAACAGCGTCGTCCTCTACGCGCTCATTGGGCTAATCGCTCTGGCGCTGATCAGTCTGACAGCTCTGCTCGTCGCCATAAGCTACCTGCGGCGCATCCTGGCCCGGCTGCCCGGTCCACCCACCGGATAAGCGGCTATGAAACCATTGCCCAAACTGCTGCTCGTTACGGCCGTCCTGGTCATCAGCGTCGGCTGCGACCAGGTGACCAAAAGCGCTGCCCGAACCTATCTGGCCGAAACGCCAACCATCTCGCTGTTCGGCGACCTGTTTCGTTTCTACTACACCGAAAATGCCGGGGCATTTCTCGGTCTGGGGGCTAATCTGCCGGATGTGGTGCGCGTTTGGGGATTGGTTGGTTTCACCGGAGCGGCGCTGCTGGGGATGCTGTTGTACATCCTGCTGACCCGCGACCTCAAACCGGCCGAACTTCTCGGCTGGTCGCTGGTGATTGGCGGTGGGTTTGGCAACCTGATTGATCGGGCGCTTTATCAGGGTTGGGTGGTGGATTTCATGAATGTGGGTGTGGGGCGGCTGCGCACCGGCATCTTCAACGTCGCCGATGTGGCGATTATGGTGGGGTTGGGCATTGTACTGGCGACGCAGTTGTCTGGACATTTATCGTTGACCAATTCCAGCCCAACGCCCCCACCGGCGTGATTATCTGTTCTGTTTTACGAAACCAATCAACAATGCTCCGCCCGCTGTCTCGCCCGGCACAGGTGTTTATCGGGCGAGATGGTGTGAGAAGATGTCTGGCAAAGGTTCATAATCTGACATTTTTGTCACCTTGTCACCTTACCACTCCTTAATCGCGCCGGCCGCCCAAAATCGCCACGTAATACAACAATTGCCCAATGGCCGACACAGCCGCCGCCACGTAAGTCAGCGCCGCCGCATCCAGTACCTTGTTGACGCCTTGCATCTCTTCATCAAACAGGATGCCATTGCTAACCAACAACTTCTTGGCCCGCTTGCTGGCGTCGAATTCCACCGGCAGCGTGACCAGCGTGAAGAAAACAGCCACGCCAAACAACAGCACACCGAGCAAAGAAATGTAATAGCCAATCTCCGTGCCACGAACCAGGACATCCAGGAACAGACCAGCCATAAAAATCAGCGGCGCCAGGCCGCTGCCGAAGCTGGCCGCCGGAACCAGGGCGCTGCGCAGGTTAAGGGCAGCATATCCGCTGGCGTCTTGCAGGGCGTGGCCCATTTCGTGGGCGGCTACACCGGCGGCGGCGACGCTGGGTTCATCATGGACAACCTGACTCAGACGCAGCACCTTGCTGCGCGGGTCATAATGGTCGCTTAAGGAACCGGCGACACGCTCGATTTTGACATCGTAGAGGCCCTGAGCGTCTAACAAAGCGCGGGCAACCTGCGCCCCGGTGACGTTGCGGTGGGTACGGACTTTTGAATATTTGTTGAAGGCTCCCTTCACTCTGGATTGGGCAAAAAGCCCTAAAACCAGACCAGGCAGGGCGAAGACCCAGAAAAGTGGGCTAAAAAAGATAGGCATTTCTTTTTCTAATCTCCGTTCTTTGGCAACTGCTTAGCACGGGGGCACGGAGGTACTGAGGCTGGACGTGCAAATACTCCGTTTTCCTTCGGCTGCGCTCAGGACAAGCCCCCGTTTAGATTGGACCAATCTTAGAGATTGGTCCAATCTAGGCCGTGTAATTTCTAGATGATCACTTAGTAGTTATGTTTTTTGCGAGCAGGAACCGGTACTCGCGCCTTCTTGGCTTTTGCTTCGGCGAGTTGTTTCGCCCGACGCAGTAAAATGATGCCGGTGATGCCGGTTGGGAGTAAGATTAGCCAGAGTTCAGGGTGTAAGAGTACCATTATAAGCTCCTTGCAGGTATAAATTGAACCTGGCTAGATTCTTACATATTCAAGGGTAGGTCGTCAAGGGGACGGCCGTCTTTCCAATACATATCTTATTTTCATCATCAGGGTCATCATTACCCACTCATATTTTGGAGGCATACAGCAATGGCAGCACATCTAAACTTACCACGCAGCTTAGGCAGTGGCTTAATACTGCGCTGGGCAACCCCGGCCGATACCGAAGAACTGGCCGCCTTTAACCTACACATTCACAGCGACAACCCGGAAGAACCGGAGGAATTTCTGGTTCATTGGGTTCGGGATTTGATGCGCGGCGACCATCCTACCACCCAGGCCAGCGATTTTACGGTGGTGGTGGATGAAAACGCCAATGACAAAATCGTCTCCAGCCTGAACTTAATTGGGCAGACCTGGACCTATGAGGGCATTCCTTTTGGCGTCGGCCGGCCGGAACTGGTGGGGACCGATGAGGCGTATCGGCGGCGCGGGCTGGTGCGGGCGCAGTTTGAGGCGATACACGCCCTCAGCGCGGCGCGGGGGCACATCGTCCAGGCGATCACCGGCATTCCCTGGTATTACCGTCAGTTTGGCTATGAGATGACCGTAAATCTGGGCGGCGGGCGGCTGTATCATTTGAATCTGGATAAAACGCCAGAAGCGGCCGACAAGGAGCCGTATCAGGTGCGGCCGGCGGTGGCCGAAGATATGCCGGTATTAGCGGCTCTATACGAAGAGTTTTGCGCTGGCAGTTTGCTGGCGCGGCCACGAGATGAGCAGTTGTGGCAGTACGAGATGTTTACGGCGCACCGCGAGTCGGAGTATGCGCGGCATGTGTATATGGTGGAAACGGCCGTTACCCCGCCGCAGCCCGTCGCCTATATCGAATACGGCACCCACAACGACAGCTTTGTACTGCGCGAGATAAGCGTGCAGGCCGGCCACTCCTGGCGCGCCGTGGGGCTGTTTCTTATTCGCTATTTCAGCCGCGAGGCGCTGCGCCTGAACCTGGAACGCCAGAAACCGTTACGAAAAATTGTCTTTCGCTTTGGCAGCGCCCACCGCATTTACGACGCCCTGCCGCGTGAACTGCCATCCAGCTATCCGTCCTACGCCTGGTATATTCGCACGCCAGACCTGCCCGGCTTTTTGCGCCACATCACGCCGGTCCTGGAAAGGCGCCTGGCCGCCAGCGTGATGGCCGGCCATACCGGCGAGGTGAAGGTGACGTTGTATCGAGAGCGCCTGACGTTGGGCTTCGAGAACGGCCGTCTCACCACCATCGGCAGCTACGAATCCAAACGAGTCGAAGAAGGCGACGCTGCCTTCCCGGAACACACCTTCTTGCACATGCTCTTCGGCCATCGCAGCCTGGAAGAGCTGCGCCACGTGTCTGTGGACTGTTGGGCCAACGAAGAAGCCACCGTGCTGCTGCCGATATTGTTCCCCAAACGGCCGTCTTATCTGGTTGAGTTAGGTTAAGAAGATTGGTTGGGTGGGTTGGCCGGTTTGCCGACCAACCCACCCAACCAAAGCAACTACCATGCACAACCCCATCCTCACTTTCATCCAGCAAAATGGCGCGTTTATTCTGGATGGTGGGCTGGCGACCGAGCTGGAAGCGTGGGGCTGCGACCTGAGCGGCGCTCTCTGGTCGGCGCGGCTGCTGCGCACCGACCCGGACATCATCCGGCGGGTCCACCTGGCCTATTTTCACGCCGGGGCAGATTGCGCCATCAGCGCCAGCTACCAGGCGAGCATCCCCGGTTTTATGGCCCAGGGCATGGCCGAAGATGAGGCGGCGCGTCTGCTGCGGCTCTCTGTCGAACTGGCGGTGTTGGGGCGGGAGGCGTTTTGGGCGGATGAGGGAAACCGGGTGGGGCGGATACGGCCGTTAATCGCCGCCAGCATTGGTCCCTATGGCGCCTACCTGGCCGATGGCTCTGAATACCGGGGCGACTATGACCTGGACGAAGCCGGTTTATACGAATGGCACAAAGAACGGTGGCGCTTACTTGCCAGCACCGAGGCCGATTTGCTCGCCTGCGAGACGCTGCCCTCACTGGTCGAGGCCAGGGCGCTGGCCCAACTCTTGCAAGAGACGCCGGGGCGGATGGCCTGGTTCAGCTTTAGCTGCCGCGATGGGCAGCATATCAGCGACGGCACGCCCATTGCCGAATGCGCCGCTTATCTGGAGCGGCTGCCACAGGTGGCCGCTGTCGGCGTCAACTGCACGTCTCCCCGCTTCATCCCCGACCTGATCCGCGAACTGTTCGCCGTGACACGGAAGCCCATTGTGGTCTATCCCAATTCCGGCGAAACCTATGACTCGGCCACCGGGCAATGGCTAGGCGAATCGGTTCCAGCCGAGTTTGGCACGTTTAGCAAGGAGTGGCGCAAATTGGGGGCGTCTTGTTTGGGTGGCTGCTGCCGCACGCGCCCGGCGCACATTCGGCAAATTCGGGACCGGTTTCGGGTGACGTATGTGGGGTGAACTGGCGGCGATTGGCACGGCCGTTTGTTGGTCGTTAACGGCCGTATTTTTCAGCTACAGCGGCCGAATTGTCGGCTCCGGCGTGGTCAACCGCAGCCGCCTGCTGTTTGCCCTGTTCTTCCTGTCCATCGCCCATTACCTGCTAGAGGGCGCTTTTTTCCCCACTGGCGTGGAACTATTTCGCTGGCAGTGGTTGGCGCTGAGCGCCGTGTTGGGTCTGGCGTTGGGCGATACCTTTCTTTTTCATGCCTACGTCCTGGTGGGGCCGCGCTTGTCCATGCTGATGATGTCCAGCGTGCCCATTTTCAGCCTGCTGTTTGGCTGGCTCTTATTCGGCGAAGTGGTCAGCCTGGCCGAGCTGGTGGGCGTGCTGCTGGCGGTGGGCGGCATGGCCTGGGTGGTTACAGAAAAGCATACCGGGCTGACAGTGGTAGAAAACAAGCAGTATTGGCGCGGGCTGGGCTTCGCCCTGGCCGGGGCGTTGGGCCAGGTCGCCAATCTGGTCACCGCCCGCTATGGACTGGTGGGCGGTTTCCCGACCATTTCAGCGACGATGATTCGCATTTTGGTGGCGGCCGTGCTGCTGTGGGGGGTGGCCGCTTTTCGCGGCGAAATCCGGTCTACACTGGGTCAATGGCGCAACCGGCAGGCATTACCGGCGATGATCGGCGGGTCGTTTGTGGGGCCATTTTTAGGCATCTGGCTGTCGCTGACGGCCGTGCAGTTAACCCGCCTGGGCATTGCCTCCACTCTCATGGCCCTGCCGCCGGTGCTGCTCATTCCGGTGGAATACCTTGTCTATCGCCGGCCGGTGAGTGCGCGGGGCATGGTGGGAACGGCCGTTGCCTTCATCGGCGTCGCCCTCATTTTTTCCAGCGTTGGGTAGAGCAGCCAGTCGCGGGGCTGCCAGCGACTTTTTGGCTGCACAGACGTACAGTTTAACGATATAATGAGGCCATCAAAGACGCAGCACATCCCCAACGTGAAGCAAATTGGCGGATCATGTATCTGGTATTCAGGTCGTTTTATAAGCAACCATCGGTGTACCGCACTCCTGCCTTAGGAGACGGCCGACCGTTGCCCAAAGGAGATAACAAGCATGGATTTACTAACCGGTTTTTTGCCTATTTTGTGCATCCTCATCGTCGGTCTGGTTGTGCTGTTTGGCGCTTCCATTCGGGTGGTGCAGGAGTATGAGCGCGGCGTTATTTTCCGGCTTGGCCGGGTGATGGGCGCGCGCGGCCCTGGCCTGTTCCTGCTAATCCCCTTTATCGAGCGCATGATCAAGGTGGATTTACGCACCATCACCCTGGACGTGCCGGCGCAAGAGGCCATCACCACCGACAATGTTACCGTCAAGGTGAACGCTGTGGTTTATTTCCGGGTGGTGGACCCCACAGCGGCGGTGGTGCAAATTGAAGATTATCGTCGGGCGACGTGGCTGATTGCCCAAACGAGCCTGCGCAACGTCATCGGCCAATCTATGATGGACCAACTGCTGCAAGACCGTGAATCCATCAACCAGCAGCTGCAGCACATCATAGACGAGGCGACCGAGCCGTGGGGTATCAAGGTGAGCATCGTTGAGATTAAGGACGTGGAACTCAATTCGCAGATGATCCGGGCGATGGCGCGTCAGGCGGAAGCGGAACGGGAACGCCGCGCCAAGGTCATCCACGCTGAAGGTGAATTGCAGGCGTCGCAGCAGTTGGCCGAGGCGGCCCGCGTGATGGGGCAGGAGCCAGGCGCGATGACACTGCGTTATTTGCAAACGTTGTTGGAAATTGGCGTGGAGCAGAACACCACCACCATCTTCCCGGTTCCGGTGGAGATGTTGTCGTTGTTCATGCCCAAGAATGAAGACAAGAACAAGTAAGGCTTAAACGGCCAGACAACGGCCGTTCCCAACCTACCGTCACCAGATTGGTCCAATCTCGGAGATTGGACCAATCTTTGGTCGTTGCCATCCCCACCACCTGGATAAATCGAGTAAGTTGTGCGGGGGAACGGCCGTTTCCACCCCACCACCAACCACTAACCGTGAAGGGATGACGACCGTTCCCCACCAACCACGAACAGGGAGCGAGAAACGGCCGTTCCCCAACACCAACCGCTAGCAAGGAACGGGCAACGGCCGTTCACCCCCCTGCTGTGGCCGGTCTTCCAGACCGAGCCACACCACCTTGGCCCACCGGAACCTCTTTGCTCACAACACCACCTCCGTCAATATCACATCCGTCTCGCCCGGCGGGTCCAGCAACCAATAGGCTGCCGACGAAAATCGCCAGGCCGTTGCTTCCCGCACCAGCCCCTTGCGCACCGGGTTGTCATGGATATACCGCACTTTTGTCTGCCAGAATTCGGCCGTCCAAGCTGCAAGGTGAACGGCCGTTCCCTCCTCATCACCTGGATAATTTTCGTAAGCAGCGGGCAGAACGGCCGTTCCCTCTCCATCTCCTGCCCCTGCTCCGGCGCGGTCTTCCTCTGACTGCTGTGGCAGGTCTCCAGACCTAGCCACACCCCACTTGCCATACTCCAACCCACCAGCCAAATGATCCCGGTATTGAATCACGCTCATCCCCATCACCAAACCACCTCAGATAACACTACATCCGTCTCCCCTGGCGGCTCACCCAGCCAATACCCCGCCGACGAAAACCGCCACGCCACCACATCCGTCACCAATCCCTTTCGCCGTGGGTTATCATGCAAATACGTCACCTTCGTCTGCCAAAACCCCGCCGACCAAATCGCCACCGGATGCTTGCTTTGCTGCCAAAACTGCCGCGCTCTATCCGTGCGCTGAGTCTGCCGAATCGTTTGTCCAAATGCGGCTGGCATCCGCTTTTCACAAACATCAGCCAGCATACGCCCCGTGTACTGACGCATATCCCGCAGCGTTTGCTTTAAACGCTCATTATTAAAATCGGCATCAAACACAATAAGATGCACATGCGTGGGCATAATCACAAACGCATTGATACATAAATGTTTGTATTGGTGACAATAGTTGAGGCTGTTTGTCATGATGAAACATGTTTCTTCCATGATAAAAACAGGCAGCCACTCAACCACCGTAAACGTGAGATAATAAATCCCTGCCCCCTCAACAATCTGGTACGTTTCCATGGCGTGATTTTAAACTAACTGGGAGCGCAAAGCGAAACGCCGTTGATAATGTCATGCGGCGACTAACGCCAGAAAGCAGCCCCATGGGTTGGAGATTGGCAAGCGGGGTGTGGCTAGGTCTGGAGACCTGCCACAGCGACCAGTGGGGCGCCGCTGGCATTGCCGGTGAAGGTTCGCTGCACGGTGGTTGTGCCGTTGAAGTTGGCCGGGTTTTGCCAGAGCAGGGTTTCGCCATTGTCATGCATCGCTACAATCCGCCCTCCTTGCCCCAAAGAGGCAGCCAGCGCTCCGGTCACCTGCCCCGTAAACTGGTACACGCCCCCGGCCATGACGGGGAACGCCGCGCTGCAAGCGGTCAGCGTCACGTTGGTCAGCCATCTTCCACGTCATTGTCCACGCTGGCGGCAATGCCCACGCGCAGGCTGGCGTCCGTCACGGCCGTGCGTAAATGTTACCCTTCATGGTGTAAGTATGGTTTCCATCATCTCGGGTGTTTTAAAAGGCGAGAACATCAGTATGCCAAAACTTTGTCGATCATACCCGACATAAGCCAGAGCCCGAATAGATGGGGAATATCCCCCTAACCAAGCACCATAAGAATTACTTGGATAATAGGGTATTTGTGCAGCAATGATCGTTTCATTGCCTGATTCACTTGCCGTGTCTATGTGGTATAACGTTACTTCCTGCATATTTGTGGGTTCCCCATATGGATCTACCGGATAATAGCCTCCATCAAGTACATATAACCCGCTACTATTGGCAGACCACTGAAACAACCCAATATGGTCTGAGATTTGTTGACTTTCTAGACTCTCCAGAGCAAGTACAAACAAATGGTAATTGTTTTTGTCAAAGGATTCATAAACAGTTGAGCCAATATAGGCCAATCTTGTTCCATCCGGGCTGAACTGGGGAAATAAGCCGTTCAGTCGGAACAAGTCATGACCAGTAAGCGCACTGAACTCGGTTTCATACGAGCCATCAGCGCGGACTAAATAATGTGTCATCTGACCTGGCATACCGGGAAAATGAACGCTGAGAAGGATCCAGCGACCATCTGACGACCATTGAGCGTGGGAAGGGGTATCAACAGGGGTCTCTAGCTTGACTAGGTCTGTACCATTAATATTTCCCAACCATGTGTCACCTCCATTAGAACTTAACGGGGAAAATATAATCCGATCACGGGTTGATGATTCCAGCAATATCGAGTGTCCCGAACAATCGGGTTGCGTTTCCAGGGGTTCCTGTTTAGTTGGACAAAGGTTTAATTGATGTCTGATCTCCTGAGTTACTCTGCTAGCCACTGGACGAACCGACTCCTTATCACCCGTTTCTATGTTATAACGCCACCAAGCCCAATCTTTAGGTTCGGCAGAACGAACATCGGGTCGCGTTAGCGCATAAACAAGCCTCGTTCCATTTATCTCCCAAGCAACGTATCGAAGCTCTATATTCATTGAAAGCGGTTCTAATTCTAAATAGCGATAAGGAGGAGTGAGCGCCATGGTTCTTGTCGGCGTGATAAATGGTTCTGAAGGTAGCGTTGAGGTTGGTGTTTGAGCAACCAACGTCGTCGCAGCAACCGTCGGATTAGTCAAATTGGCTGATAAAGATGCATCAGTTGTTGGTGTTCTGATTGATGTAGAGGAAACTTCGGTTGGTAAAGATGACGGAACGACCTCAACTTCAGGAATAGGTGTACTCATTCCTTGGTTGCTTCCACATCCGCAGCTGATGAACACTAGAACAATTAGTAAAAGATAGAACATGTTACTCCATTTTCTCATGATGACCTCTTTTTACTCAATCCAGTATCTAGGCAAAGTACCAATCCAATATTTACCGAATTCACCATTCTGCTTCGACGTATAACCGTAAAAGCTCCATTCGTTGTAAAAATTCCTATACCCCCCTGCTGTGGCCGGTCTTCCAGACCGAGCCACACCACCTTGGCCCACCGGAACCTCTTTGCTCACAACACCACCTCCGTCAATATCACATCCGTCTCGCCCGGCGGGTCCAGCAACCAATAGGCTGCCGACGAAAATCGCCAGGCCGTTGCTTCCCGCACCAGCCCCTTGCGCACCGGGTTGTCATGGATATACCGCACTTTTGTCTGCCAGAATTCGGCCGTCCAAATGGCCACGGGGTGTTTGCTCTGTTGCCAGAACTGCCGGGCGCGGTCGGTGCGGGCTGTGCCTTGCATCACCTGGGCAAAGGCAGCCGGTAAATGCTTTTCACTGTAATCAGCCAGTTGTCGCCCGGTGAATTGGCGCATATCGCGTATGGTGTGGCGCAGTCGTTCGTTGTCAAAGTCAGCGTCAAACAGCATGACGTGGGCATGGGTGGGCATGAGGACAAAAGCGTTGACGCGCAACGATTTGTGGTGGTGGCAGTAATTCAGGCTGTCGGTGAGGATTTTGCACGGTTCTTCGGCCACAAAGACGGGCAGCCATTCGATGACGGTGAAGGTGAGGTAGTAGAGGACGGCCCCCTCCTGAATCTGGTACGTTTCCATGCCGCGAATTGTACGCCAGGGAGTAAGGCCGCGCGAAAAATCGTGCCGCAACTGATGAAAAACGGGCTGGTGACTGGCAAGCAAATGCGGCGCGGTGGGGACACCGGCCGCAGCGACCGGGGAAGAACTCGCCACAGCTGGGGAGTCAATCAGGGTTGACTAGAATACTTGATTCGCCTAAGGGTGTGTAAATGATATTTACAATCGTAGCCAGCTTTGATTTTGAGTCATTTTATTGACATAAAAATTAAAACTCGGATGCTATCACCAATATTTTGCTTTGAAAGGTTGCTGCTTAGATTGACATAATAAAATTATTTTGTTTGATTTTACCCAGAAATCCATGAATCTGCTCCCACAAAATATGAATTACACACCCATTGCCTAACGTGTATTCGCTTTTGCATCATATGCTTCCACTGTTTAATGAATGTGTTTCTCTTGCTCTGTCAAATCAGTCGGATATGATTGTCGTGTTATCTGTATGATCATACTCGTAATTTGAATCCCAATTGCGAGTATGATCAATTTTCAAACACGCTCTGAGAGAACTCGAAGCCATATTTTTATTGACACAAAACGGTGCGTACGACATGGCTTTACTTTCGTCTTTCCAAGTGCTTTAAAGTGTTTTCGTTTAGTACAAGTTGATTCTCATGAGTTTTGTCAGTCAATCAACTGCTAAGGTAGTGTACTCATTGCCCCGACCACTTCTGATTTTTGTTGGTTTGCTGCTGTTCACCGGTCTGGCCTGCTCTTTACTACAAGGGCCGCAGCAGCCGGTGATCCCTACTCCACCCCCACCCCCTTTGGCTCTGCCAACGGCCGTCGGCGTTTCCGTTTTTGCGGGCGACTTACCGGCCAATGTCATTGTCAATCCGGTGAGCAATGTTGTGCCGGGGCGCGACCCGGAAATTCAGGCGCTGCTAGACGCGGTATCGCCGCAGCAGTTGGTAGGCTACGTGCAGACGTTGGAAGGATTTGGCACGCGCAACACGTTCAGCCTGACAGACCGGCCCGATTTTGGCATTGGCGCGGCGCGGTTGTGGATTTATAACGAATTTTTGCGGGTGGGTAACGGCCGTCTCCAGGTTGAATTCGACAGTTTCCCGCTGACCCTGGACGGCCTGACCACCGACCAGCAGAACGTCATCGCCACCCTGCCCGGCAGCGGCGCCGCACCGGGAGCCATCATCCTGGTGGCCCATTACGATTCCCGCGCCATTAATCCCAACGACGGCAGCAGCCGCGCCCCAGGGGCCAACGACAACGGCTCCGGCGTGGCCGCCATGTTAGAAATCGCCCGCCTGCTTAGTTCACAAACCTGGAACCAGGACATCATCTTCATCGCCTTTGCCGCCGAAGAGCAGGGGCGGCACGGCAGCCGCCACTACGTCACCAATCGGCTGGTAGACCGCGCCGGGGTAGACGCCGTGCTGGACCTGGACATTGTCGGCGGCCGGCCGGGCATCCCTCAGTCGGTGCGCGTTTTTTCGCCCGGCCCGGATACGTCTCTGCCACGGCAGTTGGGGCGTTACCTGGATTTTGTGGGGGGATTGTATTTGCCCACGTTTGATGTGACGCTGGTGGACGCCGTGGACCGCGAAGGGCGGTACAGCGACCACATCTCCTTTCTGGAAGTGGGCATTCCGGCGCTGCGCCTGACCGAATCCATTGAGGACCCTAACCGCAACCACACCGCGCTGGATACGTCTGAAGCGCTGGATTACAGCTATTTGCGCCAGATCAGCCAACTGAGTCTGGCCGCCATCGCCAACATGGCCGGCGCGCCACCGCAGCCGGCCCCACCGGCCGTATCGCCGCTGGCCGAGCCAGGGGCGTTTGTCCTGAGTTGGCCGGTGGACCCATTGGCCGATGGGTATGTGCTGTCGTTCCGGCCGGTAGGCACAGCCGATTATGCGCCGTTCCGCTTTGTGGCGGCCAGAGATGCGGGGCAGGTCGCCATCACCGACCTGGTTCCGGGCACAACCTATGCCTTGAGTATGGCGGCGTTGACGGCAAACGGCCGTGTCTCCCTCTTCTCCCCCGAAGTTCTGCTGCAACCTTAGACCCGAAGGGCTTCAGAAAACCCTTCGGGCCTGCAAACGATTAGGTTAGCTGCCGGTTTCGTACAAAATGGCGACCGAGGTAACGCCATTGCTGTCGCTAATGGTCACGCTGACAGCGCCGCTGCTGCCGTCAAAGGTCAGGCTGGCCGCGCTGTCGGTGATGAAGGATTGCCCCTCGGCATAGGTATATCCAGCGTCGGCCATCGCTTCCTGATAAAAAGCGATGACATCAGCAGGGGGCAGCGTCGTCGAATAGCCAATGACGCCGGGGAAATTGATCACGTCTGTGGCATTTTCAACCACCGGGAAGGGCAGTTCCGCGTCCGGTCCCTGGCCTTCACAGCCGGCCGGCGGGATAATCTCAAAGGGCTGGTTGATGTCTGTCACGTTGAATTCCATGCGCATGACGGCATCTTTAATCTCTTCAAAGCCCTCCATAAACAGAGCATCCCCGTTCATATCGGCCGCCAGACGCACCAGATACCCACCATCTTTGGCAATAAATAGGTCGCCGTTCGCCGCCATCAACCCCTGGGCGTCCTCGGTGGTGATGTCGGACTCGTCGAAGGTGTAGTGCAAGACCCGAATGCCGTTGATGGTGTCTTCGCCGACCAACGTCAGGTCATCCAGGCTGCGGAACATCGTTTCCGGGTTGAATTCTTGGGCCAGGTCGTTCTGCAGCAAGTCTTCTTCTTCGGCGGGAAAAGCGACGCAGCCCATTTCTGGAAAGACCATGTAGCTGGTACTGCCGATTTGCACAATTTCGATGGAAGAAGCCTCTTCCATGCCAGGAATGCCGTCGCCAGATACCGAAATTGAAGAGGCCTGGGGATCATTGGTGAAGGCCATCTGCATCGTCATCGTCTTACTCGTCGGCGTGCCGCTCTCGTCGGTCCCGCTGACGGTCATCACCATTTCGTAACGATAGCTGCTCAGCGCTTCCATTTTGTTGCCGAAGTTGAGATCGGCGAAGGCAACGCTGGCTTGTTCCGGCTCAGAGGTGGCGGTGGGCACAGCCGTTGGCGGCACAGCCGTTGGCGGCGCGGCCGTTGGCGGCGCGGCCGTTGGCGGCGCACTTTCATTGCTTTCGGTGACGGGGGCTGTTTCCGCGACGGCCGTCGCCGCCGGTTCTTCGCCACCGCCACAGGCAGCCAAAGCCAGACTCATGATCACTACCAATATAAGAAGCCAATGGATACGTTTCATACAAAAATATCTCCTTTACAATAGACAATATCGGGTCTCTCAGATTTGTCGGGTCCTATACAACCAAAAGTGCAGAGAGCGCTGCGTCTCTCTGCACTTTGTAAACATGGACAACTGTACGGTATCAGACCGAATAGGTTTCGTCAATTGCCAAGATGATGGGGCGGGCGGAGGTTTGGCCGGCGACGGCGTTGCCCCAGGCATGAACATCTATGGCGATGGGCGGCCAGGTGTTGTAGTGGCACGGAATGACTACTTTGGGTTTCAGGAGATGAATGGCTTCAAGCGAATCTTCCGGCCCCATGGTGAAATTGTCGCCCACCGGCAGCACGGCCACATCCAGCCCCATCTTGCCGATCAGCGCCATGTCGGAGAAGAGCGCGGTGTCCCCGGCGATGTAGATGTTTTTGCCCTCAGCGCTGATGACGTAGCCGCCGGGGTTGCCACCGTAGCTGCCATCAGGCAGGCCAGAACTGTGCTGGGCATAGGTCATTCTGACGCGGCCAAAGGGGAAATTCCAGCCGCCGCCGGTGTTCATGGCGTGGTTGTTGCCGTGCCCCTGGGCGGCCAACCAGTTACAAATCTCAAAATTGGCGACCACCATCGCGCCGGTGCGCTTCGCCAGCGGCAGCGTGTCGGCGATGTGGTCGCCGTGGCCGTGGGTTTGCAGGATGAAATCGGCGGCCACATCGCCGACTTTGGTCTGGGCTGCAGGGCTGTTACCGGCGAAAAATGGGTCTACGACAACGGCCGTACCGCCGATATTCAACGAGAATGTGGCATGACCATGCCAGGTGATGGTAATGGACATGAAAAACCTCCTTGTGTTGATGGGGAATTGGAAATGATAGACAACTGCGCGGCCTGTGCCGCGTCGGCTTTTTTCAGTATAAGCGGAGGCGGCGATCACGTCAATGATTTCAGGGTGGCGGCGAAGGGGAAACGGCCGTTTCCCCTCCACCCACCACCGATGCTTAATTTCTCGTCACGGCCGGCAGATAGGCAAAATCGCTGGCCGAATCATCGTTGAGAATACGGCCGGTGCTGCTGGCCGTCCCCATCGTCACCGGGTTGGAATTGCTCAGGAGGACGTTGAAGGTTTCATCGGCTTCAAATAGGGTATCGCCGTATACCGTAACGGCGATGGTTTTGGCCGTCTGCCCGGCGCTAAACGTCAGCGAACCAGACGCCGACGCATAATCTACCCCGGCTGTCGCCGGGTTAAGGCTGCCATTCGCGCTGGCATAATTGACGGTAACGGCAAAAGCGGCCGGGGTAGACAGGCTGACATTAAACACGGCCGTCACGCTGCCCACATCTCCCTCCAACACCGATGGGCCGGAGGCGATGCTTAACTGCGCCGTGTCGTCGTCCTGAATGGTCCCCACCGCCTGGCCGTCGGCGATGGCTGCGCCGCTGGCGCTGCTCAGGTTGAAGGTGAAGGTCTCGCTGTTCCCCTCGTCCACCACATCGCCCAGGATGGGGACCTGGACGGTTTTGCTGGTCTGGCCGGGAGTGAAGGTGAGCGTGCCGCTGACGGCCGTATAATCGCTGCCTGCCTGGGCCGTGCCATCAGCCGTCGCATAATCCACCGTAACGGTTGATGCGCTGGCCGATGAGAGCGAAACAGTGAAGGTGGCGCTGCTGGTTCCACTGTTGCCTTCGGGCACAGACCTGTCGGCCACGCCCAGTCCGGCGGGGGCCTGATCCACGCCCAGGCGCAGCAGCGTGACCGAATAGGGGGCAAAGGAATAAGCCAGCGGATTGCTCAGATTGCTCAAGACCGTAGAGGGGGCGTTGGACAGGCTGTTGTTGGGGTTGCCCACGCCGTTAAACGTGACGCTCTGGCTGCCCAACGACGTGGCTGCGGCCACATCGGCCAGCCCACTGCTGATTTGCGTCGTACCATCCACCTGGATGGTGGCGGCGATGGCATTGCCCGTTTTGTTGATGGCTAACAGCGACACCGTCGCGTCGTCTATGCGTCCGGCGTAGACACTGAGGGTGGTGGCGGCGTTGTAAGACGACGCCACCGGCAGCAGCGTGCCGCCAAAGCGCGACCAGAGCGGAAAGACGTAATACTGTGGGCTGCGGTCATAGGTTTCGGCGTCTAACAGGCCGTAATCGGTGCCATTGGCAGGACGGCCGTTGGCCAGGTCCCATTGATTCGCCATGTCAAATTCATACGTCGCCATCTGGCCCAGGGTATCGGCCATAAACAACATGTTGACGGCGCGGGTCATCCATTGGCCGTTGTCCATTTCCTGAACCGAGAAGAGATTGTGTTCGGTGATGGCGACGGGGATGGCACGGCCGTTGGCGTACTGGGCCAGGGCGTCATCATAATCCTCCCGAATCCAGTCCCAACCCGACTGCGGTTGGGCCAGCGCATCCTGGTAGGAACCAGGCGGCTCATAATAAGCGTATTGATGGATGACGTAAAAATCCAGCACGTCACTCGCCTCGTCAATGACTTCATTGCCCCAATTGGTCCAGCCATCCTGCGGGGCAACGCCGACCGCGCCCACCTGAATGGTGGGGTCTACCAACCGCATGGCGCTGCGAAATTCCAGGTAGCCCTCGTGCCGATTGGAACCAGAGCCGATGCCGTTAATATATTCACGGCCGTCGCACGTCCACACATCCTCCCAACCCCACGGCAGGCAATCTTTGCCCGACTGCCCGCCATAAATCTCGTTGCCCACTTCCCAGTAGGTGATGGGATGCGGCGCGGGATTGCCATGGCTGCTGCGAAGCTGCGCCCATTGGCCCACTGTGCCCCAATTGCGCCCCTTCACATCCACACCGATCACTCTGGTATCGTTGACAGAACCGTTGAAAAAGGCCACCAGCGCGGCCGCTTCTTTGGCCGTACCGTTGGGATTGACGGTATACATCAGGTCTGCGCCGGTGGCTTGGCTAAAGTTAATGAAGTCGGTCGGCGTCAGGACGCCCCAATCCCAGGGGCATTCGTTGTTCTCTTCACAGTTGGACCAATCGTAATAATTGCTCCAACTGCCGCCAGGAACCCGCACCATCGTGATGCCGGCGGCGATGGTGCGAGCGATAAAAGTGCTGTTTTCACTGCGCCAGGCGCCCAACCAGGCCGGTAAATTTGTGCCTAACACATATGGGTTGATGGGCGCGCCATTGGCGGCGGCGTTGATGGTGATGTTGGCGGTGGGCTGTGTGGGGGTGTCTGGCTGATGGGGATTTGTATAGGATGGCGCAGCCTGTGAATTGAGGACAACGACGCTAAACAGCGCCAGTAACACAAACGAAACAATGGCAGAACGTTTCCGGTGCATGGGTATACCTCCATAGTCTGGCTAAATTAAGGGCGTGGCTCGGTGGGGATTCGGCCTGAGGTTCGGAGAAAGGCGAGGGGAGTGATGAGAACAAGACGGCCGTGTGGCGCAGTGAGTCTAAGTCACAACAGCCGGTATTCTAGCAGAAGAATCAGCCTACCCAGCGCCAATAGGACTATTGGCCTACGGTAATCTTAAACAGAGATGAGGAAGATTTGTCCAGTCTAAAGTATCTTCTCAATATCTTGGGGTCATCGGTAGCATAGAAGTGAAAGCCGGGTTTACCCGGCGTTGTTTTATAGACCGGCGCTTTAGCGCTGGTCGTCGCCGGTGGTCCGCTGCGCCTGGAGCTAAAGCCCCAGGCTAAAAAACGACGCTCCGTAAACGGGGCTAAAGACGACCGTGGCGGCTCTCGTAGGCTCCCCCAATTTATTGGAATGTTACAATCTAAACGTGTAAAAATTATTTAAATCTCGTTTCTAACCTGGACAAGCCAGAACCAAGAAGGGTTGTCAAAGATTACGCAGATTTCGGCATGGTTCATTCCAGGCGATATTGTGCTTTACAAATTTGGCAAGAAAGCGCGTCATGCTGAGGTCCCCCGAAGCATCCCCCTCCTCTGGCGGGAGCGGGATGCTTCGCTCCGAAGACTCCGCTCAGCATGACAACGCAGCGCAAATTTGTAAAGAAGATGTCTTGCTTGATGAACCATGCCCAGATTTCACAGATTGAAGATAAAGATCTGCGTAATCTTTGACAATACTCTTGTTCGCTGCGCAAACAAGTTGGCTCGTAAGGTACTCATCGGGCTGGTTATGGCTCCAGCCGCAGCAGGGTAATGGAATAAGGAGGGAAGGTATAGCTAAACGGGTTGCTCAATTCGGCCAAGGGGGTAGAGGGCGCGTCGGACAGGTCATCGGCGGGATCGCTGACGCCGTTAAATGTCACAATCTGGCTGTCCAGCGCCGGGGCGACGGCTACGTCGGCCAATCCGCTGCGAAAGGCTGGCGGGCCGCCGTTGACGGCGACATCGGTGGTGATCGGTTCGCCGGTTTTGTTGATGACCAGCAGGGAGAAACGGCCGTCACCCATCAGCCCACCATAGGCGCTCAACGTCGTATCAGCCGCGAAGGAAGAATTGACGGGCAGCAGCCGCGAACCAAACCGCGCCCACAGCGGAAAGACATAATACTGCGGCGACCGCGCCAGGGTGTCTACATTCATCAGCCCGTAATCTGTGCCATTGCCCGCCTGCCCGTTGGCTAAATCCCACTGGTTCGCCAGGCTAAACCCATGCGTCGCCATCTGGCCGATGGTATCGGCCATAAACAACATGTTGACGGCGCGGGTCATCCACTGCGCGTTATCCTGGTCTTGAACCGAGAACAAATTGTATTCGGTGACGGCGATAGGCAGGCGACGGCCGTTGGCATACCGGTCAAACGCCCGCTGCACGTCGGCCATCATCGGCTGCCAGACCGCCTGGGGTTGGGCCAGAGCCGCCTCATAACTGCGCGGCGGCTCAAAATAGGCGTATTGGTGGATGATGTAAAAGTCCATCACCGCGCCGGCCTCTTCGATGACCTCATTGCCCCAATTGCTCCAATCGCTCTGCACCGGCACGCCCACCGCGCCCACTTTGATGGAGCGGTCCACGGCGCGCATCGCTTCGCGGAATTCCAGGAAACCAGCCTGCCGCTCGGCGCCGCTGCCGAGGCCCTGGATGTATTCACGGCCGTCACAAGTCCATACATCTTCCCAGCCCCAGGACAGACACTCTGTGCCCTCTTTCCCGCCGTACACTTCGTTGCCAAACTCCCAATAGGTGATGGACAGCGGCTCCGGGTTGCCGTTGTCGCGGCGGAGCTGTGCCCACTGCCCCACCGTGCCCCAATCACGGCCGCGCACATCGGGACCAATCACCGTCTCATCGTCGGCTGCGCCGTTAAAAAAAGCCACCAGCGCCGCCGCTTCTTGCGGCGTGCCGTTAGGATTCACAATATACATCGCCGGGACGCCCGCCGCTCGGACAAAGTTGATGAAGTCGGTGGGCCGCAAAACACCCCAGTCCCAGGGGCATAGGTTGTCTATCTCGCAGGCGGCCCAATCGTAATAATTGCTCCAACTGCCGCCGGGAATGCGCATCAGGCTGACGCCAGAGGCGATGGTACGGTTGATAAAAGCGGGGTCTTCGACGCGCCCGGTTCCCAGCCAGGCCGGCAGATTGCTCCCCAGCAGGCGGGCGTCGAAGGGATGGAAATCGTCGGTTAGTTCGATGGTCAGGCCGTCAGCGACGGGTGGGGGTGGCAGGGGCGTGGGCACGGCCGTTTCTGGCGGGCTGGTGGGTTGGCTGGTTGGGGCGGCGCTGGCGGGGTTGGGAACGGCCGTAACCTCCGGCGCGCCACCACAAGCCACCAACACAATTAATCCACATAACAGGCTGAACAAAGAGATGAATTTGCACATAGGGCAGATTATACGCCAGGCGCCGAACAAACGGAAACCGGGCGCCGGGCGAATCGCTTGTTACCACCTGAGGCGCATGATAAAATGCGCTGACTTTAACAGGGCGCGATGAATTGCGCCCTGATTCGTGAGGAAGGAAATTATGCTCAAAACACATTCATGTGGCGAACTACGCGCCGAACAAATTGGACAAACCGTTACCCTGGCCGGTTGGGTTAACCGCCGCCGCGACATGGGCGGCGTTATTTTTATTGACTTGCGCGACCGCGACGGCAAAACGCAGGTCGTTGTCAATTCCGGCCGTTCCCAGGAAGCCTTCAACGTGGCCGAACAGGTACGCGGCGAATACGTGCTGCAAATTACCGGCGAAGTCTCCCACCGGCCGGCCGGGCTGGAAAACCCCGGCCTCGTCACCGGCGACATCGAAGTGCTGGCCGACAGCGTGACCATCCTCAATCCGGCCAAAACGCCCCCCTTCCTCATTGACCGCGACGAAGTGGTAGACGAAACCCTGCGCCTGAAATTCCGCTACCTCGATTTGCGCCGCGAAAAAATGCAGCGCAACCTGATGATCCGCCACCGCGCCGTCAAGTTCATCCGCGATTATCTGGACGAACGTGGCTTCATTGAGATTGAAACCCCTATCCTGTTCAAATCCACGCCGGAGGGAGCGCGCGACTATCTGGTTCCCAGCCGCGTGCATCCCGGCAAATTTTACGCCCTGCCGCAAAGCCCGCAGCAGCTTAAGCAGCTCCTCATGGTCGCCGGCTACGAGCGCTATTTCCAGATCGCCCGCTGTTTCCGCGATGAAGACCTGCGCGCCGACCGCCAGCCGGAGTTCACCCAGTTAGACATGGAAATGAGCTTTGTGGAGCGCGACGACATCTTGGACCTGATCGAAGGGCTGATGGTGGGCATGGTCAAACACACCAGCCTGGTTCCCCTAGCCCACGACGTTTTCCCGCGCCTCAGCCACTGCGAGGCGATGGAACGCTTCGGCACAGACCGCCCAGACATTCGCTATGGCCTGGAACTGGTAGACGTGTCCGACATTGCCGGGGCCAGCGCCTTCAAGGTCTTCGCCGAAAATGTGGCCGCCGGTCATCCGGTGAAGGCGATTTGCGTGCCGGGCGCGGGCAGCTACAGCCGCAAAGACATTGGCGAATTAGAAGAGATCGCCAAAGCCAACGGCGCGAAGGGGCTGGCGACGATGGCCCTGGACCCGGACAGCGGCGAGATGAAGGGCTTTATCACCAAGTTCTTCACCGTAGACCAACTGGTCGCCCTGACGGAGCGGCTGAACGCCCAACCGGGCGACTTGCTGCTGTTTGCCAGCGACCAGAAGTATGTGGTTTACAGTGTGTTAGGCGCGCTGCGCGACGAGTTGGGCACGCGCCTGGGCCTGAAGAACAGCAATACCCTGGCTTTTTGTTGGGTGATTGATTTTCCGCTCTTTGAGGAGCATCTGGAGGATGGGCATTACGCGCCCAGCCACCACATGTTCACTGCGCCCAAACGAGAACAGATTCCGCTGTTGGATACAAACCCTGGCGCGGTGTTGAGCGAGCAGTATGACCTGGTGTGTAATGGCTTTGAAGTGGCTGGCGGAAGTATTAGAATCCATGAACGGCCGTTACAACGCAAAATCATGGAACTCATCGGTTTCTCCTTTGAGGAAGCGATGGACCAGTTCGGCCACATGCTGGAAGCGTTTGAGTATGGCGCGCCGCCCCACGGCGGCATCGCCCCTGGCATAGACCGCCTGGTAGCCCTGATGGCCGGCGAACCCAACATCCGCGAAGTGATGGCCTTCCCCAAAACCGCCCAGGCCACCGACCTGATGTCGGACACGCCTTCGACAGTGGCGCAAAAACAGCTAGACGAGCTGCAAATTGCCCTGGCGCTGCGGGACAAACCGAAGGGCTAGAGCGAGAGCGAGAGCGAGAGGAAAGGCCCGGCAAACATAATCTGCCGGGCCTTTTTTGGTCCTGTTTTCAGGCGAAAAGTCAGGCGGATCAGGCAAATATCTCTTGGACGGGGACGGAAAAGCCGGGCAGAAGTTTTTCGCAGTCCAGATTGTCGTTGATGGTCAGGGTGCGCACGGCCGTAAGGGAATGATAGATGGTGATGGTGCGCGTGGTGGGGTAGACAATCCACACAACCTGCACGCCGTTTTCCAGGTAGTCCAGCAATTTGCCCTCAATTTCCGCCAGCGTTTCGCTGGGCGACACAACTTCCACCGCCAGGTCTGGCGGCCCATCAAAAAAGCCGGTGGGCGGCGTCGCCGCGCTCAACCGCTCTGCCCGCACAAAGGCCACGTCTGGCGCGCGCACGGTGTCTGGCTGGCGCTTGAGGACGAAGCCAGTTTCGGCAGCGTACACCCTGCCGAGTTTTTGTCGGCGGGTAAACTGCCCAAGCATGATCAAAATTGTGGCTGCAATTTCTCCGTGCATCTGTCCTGCTGGTGACATGGCAACAAATTCCCCCTCAATGAGTTCGCCGCGACTGGCTTCGGGCGAAAGTTGGGCCAGTTGTTCGGCCGTCATGGTGCGTTTTTTGCTTTTTTCCGCCAACATGCGTCTTTACCTCCCGGCGTTTGCCTGTCCTGCATTGTAGTGGGGCAGGCACAGGTGTGTCAAATTTTGCAGATAGGGCCTTAATGTTTAGTTTTCTGTAATGGTCATAGGTTAGTCAAACTCATCAAGTTAAGGACATCGCCTCGCATTGTCATTCTGAGCAGAGTCTGCGGAGCGAAGAATCCCTATCGGTTGACGGGAAAGGGATTCTTCCTCGAAGACTCGTCAGAATGACAACGATTCTACTAACGCTTGATCATTACAGAATCTTTAGTTTTCGGTCTCTGGTTTGAGAGTGAGGGCAATGAGCCAGGCCAGGGTGATGAGGAGCGCGGAAACAAGAAACGTCTCGGCCAGGACAGCGACGGTGACTTGGGTGAGGCCATCCACGATGGCTTGCTGGTAGCCGGGGTCGGTCAGCGGCAGGTCGGGCAGGGTGATCTGGCGGCGCAGCACGTCGAAGCGGCGCAGGCCCCAGGCTGTCAGGGCGGACAGACCCACGCTCATGCCCATGAGCCGCATCACAATGACCAAACTGGAGGCGATGCCGCGCTGGTCGGGTGGGGCGGCGTTGATGACGGCCGTGCCCACCGGCGCGATCACTAGCCCAAACCCCATGCCCAAAATGACCAACTGCCAGGCCATTTGCCCGTATGGGGTGTGGACGCCAACGGCCGTTGCCTGCCAACTGCTGCCCATCAACGCAAAAGCCACGGCGCACAATACCAAGCCGGCCAATGTCACCGGCCGATAGCTCCAGCGTTCAGTCAGACGGCCGCCCACGTAGGCCAGCAGGGCCATCGCCAACGTCATGCCGCTGAGCAGCCCCCCGCTGATCAGGGCCGCTTCGGCCACGTCTATCGCCAGCACGTTGATGATCAGCGGCACATTGACCATAACAATGATCAGCACACTGCCGATGAGGAAGTTGATGCCGACAGCCGGACTGAAATTGCGGCGACGGAAAAGGGAGAGGGGAAGAAGGGGAGAGGGGGAGCGGGGGAGAGCGGGAGAGAGGTGCGTTTCGCTGAAGAGAAAGAGGGCAAAGCTGAGGGCGGCGACCAGGAAGTAGGGCCAGGTGGGGGTCGGCGGATTGGCGTTCAGACTGGCGAAACCACCGGCGCTGCCCACGTCGCCGCTGTTGAGCAGGCCCAGGTTCAGGCTGAGCAGGGCGATGGAGAGGGTGACGACGCCCCACCAATCCATGCGCTCTTGGCGCACCGGGCGGGGCAAGTCGGCCAGCGCCCACCAGGCGGCGGCCATACCCAACAGCGCCAGGGGGATGTTCAGGTAAAACTGCCACTGCCAGCTCAAATAGCGGATGAGCAGCGCGCCGTACAGCGGCCCCCACACCCAACCGGCCGTGTCTATGGCGCCCAATGTCCCTAACGCCGCGGCGCGCTTTTCCTGCCGATATACATCACCGATTACGGCCATAGCCACCGGGACCATGGCGCCGCCGCCAACGGCCGTTAACACCCGCCCCGCCAAAAAGCTGTTAAAACTGCCCGCCAACGGGACCCAAATCGAACCGACCAGAAACAAGGCCAGCGCGCCGACATACACCACCCGCCGCCCCACAATGTCGCTCAGCCGCCCTACAAAAGGCATCACGACGACATAGGCGATGAGGTAGGCGTTGACAATCCAAGCGGCCTGGTCCAGCCCGGCCGGCAGTGGGATTCCCAGGTCGAATACGATCTGCCGCAGCATGGTGGAGACCACCGTCAGATCATCGGCGGCCACAAAGACGCCAAAGGCGACGACGGCGAGGATGGCGGTGGGGGAGGGTTTGCGGCGCATGGGTGAGGTGGGATGATTAGTTGGTTAGTCAGTTGGTTGGTTGGTTAAGTGATCATCTAGAAATTACATGGCCCAGATTGGACCAATCTAAAAAACAGGAAGTTATTCTTGGACCATTACTAACCAACTCTCTTCCTACAAGAAAAAGTCTTTGAGCGCCGCCGACAGGTCGGCGACGAGGTGATGCCAGGGGGTTTCGGGGGCGCGGATGAGGGTGAGGGCACGGCCGTTTAACGTCAGGTGGGCAATACCATCAATCGCCGATAGAGCCTGGGCCAACGGCGAACCTTCTTCCATTTCCTCCAGAGAAGCATAGGTTTCCATCACCCCGTCGGTAAGGCTCTGATTGGTGGTGACAAAAAGGGAACGGCCGTCATCGCCAAATTCCGTTTCAATCTCAATATACTCTGACATAGTCTTCTCGTGTGTACTTATCTATTTCGTAAGCCGTGTTCCGTAATCCGTAATCCGTTTACGGATTACGGGTCAAGGCTTACCATTATAACATCCCTACACACGGCCGTAACGGTCAAATTGCGATGCCTATTTGGGCATGTTATAATCCCTGCACGATTGTGAAGGTGCGATACAGTGCAAAAGCGTGTCGCGCCTGAGGCTAGAAGTAACGCGGCCCCCAAAAGGTACCCAATGCCACTAGAGCTATGGGGTGCGGCAGGCGAGATAGCCCTGGCACTGCCCAACCACCCACTCGAATACCTTTTGCTGCTCATTTATGTCGGGTTACTGGCGTATATCCTATACGCTTACCACAACGAAAGCCGCAAATTCGACCGACGGGAATGGAGCCTATTTGTCCTGCTGTCGGTCGCCGGATTCCTCACCAGCCAGTTGTTTCCCATCCGTCTGGCATTTGAAAACCAGTTGGCCCCGGCCGCCGTCGCCCAGAACCCGATGACGGTGCTGGTTCCATTTGCGGCCGTTCCCCTTCTCCTGGCTGCCGCCAGCCTGAATCCCCTGGCGGCGCTGGGCGTGGGACTGTTCACCGGGCTGGGCACGGCATTGGGCCAAACCCACCAGTTGTATGCTGTGTTTCATGGGGGATTCACGGCCGTCATCGCCACCTTCTTCTTGCGACAACATTACCAGGGCCGCCTGTTTCGTTGGCTGCGTCTGCCGGTAATGGCCGGACCACTCAGCCTGCTGCCGATGGCCGTACCGGTTGGTCTGGCAGCGTTTGTCGGCGCGGTGGGCGTAGTCAGCACGTTAACGGCCGTAGACCTGGCCATTTCCACCGCTACCGCCCATCTGCTGCCCCTGCTGCTGCAAGGGCTGCTGGGCGGGGTTATCGTCATGCTCATTTTGCTCGGCGTGCCCCAACTTGTTGCCCCAAGCCGCCCGCTCATTCCCACCCCCTGGCAGCGCAGCCTCCGTTATCGGCTGCTGACCAATTTTGTCCTGTTTGTTGGCCTGGTACTTATCTTGATGGTGTTTGTCGTCTACAACGTCGCCGTCAACGTCTCCACCCGCCTGGTGGTCAATCAGATGGCTCACGACGCCCAAACCGTCTCGACCCAAATCCCCAATTTTCGCGCCAATCTACAAAATCTGCTCACCCTCTACAACGACGATGAGCAGCTATTGGCGACCGATACAGCCGAATCCCAGAAAGTATTACAGCAGTTATTCCGCGTCAATCCCTTTTACCGCCGCATCTTGCTGGTGAACCAGGACCAAACCATCTCCGCCTTTTACCCGGAAGACGTGACCCAGGTAGCGCTGTCTGATCGGGAAAAGGTGGCAATCGCCGCCGCCCTCAACAGCAACCGGGCTGAAACCACCACCGCCCCCTCCGCCAACGATGAGTACGTGCTGAGTTTTGTCGCCCCGGTGTTAGCGGCCAACGGCGAACCGGTGGCGGCGCTGGTGGGGCGTGTGCCCTATTTATCGTTGAATGGGCTGATTGTGGGCATGGAAGGCGCTGTGGGGCGCGGAACCGGTTTCATTCTGGACGAAAACGAGCAAATTGTAGCCCACGCCGACGCCCGGCAGCTTTTGCAGACCTGGCGGCTGCCGGAAGAGATCGGCCGCGAAATTATCACCGGCGAGACCACGCCCGGCGTAGCCTACCAGGGACGTGAAGGGCAAACCAATGCCCGCGAACTGGTCTATTTTGTGCGCGGCGAGAGCCATCCCTGGACGGTGGTGATGACGGCGCCGTATGAGACGGTGCTGGAACTGGCGGTGAGCATTGGCGTGCCGCTGGCGATGGTGATGGTGTTGATTACGGCCGTCTTTTACGCCATCTTCGCCCTGATAGGCCGCGACATCACCCGGCCGATCACCGAACTGGTCAACGCCTCGGAGACACTGGCCGCCGGCGGCGCCTGGCGGCCAGAAACAGTGGAGCAGCGCGACGACGAAATCGGCCAGCTTACCAAAGCGTTCGCCCACATGCAGCGCTCCATCCGCCAACGACTGAATGAACTGTCGCTGCTGCTGGGCGTCAGCCACGATGTGTCGGCCAGCATAGACATGAACCAGGGGATGCCGGCCATCTTGCGCGGCGCGGTGCGCGGGACCGGCGCCGCCGGAGCGCGCGCCGTAATTACCAGCCCCACCGGCGGTTATCCGGTGACGTATGGCGAAGGGGCCGCCGCCAGCGAGATGGCCAGTTTGGATAGGCTGATTCGCAAGGCGCTGCGGCACAAGTCCGAACTACTGCTGGAGACGCCCCAGGAAATTCGGGCCGCGCTGCAACTAGATGAAACGGTCAATCTGCCGGTGACGGCGCTATTGGCGCTGCCGTTGGCGGCCAAAGAACGCTTTCAGGGGGTCGTGTGGCTGGGCTATCGTTCACCCCACGCCTTTGATTCGACGGAGCATAATTTGCTCAAAACGTTGGCCGGGCAGGCGGCCGTGTTGGTGGACAATGCCCGCCTCTATGCAACGGCCGAAAGCGGTCGGCGGCGTCTATCGGCGGTTCTGGAAAGCACTGCCGATGCGGTGATTGTGACCGACCGCACGCAGCGGATTGTGCTGATAAACCGGGCGACGGAGCAGCTTTTTAACCTGAAGACCAGCGAGGTTTACGGCCGTCCGGCGGCCGACGTATTAACCATCACGCCGCTGATTGAAGCGCTGACCAGCCCCAACGAACAGCAGCCCAACCGGGAAATTCCACTGGATGACGGCCGTGTCTTCTACACCAGCACCTCCACCATCATCGGCAGCGACAGCCAGATAATGGGGCGCGTCGCCGTGCTGCACGACATCAGCCACCTGAAAGAAATAGACGCCATGAAGTCCGACTTCGTCAGCACCGTCTCCCATGATCTGCGCAGTCCACTCACTTTCATGCGCGGCTACGCCACCATGCTGCCAATGGTTGGCGAGCTAAACGAGAAGCAGCAAGATTATGTGGACAAAATCATGGGCGGCATAGACCAGATGGCCAAGCTGGTCAACGACTTGCTGGACCTGGGCCGGATTGAATCGGGCGTAAAGCTGCGCAACCAGGCCATCGAAGTGGAGCCGCTGCTGGCCGACCTGTCCACAGAATTCTGGCAGCACGCCCACCTCAGCGGCATTAAACTAGAAATCGGTGTCCAGCCGGCAGAACTGGTACTCATCGCCGATAAACCCCTGCTGCGCCAGGCATTGACTAATTTGCTGACCAACGCCATCAAATACGCCCCAGGCAGCGGCCCGCTGAAGCTCTGCGCCGAACGCAAAAACAGCGAGGTCATCTTCAGCGTCACCGATCACGGCCCCGGCATCCCAGAACAAGACCAGATGCGTCTCTTTGAGCGTTTTTACCGGGTGAAAGAACGGGGCACAGAACGAGTAAAAGGGTCTGGCCTGGGCCTGGCAATCGTCAAATCTATTGCCGAACGGCACGGCGGCCGGGCCTGGGTTCAAAGCAAACGCGGCGAAGGCAGCACCTTTTACCTCGCCATTCCGCTCAATCTGAACGGGTACGACGAGTAAGATACGCGCGACCTTCGATTCCATTTCCCACAATCCTCAAACCTTCTCTCGCCCACTACCGGGCAAATCATCGCCAGACTTCGACAAGTAATGTCACAAATACAGAGCTGATTATTGACATGATAGAACGGGTGTGCTATAAAACATATGTTCTAATTATTCGGTCATCGGCGTAATCTGGCAGCGATAATAGAACAAATTGCACACTGTGATGAAGGAGAAGACAGACAAGACCGACCCTGGAGAAGGCGCTTGCTGTCATGGAGGAAGAATAATGCAAAACACACATGCGCGCAGTTCGTCTAACCCTTTTGGCCTGAGCTTGGACCAACAAAGGCTGCGCCTACCGCGTAAAGCAATGATCGGCGTTATCTTGATTGTGGCGCTGCTGGCGTTTGAGATTTTCAATTTTGATACGACCCGCTATGCGCTGCAAAATTTATTGGGTGAGGTGCAGTTCATTGGCCTGCAATGGGCGGCCATCCTGGCGGTTGCTTTCTGCGCCATTGACTTCGCCGGGCTGGTACGACTGTTCACGCCAGAGCAGGGCAGCGCCGAACCGAAAGAGGTGTGGTACCTAATGGGCGCCTGGTTGTTGGGCGCAACCATGAACGCCGTCATGACCTGGTGGGCCGTTTCGTTGACGCTGCTGAATCATGATTTTGGCAACGAAGTGTTGAGCCGGGGACAACTGCTGAAATACGTGCCTATTTTTGTGGCCGTGTTGGTATGGCTAACGCGCATTTTGTTTATCGGCGCGTTTACGGTGGCCGGCGAACACATTTTTGACTTTGGCAGCGCCGGGCAGACGGCGGCGAAGGCTGCGCCCTCGGCTCAGGTTCCCGCGCCGCGTCCGCTGCGGGCGGGCGGGCAGCCGGTACAGGCGGCTCCACCGCGACCACGCATGGCGACCAAACCGGCACAGGCCGCGCCGCGACCGACCGAGGTCCCGACATTTCTGGATGAATATGAACCGGTTCCGGCGCAGCCCACACGAGTGAATCCGGCGGTAAACAATGGCGGTGGAAATTCGCGTGTGCGCCAACGCCCGCCCGCGCCCAACCCGGGAATGCGCCGGGTGCCTATGAGCGGCGTCCAGGCACGGAGCCAGAATCAGCGTTAACGAGGTTGGCGATTTTATTAGTCGCTCTACATAGTCCGTACAGACGTGGCAGGTTTCCATGAGCCTGCCACGTCTTATCCGAGGAGGTTGCCGAAATGACTGTTTACGAGATCGTTGAAACGCCATTTACATCTGATTACGAGGGCGATGCGGGCTATGGCTATGACCCATTTATTGAAGCCCATTATGAATGGCAGAACCAGCGATTTGTTTACGGCCGTTCTCCCCTCGAACAGCCCTTTCTCATGGTTCCTATCTTGGTAGTCACGGTATTGGCGTTGATGGCGCTGTTTGTTTTTCCACGGCTGTTGGCCGGAATTGTGGTGGAAGCGAGTCCGGTGGTGACTGGTGAGACGTTGGGGGAAACGGCCGTTTCTACCACCCAAACCGAAGCGGTCGCCGACGCGCCCGCGGCCGCAGCTTCCGGCGCAATCGCCTCCCTATTTTCGCCGGAAATTCAGCATTGGGCGCCACAGATTGTCGCCTGGTCGGCCGAATTTGGGCTGGACCCAGACATCACGGCTACCATTATGCAAATTGAGTCCTGCGGCGATCCCAATGCCGTCTCCAGCGCCGGGGCGCAGGGCCTGTTCCAGGTGATGCCCTTCCACTTTACGGCCGGCGAAGTAATGCAAAACCCAGACACCAACGCCTTTCGTGGCCTGAAGTTCTACGCCACCATGCTGCAACATACCGGCGGCGACGTTTATCTCTCCTTTGCCGGCTATAATGGCGGCTACCGCGCCTCCGACAACCCATACGACAGTTGGCCGAACGAAACCAAACGTTATTTCTATTGGGCCAAAGGCATTTATGACGACGCCAAAGCGGGCAAACCCGACAGCGAACGTCTGAACGAATGGATGGCGGCCGGCGGCAGCGGCCTCTGCCGTCAGGCGTCTGCCCGGCTTGGCCTTTAGCTGCTGCTTCGTCCTCCCTCTCCATCGGAACGCCAAAAAAGTGTAATGGTCACGATTTGGTTGGAAGCACTGTCATTCTGACGAGTCTTCGAGGAAGAATCCCCTTTCTGCCGACAAATAGGGATTCTTCGCTCCGAAGACTCCGCTCAGAATGACACTGACCAAATCGTGACCATTACATGAACGCCAAAAAGCCTACTCACGTAGGCTTTTTGGCGTTCTGCCGTGCCAATTAGCCATCATTCGCTATACTACAGGGGAACTGTTTGTGCAGCTCAAAAACAGTTCCTCGTACTTCCCATTGACGATTTTTAGGTTTTATTAAAGAGGCGACGATGACATACAAAATTCTGATTTCCGACAAATTGGGCCAGGCTGGTCTGGATCGGCTGGCGGCTCTGAGTGACATTTCTTACGACATGATAGTGGGCATGAGTAAAGAAGAACTTATCGCCACAATTCCCGACTACGATGCGCTGATCATCCGCAGCGACACACGGCCGGACGCCGACGTGATTGCCGCCGGAAAGAAGCTCAAGGTAATTGGCCGGGCGGGCATTGGCGTAGACAACGTAGATGTGGACGCGGCTACCGCCCAGGGCGTGTTGGTCATGAACACACCACGGTCTAACAGTGTGGCCACGGCTGAGCAAACAATGGCCCTCATGCTGGCGATCAGCCGCCACACGGTGACCGCTCATAATTCTGTGGCCGCGGGCAAGTGGGAGCGCGCCCAGTTCATGGGCATGGAACTAGATAGCAAGACATTGGGCGTGATTGGCCTGGGCTACATCGGCCGGTTGGTGGCCCGGCGCGCGCTGGCGTTTGGCATGAAGATCGTGGCTTACGACCCCTACGTGTCTGGGGAACTGGAGGTGCAGATGGTGTCGCTGCCAGATTTGCTGGCCCAGGCGGACATTATCACCCTGCACAGCGTGGTGACACCGGAAACGCGCAACATCATCAATGCCGAGGCCATCGCCCAGATGAAGGATGGTGTGGTGATTGTCAATGTGGCGCGCGGCAAGTTGATTGACGAGCAGGCGTTGGCCGACGCTTTGCAAAGTGGCAAAGTAGCCGCGGCGGCGTTAGACGTCTACCAGCAAGAGCCGCCCACAGACAGCCCGCTCATTGGTTTACCCAATGTGATTCACACGCCGCATTTGGGTGCCAGTTCCAAAGAGGCGCAGCGGCGTGTGGGGGTGGAAATTGTGGAGCAGGTGGTAGATGCGCTGCGGGGCAAAGAATTACGCAATGTCGTGAACCCGCTGCCGGCGTAGTACCCGTAAGCGGTAATCCGTTATCGCTAGTCCGTAGGGCGCTACCTCTGGAAAACGCCATCGCATAACGGGATACGGACTTCGGCCTACGGATAGTGGGCATCGGTCCAACCATACCTTTCACCGAAGGTTGCCAGCAGTTGCAAGACGCAAAAGGAGACGCACATGGCGGTTATTTCTCAGTATGTGGCCAAAGGAACTTACGCCGGCCAAAAAGTTGTCGTGAAAGCCAAGAAATTTATCTGGATTCCGGTGGGTCAGGGAATGATCAAGAGTTATTCTGAATTTGATGTGGACATTGCTGGAACGTTGAGCTTTCTTGGGTATAACGGCGACCTCAACATTCAATTGGAACTGCTAGATAAAGATCCGGCGGCCCCATCAGGGAGCTGCGCCTTGCAGCTTAATTCGCACCGGGACCCGGCAGCCGGTTATGTGGCAAATAATGGGGTACTGAAGGTAACGGCCGTTCTCAGCGGCAAAAAACAAACCATCAGCATCCTCCGCAGCGACAATGGCACGCAAACTGAATGCAAATTAGTTGGTCATGTCAACCAGACGGTCCACCTGGACCCGGCAACTTAATCGGCAGCAACAAACCGGCCAGGTTTTCAAAAACCTGGCCGGTCTAATTTTAACCCAGCGCCGCCATGCCCAGGGCCATCGCCCCTAACACCCCGGCACGATTGCCGAGCCCCGGCGGCACAATATAGGAATCCACCTGCTGCAAAACAACCGGCGACTGCACGTAGCCGTTCAGATATTCAATGGTCTTTTGCCGCACCAGGGGAAACAACTGCGGCTGCTCCATCACCCCGCCGCCCATGATAATGCGCTGCGGCGACAGCGTGCAGATGAAGCTGCGCAGGGCCAACGCCAGGTAATGGGCTTCCAGCGCCCAGGCGGGATGGTCGGCCGGCAGTTCAAAGGCTGGCTGCCCCCACCGGTCGCCGATGGCTGGGCCAGCGGCCATGCCTTCCAGACAGTCGCCGTGATACGGGCAGCGCCCTATGTATGGGTCTTGCGCCCAATCGTGGGGCAGGCTGATGTGGCCGAGTTCGGGGTGAATAAGGCCATGCAGAAGACGGCCGTTCACCATCACCCCACCGCCTATGCCCGTGCCAATCGTTAGATAGATAAAGGTGTCCACGCCCTGCGCCGCGCCCCAGCGATGTTCGCCCAGGGCCGCGCCGTTGACGTCTGTATCAAAGCCCACCAACACACCCAGCCCCCCCTGAATCGCCCCCACCACGTCGGTGTTGGCCCAACCCGGTTTGGGTGTGGTCGTAATGTGGCCGAAGGTGGGTGAGTGGGGATTGGGGTCCAGCGGGCCAAAAGCGGCGATGCCAACAGCGGCGATACGGCCGTTAATCTCTTCCTGCTCCTGAAAAAAGGCTATCGCCTGCCCCAACGTCTCTGCTGGCGTCGTCGTCGGAAAACGATGCTCAGCGCGGATGTCGTCTGGTCCTGTGCCTACGGCGCACACAAATTTTGTGCCGCCCGCTTCAATGCCGCCAAACAATGCAGCCATGGCTTCCTCTCCAAAGGTTGCACCACGAAGACACCGAAGACACAGAGATAAGATAGAGGCCCGACAGGTTTCCGAAAACCTGTCGGGCCTGATTCACGAACGCCAAGACTCGCTGTACTCTGCCTGCCTCCGTGGTGGTAAACGGCTATTTACCGTTTTACGGCTTCTGAATAACCGGCAGGTAGAGCGTGTACGTTGTCACTGTCACCGTGGCGCTGGCGCTGGCCGATGCGCTGACTGTCGCGTCGTTGTAGGCGGTCCACACGGCCGTGTTCGTCGTCGTCCGGTGATGGTGGCGCTGTGGTTAACCCGGCCGCCACCGTGTCTACGCTCGCTCCCGGCGCCAGGTTGTAGGCCAGGCTGCTGAAGAGTACACAACTGGTCGTCTTCCAGGTCGTGCAGCGCCAAAGCTTCGTCGCCGGTGTTGGTGACGGTGTAGCAGTAGTACACCACCGTGTCCGCCTCTACCTCAATGGCGTTACCCGTCGCGCAGACGCCGGGGTTGTGCCCACCGTCTTGCTCAGGCTGATGCCCAGGTTGATGACGTTGACCGTGGCGCTGTCGTTGGCTGACCGTTGTCGCGCCGCCGTCCGTGGCTACCCACACGGCCGTGTTCGTCACCGTCGCCGTTACCACCGCATCGGCCGTAATCATCGTCCATCGCCCGGCGCCAGGTCATAGGCAAAGTCTGGTCCCAGCACCGTGCCCAATTGACTGTCGTTCAGCGTGTGCAGCGGCAGCGTGATGGTTCCCGTGTTTTCGACCACGTAGAAGTAAGTCACCGTCACCCCGCTCGTCACCGTGATGACGTCGGTCGTCGGGTACACCTGCGGGTCCGTGCCCACTGTCTTGGTCAGCGCAATACTCGCCGCGCCGCCGGCGAGCGTGCGACTGCACCATCACATCATCCACATCCCAACCGGGGCGGCTGACGGAGTATCCGTACCCAGACGCATACGGAACTGCGCCGTCTGTCCGGCGTAAGCGCTCACATCGGCAATGGTCTGGTAGTACGGCTGCGGGTTTGTGCCGCACCAGCCGCTTAACCCACCAACGGATTGCTAAAGCCGCTGGAAATCGTCAGGTGTAACCACCCCGCCAGCAGGCTGCTGTCTGGCACTTGCGTCCAGGTCGTGCCGCCATTGGTCGTCACTTCAGAATACCGCCATCATAACAAGCCGTTGCCCCCGTTTGCCTCCAGGTTGGGCGCGTGCCAGAACTTCAACACCACCGGGTCTTCTCCGGCGGGCGGCACCACTGGCGGCGAGATGAGCCGCTGGTCACTCACCGCCGCCGGGGCGTTGCCGTGGTAATTGGGACGCGCCACTGTGCGGATTGCTCGCCGCAATAGCCCACGTATTGCCTGTTCCTTCGGATGTCAGCCGGATGCGCCGCTCTCAAAGCCATAGTCGTAGAGAACGTTGGCGACGCTGCCGGGACCGCAGTCGCCGGGCGCGGCAACGGTGGTGAAGTAGAAGACAGCCGAGTAACTGCCGCTGCCACAGGTGTTGCTGCCCTGGACGCGCCAAGTAAGTGCTGCTGGTGTTCAAGGTTGCGCCGGCCGTGTGGCTGGTTCCGTTGACGTTGGCCGTGTAGACGATGTTGTTGAAGTTAACATCGGTGTCTACCTCCAGGAGGTAGCTGGTGGCGCCTGCATCGCTCCAGGTGAAGGTGGGGCAGCCGGCGTTGATGGTCCCGTTGCCAGGCGCGGTCAGACTGGGGGCAGCCGGTGCATTGGTAAACAAGTTCAACTGCACCGTCGTCGTATGCGTACTGGTGGGGGCCACGCCGACCACATCTATGGCGTAGCTGCCAGCCACCGCCGCCCCGGTATTGCCGATGGTCAGCACGCTGTTTCCTGGCGGCGTCACTGGATTGACGCTAAAGCCAGTTGTCGTTCCGGCCGGATTACCGCTGGCGCTTAGCGCAACCGGGTCCACAAAGCCGAGGATAGAGCCAACGCTGACGTTGTAAACGGCGTCGTTGGGCGCGCAAACATTCTGGCTGGACGGCGTCGCAGTTAGGGAGAAATCGGTCCCCAAAGCGCAGTTGGAGCAGACCAAAGCAAAACTCTGGTCGGTGGGGTCGCCATTGTAGAGGATAGCGTCGCCAGCGATGTTGGCGGCGTTGATGGTGATGGTGGCGCTGCCGGCCGGATTCTGGACATAGACGTTTTCCAGGTTGTTGCGGGTATCGGCTGCGCCACCGGTGGCCGACCAGCCGCCGCTGAATACGTTACCCAGGTAGGTATTGGCCCCATTGACTACGCTGAGGTTCAGGTTATTCACCAGAGCCGGGTTGGCGCCGACCGCGCCGGGAGCGTCGGACCAGGCCAGGGTGATGCGCAGCGGTTGACTGGGGTCGGGCACACCCACGTCAATGCTCCACTGCTCGCCGGTGTTGCTAAAGATGGTGGGCTGGTCAAAATAAATGACCATAGCCGTGGGACTGATGATGTTGGTGACATTGACGCGCCCCCACCCTTCGTTGGCGTTGGGGATGTCGGCCGTGCCCATATCTACTGCGCCGTTGACCAGCAGGGCTTTGGCCATGTCTGGGCTGGGGTCTGCCCCGGCATTAAAGTTACGCCACCATTCCGTCACCAGAACCACCGCGCCGGCGGCATGGGGGGAAGCCATGCTGGTTCCAGAACAAAAAGCATACAAGTTATTGGTTCCAGGGATAGCCGTCGAGCAGCTGCCGCCCAGATCATTTCTGGCTGAGGCAATTTGCTCGCCGGGGGCGGTGATGGTGGGGACCCAACGGCCGTCCGCAGCCGGACCACGACTGCTAAAACTGGAAATCGTGTTGATATTGCCAGCGCGAAAATTCACGCTGCTGGCGGTAATGATCAGGTTTTTGGCTTCTTTGGGCGCTGTCAGCGTGTTGGCCCCTGGGCCGGAGTTTCCGGCCGAAAAGACCTCGATGAAGGGTTCAGCCACGTTTGCCGTGTCAAAATTGCCATCCAGGACCATGATGTCGTGGGTGCGTTCCGAGGCCTGGTAGCCGTGATTGGTGCCTTCACCGGTGGTCCAGGAATTGTTGCCACCGATTGCGCCGCCCAGAACCGCTCGTTTGCTGTGTTCTTGCCAGCCACCGGCCGGAGGCCAGGCGGCCGCCGACAGGGAGTTCATGGCGAAGATGCTGTAACCGGGGGCGACGCCCAGGCCGTACAGGAAACCATTGGCGTCGGCAAATCCGGCCGCGGCCGTACCGCCGACGATACCGGCCACATGTGTGCCATGCCCGCCGCCGGCGCAATCGCTGCCTGGCTGCCCGGCGAAGCTGCACGCGCCAGGGAAGTCATAACCGCCAACGATATTTGGCCCCAGGTCTGGGTGATCGTAATCTACGCCGGTGTCTACGATGGCCCAGACAACCCCCGCGCCAGTGACGCCCAGGTTGGACAGATGGGCTGTGTAACCGGTCACAGGAGTGCCGCCGGGGTGGTTACCCGCCTGAATCTGGGAGGACATTTCGTCATCTAAAATGGGGGTCGGGCTGAGATGCCCCAGCCAAAGGACGGTATTGAGTTGGGTGACGGCCGTTACTGCTTCGGCCGGCAGTTTCACCACCGCGTTGTAGAAGGCTTTGTCTGGCTGCGATGGGTACGATTGCAATATCTGTCCGCCCAGATCGGTAATGGCGTCCAGGGTGGCTTCGAGACGGCCGTCGTTGTAGAACATCACATCCACGTTTTCGATCAGCCCACTCATTTGCGCCAGCGCCGGGTCTGGTTTATACGCCGGATGAATCACCCCTTGCCAGCGCACAAACGACTGGTTGGCAAAAGCGGCCGCCTCGGCTTCTGTGGCCCAGGTTAGGAACGCATTGCTGGGGTAATACTGCAATACCGGCAGCCCGGCGGCTGTCATGGCGTCCAGCCAGACATCGTTGGCCGGACCGACAAATTGCACCAGGCGCAAAGCTGGCCCTGTTGTGGTGGCGCGCTGCCCCGCGTCCAGCGTCGGCTCACCATCGGTAATGGGGTCGAAGGTGTAGGCTACCACCTGCACCTGCCCGGCGTCCGGGACAGACGTGAACGCGACGCCGCTGGACGCCAGCCGATCATAGTCGGCCTGGTTGAGTTCTAACCATTGGAACGAGCCATATTCTACGGCTACTAAGGGGTTTAAACCCAAACGAGCGGCTGTCGGAACTTGCGCTGCGGGGATGGTTACAAAATACCCTCCTGGCGCACTGCTAACCGTCGCCGACGCCTGAGACGAAGGCGCACCGGAAACCAAAAGCAGCAAAGCCACCATAATGGCCGCAACCAACCAGATTTTACGTAAATTCATGTTACCTCCTAAAAATATGCTTGCTGATAGATGAGACCCTGAGGGTTTGGGAAGCCCTCAGGGTCTGTACTTACCGTTTTATGGCTTCATAAAAACCGGCAGGTAGAACGTGTACGTTGTCACTGTCACCGTGGCGCTGGCGCTGGCCGATGCGCTGACTGTCGCGTCGTTGTAGGCGGTCCACACGGCCGTATTCGTCGTCGTCCCGGTGATGGTGGCGCTGATGGTTAACCCGGCCGCCACCGTGTCTACGCTCGCTCCCGGCGCCAGGTTGTAGGCCAGGCTGCTGAAGAGTACACCCAACTGGTCGTCTTCCAGGTCGTGCAGCGCCAAAGCTTCGTCGCCGGTGTTGGTGACGGTGTAGCAGTAGTACACCACCGTGTCCGCCTCTACCTCAATGGCGTTACCCGTCGCGCAGACGCCGGGGGTTGTGCCCACCGTCTTGCTCAGGCTGATGCCCAGGTTGATGACGTTGACCGTGGCGCTGTCGTTGGCCACAGCCGTTGTCGCGCCGCCGTCCGTGGCTACCCACACGGCCGTGTTCGTCACCGTCGCCGTTACCACCGCATCGGCCGTAATCGTCACCAACTCGCCCGGCGCCAGGTCATAGGCAAAGTCTGGTCCCAGCACCGTGCCCAATTGACTGTCGTTCAGCGTGTGCAGCGGCAGCGTGATGGTTCCCGTGTTTTCGACCACGTAGAAGTAAGTCACCGTCACCCCGCTCGTCACCGTGATGACGTCGGTCGTCGGGTACACCAGCGGGTCTGTGCCCACTGTCTTGGTCAGCGCAATACTCGCCGCGCCGCCGGCGGGCGTGCACGACTGCACCATCACATCATCCACATCCCAACCGGGGCGGCTGACGAAGGTATCCGTACCCAGACGCATACGGAACTGCGCCGTCTGTCCGGCGTAAGCGCTCACATCGGCAATGGTCTGGTAGTACGGCTGCGGGTTTGTGCCGCACCAGCCGCTTAACCCACCCAACGGATTGCTAAAGCCGCTGGAAATCGTCCCGGTGTAACCACCCGCCAGCAGGCTGCTGTCTGGCACTTGCGTCCAGGTCGTGCCGCCATTGGTCGTCACTTCCAGAATACCGCCATCATAACAAGCCGTTGCCCCGTTTGCCTCCAGGTTGGGCGCGTGCCAGAACTTCAACACCACTGGGTCTTCTCCGGCAGGCAGCACCACTGGCGGCGAGATGAGCCGCTGGTCACTCACCGCCGCCGGGGCGTTGCCGTGGTAGTGGGACGCGCCACTGTGCGGATTGCTCGCCGCAATAGCCCACGTATTGCCTGTTCCTTCGGATGTCCAGCCGGATGCGCCGCTCTCAAAGCCATAGTCGTAGAGAACGTTGGCGACGCTGCCGGGACCGCAGTCGCCGGGCGCGGCAACAGTGGTGAAGTAGAAGACAGCCGAGTAACTGCCGCTGCCACAGGTGTTGCTGCCCTGGACGCGCCAGAAGTAAGTGCTGCTGGTGTTCAAGGTTGCGCCGGCCGTGTGGCTGGTTCCGTTGACGTTGGCCGTGTAGACGATGTTGTTGAAGTTAACATCGGTGGCTACCTCCAGGAGGTAGCTGGTGGCGCCTGCATCGCTCCAGGTGAAGGTGGGGGCAGCCGGCACGTTGATGGTCCCGTTGCCAGGCGCGGTCAGACTGGGGGCAGCCGGTGCATTGGTAAACAGGTTCAACTGCACCGTCGTCGTATGCGTACTGGTGGGGGCCACGCCGACCACATCTATGGCGTAGCTGCCAGCCACCGCCGCCCCGGTATTGCCGATGGTCAGGGTGCTGGTATAGGGCGCTGGCTGTCCGTTTAGGCTGAAGGTAGCTGTCGTTCCGGCCGGATTGCCGCTGGCGCTCAGCGTAACCGGGTCGGTATAAGACTGCACTTGCCCAACCGTCACATTGTAAACGGCATCGGTCGCCGCACAAACGTCTTGCGATGCTGGGGTGGCCGACAAAGTGAAATCTTCCGTGCCACAGGCATCGAATTTAAACGCGCCAATGCGTGTTTTCCATTGACTGGCGTCGTTCCATTGGCCGGTAAACCAGAAGGTACAATCGTCAATGGGGTCAACGGACATGGCAGAATAATCGCCATACCGGTTGCTGCCATTGTTTGCCGAGCCATTCACCAGGGTGTATTCGCCCTGCGGCATAGTCCCCAATGGATCGGTGACCAGACGGCCGGTGTAACGGATGGAGGGGTAAATTGTCTGGCTGGAAACATTATAGCCCAGGGCAATGTTGCCGGAACCGTCCATAGCAATGCCGCCCATCCAACGATTGTCGCTGGTAGTGGGGGCATACGTGCCTTCCTGGTGCAGCGCCCAGGCGCCGGCGCCAACCTTACGCAGCTCGAACCAGCGAATGCCACCGATATTGCTGCCAATGTCGGTGACAAAGTTGCCCACCAATGTTTGGTGGTCGCCAAAGTTACGGTAGGCCAGCCGGTTCATGATAACCTCACGCAGCGGGTCCAGCGACGAGGTGGCCCCCTGAGCGACGCCCGGCATGCCCATGCAGTAGAACGAGGTCAGACCGCAAAGGGTAGAGTCGAATTCGGCCGTGAGGATGTCGGCGATTTTGGTGAAGGTGGAGCTGGCCGGGGTGGTCCAATTCACCGAGAAGGCCCAGACCTCCAGAATATCGTTGGTTGGATATCCGGGCACGCTGTGCGCTTCTGTGTCAACATGGCGCATGATGTAGTTGGGCGTACCGGCCGGTGGCGGGGTCATGCCATCCAGGTCGGCCGGGGTGAGCGCCTCAAAACTAAAACCAGCCAGGCCGGGCGCGGTGAAGCGCTGCGAGGTGGCCGGCGCGCCGGTTAACATGGCCGCCCGATTGAGGGCATAAATGGATGGGCTGCTCTCGTTGGCCGTGGCGTAATAGGCGTCGGACCAGACGCCATACTTGGGATAGTCGGGAAAACTGGGGGTGGTGAATTGATAGGAATAATATGTGCCTGTGGGGTCTGGTGTGGTAGAGATATAGATGCACAACGAGTTGCCAGAACCAAATTCACTCAGGAACCAACGGTCGGCCAATTGATCGTACAGCACGATAGGGTCGCCACTGCCGGTGGCGCAACCAGGCAGCGAAGTCAGAGCAAAGGATTGGATGAGTGCCCCGGTGGTTTTGTTGTAGATGCTCACCGGTGTCCCGCTGCCATTGACCATCTGGATGTAATGGTCTTTGCCGACATCCCCGACGGTATCGGGTGGGTTGGCGCCGGTGAAGATTCGGCCGTTGAAATTGAATATGGGTGTGTCAAAGCCCTCAGCTGATGCTTCAGGGGCGGCTTCTTGCAGGCCCAACAGCGGATCAGGCCCACTGGGAGGATCGAAATTTGGATTGCCCGGATTAAGGGTGAGCCGAGGGTTGACTTCACGTTCGAGATAATATTCTAAGGTTAATGGAGGCAAATCTCGGACAGGGCCGGTGAGGGTAGGGATTACCGGATCGCTCACGATGACAGTTGGTGTGTCGTCGCCCTTCTGCGCCGCCGCCGAGGAACCGGCAGGCCCGCGCTGCGCGCCGCTTCCTGTCTGTGCGCTGCCTGAAGGGGATAGGGTAAGCACCCAAACGAGCAGCGAGACGGCCAGAATCCCGCTTGCAATTTTCCAGACTGTTTTCATCTTATTTCTCCTTGTTGTTTGGGGGTGCAACTCGCGTGTAGATGAAAACCAGCAGGCAAAGATGTGGGGTCTTTGAGAATTCTAATACCCGTAAGCGGTAATCCGTTATCAGTAATCCGTAGGGTGCTAACTCTGGAAAATGTCATCGGATAACGGGATACGGACTTCGGCCTACGGATAGTAATGACATAGGGAAGAGGCGCTGAGGAGGCGGATTGGGTTGAAGTCGCAAATGTCAAATTCTGAATCTTAACGAACCGGTAGGGCTTGTGCCAGGTAAACAACTACACTGCGAAGAGACGTGTCACATTTTAACTGCTTTTCACGATTCGCCAATAAACTTGTTTACGAAGTGAGCTTTGTCGTTTGGAGCGATTCAGAAGCGCCAGGCATCTGCATGATGACGCCCAATTGTCAGTTTTCTGGTTGCAGCCAGAGGGATTGGTAGGGTTCCAGAAGCAAGTCGGTGGCGGGATAGACGAACTGCGCCGTTAGCTGGTCGCGCAGAGCGCCGCTGAAACCGAGGTCGTGCAGGCGGTAGGCGGGCACGGTTTGCGGCTGGCGGCTGAAATTACCTAGAATTAGCAATTTGCCGCGTGGGCTTTGGCGCAGGAGACCAAAGATGTGGATGTTGTGGGTCCAGACGGGCAGGGCAGCGGCCTGGGCGTGAAGGGCGGGGGTTTGTTGGCGCGTGTGGATAAGATGGCGGAGGGATTGGAAGAGACGGCCGTTCACGCTCAACCAATCTTGTCGTTTTTCCGCCAGTTCCCAATCCATGGTCGGCCGATGCAGCCAACGGTTGTCCGTCGCCAGGTCGGGGTCTTCCAGGTAGCGCGGGTCGTTCAGCAGGCCGATTTCATCACCCATGTAGAGCAAGGGGAGGCCGCCAAAGGCCAACATCAAGCTGTGGAGCAGCAAAATGCGGCGTACTGCCAGGTCTAGTTCGGCCCAATCTTGCTTTTCCAGGGCCACTTCCAGGCCGGCCAGCGAAGCGCACGAGCCGCTGATGCGCCGGTCGTTGGTGCGCGGATTAAATTGGAAGGTAGCGCCGCGAGCGAAGGTGTTGGGAAAACGGCCGCTGTAAAAATCGCTCAAAAAAGAACGGTGCAGGTAGCCGTTCAGGCCCACGGCCGCGGCGTTTTCTTCGGTCACAGCCCAGCCAATGTCGTCGTGGCAGCGCACATAAGCCAGCCAGGACGCGCCGGAGGGGATGGCTGGCATTTGCTGCAAAGCGTGGGTCATCAGGGCCACCTGCCCCTCGGCCAGACTGCTCCACAACATGACCATAAAGACATTATGGTAAGCAATTTCGCACTCTTTGTTGGTCGCTTCACCCAGACCCAAATAGGGCATAAGCTGCGGCGGCGGCACGATGGCCTCCGCTTTCAGCAGCAGGCCGGGGGCGGCAATGCGGCTGAGGGCGCGGAAGGCCTGCAAAATGGCATGGGCTTCGGGTTGATTTTCGCAGTCCGTGCCCAGGCGCTTCCACATAAAGGCCACCGCGTCCAGGCGCAGCACCTCGACGCCCTGATTCGCCAGGAAGAGCATAATGTCCAGCAGTTCGCCAAAGACAGCCGGATTGGCGTAGTTGAGGTCCCACTGAAATTCGTTGAAGGTGGTCCAGACCCATTTGTCAAACGTTTCGTAATAGGTAAAGCTGCCCGATTTAAATTCAGGGAAAATTTCGCGCACGGTGCGTTCGTATTGATCGGGCAGCAGGCGGTCGGGGAACATGAGGTAGTAATTTTGGTAAGTGGGGTCGCCGGCGGCCGCTTTTTGCGCCCATTCATGCTCTTTGGCGGTGTGGTTACAGACCAGGTCTATGCACAGGCTGATGTTTTCCTGGCGCAGGTGGGCGGCCAGTTCAGACAAATCGGCCATTGCGCCCAGATCGTCGCGCACGGCGCGGTAATCCATCACGGCGTAGCCGCCGTCGCTGGCGCCGGGGCGCGGTTTGAGCAAGGGCATGAGGTGGAGGTAGGTGATACCGAGTTCTTTGAGGTAGGGGATTTTGTCGGCGACGCCGCGCAGGGTTCCGGCGAAGCGGTCGGCGTAAGCGACGTAACCCATCATGCCGGACTGCTGGAACCAATCGGGTTGGTGCACACGCTTCAGGTCTAGCTGGCGCAGTTCGGCCGGGCGGTTGGCGTAGGCGTGGGCGGCGAGGCTGATGAATTTTTCTAGCCACTCGTCGAAGTTGGGGAGATGGGCGTAGAGTTGGCGTAACGGCCGTTCCACATCCCCTAACTGCTGCTCTAACCGCAGGCGAAAAATATCCTGCTCCAAGGGTTCCAGGTCGCGCAGTGGGCCTTGTTGTAAATCATGGAAGAGTAATTTGCTATTCATTGTCGGTTAACCGGTGTAGAAATTGCGAAAAATTGGTCAAATCAGCCAATGAGCCGCATAGGGCTTCAAGATTAGCTCACCTGTCGGTATTGTATCAATGTTAGCCAGCAAATCTTGTCGTTCACGGTGCAGGGTGAAGGTTTGCGACTGGTCGCTGAGGTTGAAGAGGCAGAGAACGCCTTCGCTTTGATCGGGCATAAAGCGGCGATAGGCAAGAACGGCGCTATTATCTGTTTCGACCCATTCCATCTCCCCCCGCCGCAGCGCTGCCTGGTTTTGCCGGGCACGAATCAGATAGCGCGTCAGATTCAGGTAGGAATCGGGGGCGGTTTCCTGGGCGGCCACGTTTACGTGCGGATGTTCGGCGTGGACGGGGAAATAGGTTTTGTCGGCCGTAGAAAAGCCAGCATTTTTACTGGCGTCCCACTGCATCGGCGTGCGGCAGCCATGACGGTCTGGCAGCCAGATATTTTCGCCCATGCCAATCTCATCGCCGTAATAGATAATGGGCGTGCCCGGCAGCGACAAAAACAGCGCGTGCAGCAAAAACCATTTGCGTTTGTCATAGTCCAGCAGCGGCAGCAGCCGCCGTCGAATGCCCATATTCAGCCGCATCCGCGGCTCTGGCGCATATTGTTCCCACATCCACTGGCGCACTTCCGGCGTCACCATCTCCAACGTCAATTCATCGTGATTACGGAGAAAGGTCATCCATTGGGTTCCGGCCGGTTTAGGCGGTGTGTCGTTAAGAATGTCTACGATGGGCGTCCTGTCGCCAGCCTTCACCGCCTGATACAGGCGGGGCATAATCGGGAAATGGAAACAAACCTGAAATTCCGGCTCAGTCTCTGTGCCAAAGTAAGGCAGCAAATCTTGCGGCCATTGGTTGGCCTCAGCAATAAGCAGCGTGCCGGGGTATTCTGTGTCCACCATGTGGCGGAGTTTGCGCAAAAATTGGTGCGTTTCCGGCAGATTTTCGCAGTTGGTCCCCTCGCGTTCGTACAGGTAAGGAATGGCGTCTACGCGAAAGCCATCAATGCCCATGTCCAGCCAGAAGCGCAGGGCGTTGAACATTTCATTATGAACCTGCGGGTTGTCGTAATTGAGGTCTGGCTGGCTGCTGTAAAACCGGTGCCAGAAATACTGCCCGGCCACCGCGTCATACGTCCAGTTAGAGGGTTCTGTGTCCAAAAAAATGATGCGGGCATCGGCATACTCCGCGCCTTTATCACTCCAGACATAATAGTCGCGGTAAGGAGAATTTTTATCCCGCCGCGCCGCCTGAAACCAGGGATGTTGATCAGACGTGTGGTTCATGACCATGTCTGTCACCACTTTCAGGCCGCGAGCATGGGCCGCATCCAGAAAGGCTTTGAAATCAGCCAGCGTGCCGTAGTCGGGATGAATGCCCAGGTAATCAGCCACGTCATAGCCATCATCCAGCAGCGGCGAGGGATACATAGGCATCACCCAGATGCAGTCCACCCCCAACGATTGGATGTGGTCCAGCTTTTCAATGGCCCCGCGAAAATCGCCATTGCCATCGCCGCTGCTGTCGCGGTAAGCGCGAATGTATAGTTCGTAAAATACAGCGTCTTGATACCAATCGGTTGGTTTGTCTGCGGGCATGGTCCAGGTCTCCTGAAAAAGAATGTAATACGAAGGGGCAAAGGAACGTAAGCAACAAAGGATTCAGAAAAAGAAACCCTGGGAGTTTGGCTGTTTTGTGACGACCAAATTCCCAAGGTTTCTGTAAATACACACCACGACGATAAAGCAAAGTAAAAACTCTGTGTTCTCTCTGTCTCCGTGGTGATTTTCCGTCAGATTTACCCTTTCACAGAACCGGCCATTAACCCGCGCACAAAGTAACGTTGCAGCGAGAAGAACACAATCAGCGGCAGAATCATAGACACAAACGCTCCGGCCGTTAACAAATGCCATTCACTACCCCGCGAACCGACGATGGCCGCCATACGCTGGGTCACCAGCTCAAACTCTGGGTTGCCACCTAAGAAGATCAAAGCCACCAGGTAGTCATTCCACACCCACAGAAATTGGAAGATGGCAAAAGAGGCCAAAGCCGGAACTGAAAGCGGCAGCACCAACCGGATAAATACCGTAAAGTGCGACGCGCCATCAATAAAAGCAGACTCAAGCATTTCGCGTGGCAGTTGGCTGATGTAGTTGTAGAGCAAATAAATTGCCAAAGCCAGACCAAAACCGGTATGCGCCAACCAAATTGCTAGAAACGTGCCATTGAGCTGCAATTTGGTGTAATCACGCAAAATGGGCAGCAAAGCAATCTGGAGTGGAACCACCAGCAAGGCGACCACAGTAATGAACATCACGCGCCGCCCGGGGAAATTCATCCAGGCAAAGCCGTATGCGGCAAAAGCGGCAATCAGAATAGGAATAACGGTCGAAGGAACGGCAACAGCCAGACTATTCAAGAAGGCCCGTGTCATATTGTCACCAGGGACGACCGATACGGTGCCATCAGGCCTGGTGAACTCGAAACTCTGGCCGCCCAAGACCTGCCGATAGTTGTCCAAAGAGAAATTCCAATCCACCGACCAGCCAGGTTTTTGGACTTCAATTCGCCCTAAACGACGGTTGCCAATCCAAATAACGCGTGTGTCGCCATTTTGCACACCATTCCGCAGTTCCTCAAACGTGCCGCGCACACCCTCAATGTCCATCACGCCGCTGGGATCTAAATTCAGTTCAGTGGGGCTGAATGTGGCTACAGTTTCCCAGGTTCGATGCGGCAGCACATTCCACCAGGGCGTGTTAGAAATGGCATCCCGATTACGAAAGGAGGAGACAAATATCCCCAGAGTTGGAACGGTCCAGGCAATCACTAGAATGAAGAGCGTCCCATTTACAAAAAGGCTGCCTAACTGTCGCTGTCTTTTGGCGCTACGCATCTTAAAATGCCTCCTGTTCCCTGAACTGTTTCAGGTTGTAAAACATCACCGGAATAACGGCAATTAGCAGCACAATGGCGATGGCCGAACCAAAGCCAGAATTGCGGTTGGTAAAGGACTGCCTGTAGAACTGGGTGGCAATCACGTGCGTGCCAAATTGCCCCCCAGTCATCACCCAAACGACGTCGAATATCTTCAGAGTAAAGATGACCACAGTGGTCCAGACCGTGATAATGGTTCCCTGAATGTAGGGGATCATAATCCGGAAGAAGATTTGGAATTCGTTGGCCCCGTCTACCCGACTGGCTTCCATTAACTCTTCAGGGATGCCTTTCAGCGCGGCCGAGAACAACACCATCGCATATCCGGCTTGCAGCCAGATGACGATGACGATGAGGAACAGGTTGTTCCAGGGGCTAATGTCTACCCATTGCGCCCAGGCGCGGGGCAGGCCTCCCAAAGAAACGACGATAGAATTAAGCAAACCGATTTGTTGTTGATTGATGGGGCGATATTCATAAATGAAATTCCAGATGATGCTGGCCCCAACAAAAGAGATAGCCATCGGCAGGAAGATGAGTGATTTGGCTAATTTTTCAAAACGGCTGCGGTCAGCCAATACCGCGATGACAAGACCAAACACAACCGAGAATGTGCTGCCGAAGATGATCCACATCAGGTTGTTACGAAAGGCTTCAATCATCAACCGCTCGGTGAATACGGCCAAATAGTTGCTAAGACCCACAAAAGCGTCACTGGTCAGTTGTTGTATCGGGTTTAGACCTTCTGGTGGACCATTGCGGCTGAAAAGGCTGATCCAAAACGTGCGCACAGTGGGAATCGCCAGATACCAGGCCAAAATCGCCATCGCCGGGCCAACAAAGACAAAGGGTTGGAGCCTGGCCGTCCAATCGTCTGGTAATTTTTCAACCAGATTGTTGAAGACCCAGTACAGAAGCGCAACGCCGCCCACACCCCAAACAATGGCTACCAGAACCACAAGACCTCGTGGCGCGTCGCTGTCCCGTAGAAACAAGAAACCCAGGTAAAGGACGTAAAAAGCGATTAATGGAATACTGACAGCCAGCAGCACACGACCAATGAAGGATAGAATTCTTGCTCCTGGCGACTGAACTGCGTCTTTTGTTACGCTTGGGAGGCTCATAAGCATTCTCCTCGACTCTCAACGACGTCGTGCCTGTGGGCAGGTTGGCACAAGCGCCAATTGCTGGAAGGCGCCGGCCGGATCGGCCGGCGCCTCATCTCTCATTTCATTACAAGCTCAAAAAACTAGCGCGGCCAGGAAGCGTCAATTTCCGCTGTCGCGGTGTCCAGGTCAATGGACCCGGCGACGTAACTGGAGATTTGTTCCCAGAAGGAACCAGCGCCTACTTCACCCGGCATGAGGTCGGAGCCATCGAAGCGGAAGCTGGTGGCGTCGGCTACAAGTTGGGAGACGCTCCAATCCAGGTCAGAGCCGTACAAGTCGCGTGTGGCCGTCTGGTGGGCGGCAATCGCCCCGCCACCTTCCAACCAACCACTCACCGATTCTGGCGTGGTGAAGTATTCCATCAACGCCCGCACTTCGGGTCGGTCGTTGAACATGGCCATCAAATCACCGGCGACCAGGAACGGCCGTCCGTAAGCCTCGTCCACTGGCGGCAGATAGAAGAAGTCGTAATCTACGCCGTAGGTCAGGCCTTCGGGGAAGAAGCTGGTGATGAAGTTGGCCTGACGGTGCAGCCAGCACTGCGGCGGGTCTTGGAACATCGGTCCCGGCGCATCACCAAAGAAGGTGGAGACAATGGAGGAACGGCCGCCAAAGACATTGTCATCGTTGAACCACAACGCGCTCCAGGTCTCAATCGCCTTCTGCACTTCTGGGGAACTGAACGGCAGTTCACCAGCCACCCATGCATCGTAGTTTTCCAACGAGGTGGTGCGCAGCATCATGTCTTCCGTCCAGTCGGTGGCAACCCAACCGGTGGCCGCACCAGATTCGATGCCGATACACCAGGCAGTGTCGCCATCGGCAGCGATGTCTTCTGTCAGGGTAATCAGTTCGTCCCAGGTTTCAGGAATCTCATAACCGGCGGCGTCCCAGGCTACCTTCGGATACCACACCAGGCTTTTGCCAGAGTAGCGGTGCATCACGCCAGATTCAACGCCATCTACGGTGTTGAATTCGCGCCAACCGGGGTTGTACTGCTGCGCCAGCCATTCATCGCTGATGAAGTCGGTCACCGGCACAATCTTGCCCTGGCGGACAAAATCGGCGAACAGGCCAGGCTGCGGGAAGTCCACAATGTCCGGCGCATCGCCGGCGCCAACGCGAATGGCGATGGAACCTTCAAATTCTTTGCTGCCGATGTAGTTCACAGTTATGCCTGTGGCTTCTTCAAAGGCGCGCACCGATTCCTTGAATTTCACGCCGTCCACGTCGTTGCCTTCAAAAGCGCCGTCTACGGTGACAGTTGTGCCCGAAAAAGCGCCGTTTAAGGCTTCTTCCAAAGCGCCACCGGGCAGCACCGCCAAACCAGTGCTCGTGGGCGCTCCTTCGGTGACGGATGTAACGCCGCTGACGCCGGCCGGCCAGGAAGCGTCAATTTCCGCTGTCGCGGTGTCCAGGTCAATGGACCCGGCGACGTAGCTGGAGATTTGTTCCCAGAAGGAACCAGAGCCTACTTCACCCGGCATGAGGTCGGAGCCATCGAAGCGGAAGCTGGTGGCGTCGGCTACAAGTTGGGAAACGCTCCAATCTAGGTCAGAGCCGTACAATTCGCGTGTGGCCGTCTGGTGGGCGGCAATCGCCCCGCCACCTTCCAACCAACCGCTGACGGATTGCGGTGTGGTGAAGTATTCCATCAACGCCCGCACTTCGGGTCGGTCGTTGAACATGGCTACCAGGTCGCCGGCGACCAGGAACGGCCGTCCGTAAGCCTCGTCCACTGGCGGCAGATAGAAGAAGTCGTAATCTACGCCGTAGGTCAAGCCTTCGGGGAAGAAGCTGGTGATGAAGTTGGCCTGACGGTGCAGCCAGCACTGCGGCGGGTCTTGGAACATCGGTCCCGGCGCATCACCAAAGAAGGTGGAGACAATGGAGGAACGGCCGCCAAAGACATTGTCATCGTTGAACCACAACGCGCTCCAGGTCTCAATCGCCTTCTGCACTTCTGGGGAACTGAACGGCAGTTCACCAGCCACCCATGCATCGTAGTTTTCCAACGAGGTGGTGCGCAGCATCATGTCTTCCGTCCAGTCGGTGGCAACCCAACCGGTGGCCGCACCAGATTCGATGCCGATACACCAGGCAGTGTCGCCATCGGCAGCGATGTCTTCTGTCAGGGTAATCAGTTCGTCCCAGGTTTCAGGAATCTCATAACCGGCGGCGTCCCAGGCTACCTTCGGATACCACACCAGGCTTTTGCCAGAATAGCGGTGCATCACGCCAGATTCAACGCCATCTACGGTGTTGAATTCGCGCCAACCGGGGTTGTACTGCTGCGCCAGCCATTCATCGCTGATGAAGTCGGTCACCGGCACAATCTTGCCCTGGCGGACAAAATCGGCGAACAAGCCAGGCTGCGGGAAGTCCACAATGTCCGGCGCATCGCCGGCGCCAACGCGAATGGCGATGGAACCTTCAAATTCTTTGCTGCCGATGTAGTTCACAGTTATGCCTGTGGCTTCTTCAAAGGCGCGCACCGATTCCTTGAATTTCACGCCGTCCACGTCGTTGCCTTCAAAAGCGCCGTCTACGGTGACAGTTGTGCCCGAAAAAGCGCCGCTTAAGGCTTCTTCCAAAGCGCCGCCGGGCATGACGGCAAAGTCAACAGCCATTGGTTCGGCCGGGGCGGTTTCTTCAACCGGGGCCGTTTCCTCGACCGGCGCAGGAGCTGTCGTAGCGACTGCTTCTGGGGTCGTTTGGGTGGCGCCGCCACCGCAGGCTGCCAGAGCCAATGCGAGGATCAACACCAGACCGATTACCATCCATAATTTTTTGTTTAACATTGGTTTTTCTTTTCCTCCCAGTTAATAGATAACTAGATTGTTTGTAAAGTTTTGGATACAAAGAGATTTATTGTGATAGACGCTAGAATCACCTCCTTTCATAGCAAGTCAGAAAACAACGACCCTTTCTCACATACATCCATGACGTTTTTACGACAAGGGCCTTGTTCATTGGAGCGGAGGAGGCGCAGTGCTGCTGCGCTCCACCAGTTCGATGGGGAGTACGATTTCTCGTGGCTCCGGTGAAGGATTGGCCATAACTTCCAACAAAAGTTCACAACCACTGACGCCAGACTCAAACAACGCCTGGCGGATGGTGGTAATGTGCAGATATTCGGCGGCTTCGATGTTGTCGAAGCCAATAACAGACAAATCTTGGGGAATTCTGAAGCCGCGTTCGCGGGCGCATTCGACGACGCCAATGGCCTGGGTGTCACTGTAGGCAAAGATGGCGGTGGGAGGTTCTGGCAAGTTGAGCAGGCTGTTGGTCATGTCGCGGGCTTCGTAACGGCCGTGCTGCCCCTGTACATGATACTCCGGCCGAAAAGCCACCTCGGCTTCCGCCAACGCCTGCCGGTAGCCGGCAAATCTATCGCGTACCGGCGAATTAAACGGATCATCCAAAAAATCGCTGATATAGGCGATCCGCCGGTGGCCTAAATCTAACAAATGGCGCGTCGCGCAGTATCCACCGGCTACATTATTCACGATCACCCGATCCAGCAGCGGATGATGCGCGTCCACCAGCACTGTGGGCAGCCCAGACTGTTGCAATCGGGCCACGTCTTTATCGTTGGGAGTGAGGGAAATAATCAACAGACCATCCACCATTTGACGGCGGGGTACATTGAATAGATAAACGTCCCGTCTTTCGACACTTTCAACGTCAAACAAAATCAGGTCATAGTCGCTGTTGGTAACAACCGATACAACTCCCTGCAATCTTCGGACAACCGAAGGATTGGTGAAATAGGGAACCAACGCGCCGATGACCATTGTTTTGCCCCGGGAGAGGCGACGAGCAGCTTGATTGGGGGAGTAATCGAGTTCAGCAATGGCGGCTAATACTTTGCGCCTGGTCTCCTGGCTGACGGACACGCTGTCGTTGAGAACGCGGGACACAGTGCCCACGCCGACCCCAGCCTTTTGCGCCACATCTCGGATCGTTACCGCTGCCAACCTGTTCTCCTCTTCCTGTCCGACAACAAACCAATGGAACCATTGCATTTGACCTATATGGAACCGGTTCCAATTGTTCATACTATACATGACTGATGGATGGCTGTCAAGGTTTTTGGGCAAAATAGACGTGTCGCCACAAGGTTCAGAAGCGCCAAAACAAAAAACCTCCCAGGTCTTAAGACCTGGGAGGTTTCATAGAAGGAGCAAGTCAGGTTTTCAGGCTTTGGCCCAAAACTGCTGCAACACGGCCGTCGTCTCCGGCAGCATCTCCCAATGGGGCACACCCATGGACGGGGTAAGCTGCACCGCCTGCCAGCATTCGTTGAGCGCCAGCAGTTCCGGCAGACGACCAAAACTCACGTTGGGGTCACGGTCGTAGATGAGCAAGACGGGGCGGGTGACCTTGGCGTAAACGGCCGTCAGTACATCAGCCGTAAACAACTGCCCGGAAAGGAAATACAACGGCGCATGGCGCGCCCCCGGCTGGTGGGCGGTGGCATAGGCGTAATCGAAAAAGTTTTGCGGCGGCTCGCCGACAAAACTTTGCCCCAGGTAATAACGGATGCTTGGCTTAGACGTTAACAGGTCAAAAATTGCCTGGCTCCATAAGGGGAAAGTCACAAACTTGTGCAGCCGCTTGCCCACAGCCTGGAAATCAGCCACGTCGTTGCGCCCCGGATTGCGCGAAAAGCCAAAGCCGGTGGGCGAAATCAGCGCCAACGAACTGACCAAATCTGGTCGCGCATAGGCCGCAAAGGAAGCAAACTCGCAGGCTAACGACAAAGCAACCACATCGGCCGCTTCGCCTACTTCGCTGCGTAAAAAGTCCAGGATGGCGTCTACATACAATTCCACCGTGTACGGCCGTTCGCTGCGATCCGAAAAGCCAAAGCCGGGTAAATCCAGCGCGTAAACGGGCCGTTTGCCCCGGTAATAATCGAACAATGGCTTCACTTCAAAGGCGCTGGGCGCGGCGTTGATACTGTGGATGAGGACCAACGGCCGTCCCGCACCCTGCTTATCCACGTAATAACTCAACCGACCAGAGCGCGGCGAGTTGAAAATGCGGCGCTCCGCGTCTACAGCCGGCGGCAGCAGCACATTGTGATTGACGCCCCATCGGCTGTAAGCAATGCCACTGGCAGTTGCCGCAACAAGCAGCGCGCCAACTGTCTTTAAACCTATGAAAACTTTTTTAGACGACGATATTGGATTGATTGACACGGAAACTCCCCTTTTTGAATTGAAACAAAATCCCGCAGGGCTTAAAAAACGCCAGGGGTCCTTAAAGCATACTCACTGCGTTTGTCGCCAGATCAGCAATTTCTTGCCCACCGGCGTTGGGCAAATAGGCGTAATCGCCACCCAGCCATTCGGCCAATTGGCGCGCCTCGCCCCGGCTAAGATAGCTGCGCTGCGTATCCACCACCATCACATGCAAGTTGGAGGCGGCGATATAGCGCCCAAGCTGCTGGAGTTCGGCCTGCACATCGCCTTGTTCATGCAAACCAACGTTGGCACGGCCGTCTGTCAGCAAAATCAGCACCGTTTGCAAAATGCCACGGCGCTGCGCCTGTTGGGCCATGTCGTCGGCCAGCAGCAGGGCCGAAGCCAGCGGCGTGCCGCCACCGGTAGGCAGCAAATCCAACGCCCGCCGCGCCAGTTCCACGCTTTGCGTTGGCGGCATCAACAATTCAGCCTGCTGCCCGCGAAAAGAGATCAGCGCCACGCGGTCGCGGTTGACATAGGCTTTTTCCAGCAGCGTGTGGACCGCACCCTTGGCCTGGCGCATCCGGTGCAAGGCCATGCTGCCACTGGCGTCTACGGCAAAGCAGAAGAGCGCGCCCGCTTTGCTGCGGTACTGCTTCACCCGCACGTCGGAGAGCTGTAGGAGGACACGGCCGTTGGCATGATGTCCAGTGCCATTGCCATTTACATTCCCGTTCAAGCCGTGCCCATTTTGGGCGACGCTGCCGTTACCATTGCTGTAACCGCTGCCATTGGCATAGCCATTACCCTGGGCATAGCCATTGCCATTGACGTGCCCATTGCCATTGTGATAACCATTACCGTTCAGCCCATCGGCGCGGCGCAGCGGCTGCCAGGGCGCGGCCGCCCGCAGCGTGGCGACTACATCAATGCGCGCCCGTTTCGGGTCGCCAGGAATGCTGCGCACGTGGCGGCCCCGTTTGCCTTCGGTGCTGCCACGTGAACCGGCGCGCCCACGGCGCAAATGGCGAAATGGCAGATCTTCCAGGTCTTCGGGCAGCGCGGTGTTCAGCGCTTCCAAAATTTGCTCCGGCGGCGGCATCAGCTCATCCGGCGGCGTGGGGTCGCCATCTTCAGCTGCGTCTTCGTCGTCGGGTTGTTCTGGTTCGGGCGGTGGCGGAGGGTTGTCCGGCGGCGGTGAAGGGATGCGCGTGGCGCGAGGCAAAATGACTAACCGGGCGGCCAGTTCCACATCCTCTGCCAGCACTTCGTCGCGCAGTTCCAGAGCGGCGGCGGCGCAGGCGGCGCGCACGGCAAACAGGTCCACGCGGTGGCCTTCGACACCATACAGCAGGGCGGTCACGCTGAGCCGCTTAACTAGATCATCGCTGATGGTGACGTGGGGAAGCAGTTCCCGCGCCGTCTGCACCAGCCCCCGCATAAATTCCTGGTCTTCCTCCAGCGCTTCGGTAAGCGAGAGGAGATTGCGGCGGATAACGGCCGTGCGCTGCACCACATCCAACGACCCCGGCAGCGGTGCAATCAAGCCTACCCGGTCGAGCAAATGGCGGCGCGGCTGTCCATCGGCCGGATCATAAGAGCCAATCAGGCTGAAACGGGCCGGGGAGCGCAGGCTGATGCCTTCGCGCTCCACCCGCACTTCACCTTCGTCCAGCACAGCCATCAGCAAATTGGCGCTGCCATCGGTGAGTAGATTGAGGCCATCCACATAGGCCACGCCACCATGCGCCCGCGCCAACACGCCGGGCTGCATCACCATGCTGCCGGTGCGCAGCGTCGCCTCCAGATTTAGCCCCCCCAGCAAATTCTCCACATCTATACTAGGCGGCAGTTCAATAAAAGGCGTAGATGGGTCATTCAACAGGGCACGCATCCCCCGCGCCAGGCTCGATTTACCGGTCCCGGCGGCGGCGGATAGGACCACGCCTTGCAGACGCGGCTCAACGGCCAGCAGCATCAGCGCTTGCTGGGCCAGTTCCAACCCTACCAATGCGTGAAAAGGAAGGTGGCTCACAGGTTCATTCTCTCGAGCGGATTTTTCACCACGGAGGCACGGAGGGCACGGAGTTTTTTTAGCGGTTTATTCTCTGTGTTCTCCGTGCGTCCGTGGTGATACTTTTTACTAAGCAGGCGCATAGATGCCTTCTAGCTGGTCTTCCAGGTTGCTATAGATGTCGCGGAGCTGGTCAATCAGCTCATCGCTGGCATCCCAGAAGCCGCGGGAGTTGGCTTCTAGCAGGCGGCGGGCAATGCCGGCCGTAGCATGTGGATTGGCCTTCGCCATGCGCGCCCGCATGTCTTCATCCAGTAGGAAGGTGTCGGCGATGTCTTCGTAGACCCAGCCTTCGACGGCGTCGGTGGTGGCGCTCCAGCCGTAAGTGTTGTTGACGCGGGTTTCAATCTCGCGCACGCCTTCATAGCCGTGGACCATCATGGCGTCGTACCATTTGGGGTTGAGCAGCTTGGCCCGTGACTCCAGGCGGACCATTTGTTCCAGCGAGGCCAGGCGATCATCTACGGCAATGGCGTCGGCGACCATGACAGACGGCCGTTTCCCGCCCAATTTCTCCACGCTTTTGGCTACGCCGCCCAGGTATTCGTAGTAATGGTCTACATCGCTGATGCCCAGCTCGAAGCTGTCTATGTTCTGGAACGCGGCCTCGACGGTGGCCAGGCTGCGCTCCATAATCTCGCGTCCGGCGCGCCAATCGCCGCTGGGGCCATAGGCAAAGGATTTGCGCGAGAGGAAGGTATCGCTGAGTTGGTCGTCGTTGTCCCAGGTGGAGCTTTCCACCAGGTGATTGACGTTGGCGCCGTAGGAGCCGGGCGCGTTGCAGAAGACGCGGGTAGCCGCCTCGTTCAGGGAGATGCCCAGTTCGGCGGCGTGGGCCAGCGAATGTTTGCGCACGAAGTTCCATTCCAGCGGTTCGTCGGCTGCGGCGGCCAGGCGCACGGCCTGATCCAGCAAGTTGGTCTGGTGGTGGAACAAATCGCGGAAGATGCCGCTGAGGGTCATGACAATGTCGATGCGCGGGCGGCCCAGTTCCGACAGCGGGATGAGTTCTACTCTAGCGATGTTGCCGAGTTCGTCTTCTAACGGCCGTACCCCCAACAGGGCAAAACATTGCGCCACGCCCTCGGCGTCGCTTTTCAGGTTGTCCGTGCCCCACAGCACCATCGCCACCGTTTCTGGCAGCGCGCCCTGCTCGCGGGTCAGCCGCTGCAACATCTGGCGCACCAACTCCGTCCCGGCGGTAATGGCTGCGGCTGTCGGCACGCGGTAGGGGTCCAGGGCGTGGATGTTACGGCCGGTGGGCACGATGTTTTCGTTACGCACCACATCGTTGCCCGGCGAGGGAGAGATGTAGCCGCCTTCCAGACTGTGCAGCAGCCCTTGCATCTCGCGGTCGTGGATGATGCGCTCCAGCAAGTTGTCCAACCAGGACCACAAATTGACCAACAGTCCGACGGGAATGCGGGCTGCGCTTTGCAAGTAGGCATCCAATTCGCTGGTGTCCAGCTGCGGCGCACGCGGCGCAGCGACAAAACGCAACATCGCCTCGTGCATGATGGTTTCGATTTGCTCCCAACGTTCCTGGGTGGTGGAATCACTTTTGAGCGATTGTTGGAGGGCCTGGTAATCCCAGCCCAGCCCGCGGGCGATGAGCGCCGGCAGGGTGGGCAGTTTGGCGTCTTGGGTGGGGTGTTTGCCCGGATTAAAGGTAACGATCAGGGAGAGCATGTCTACCAGTTCGGCCTCGGTCGGCGCTTTGCCCAGGATGTGCAGACCCAAGGGAATCATGCGGTGTTCCACCTGGATGAGTTCGTGGCCCAGGGCGGCGATGTAGGCGTCATCCACCGAGGTGGACTGGACGGCATGTCCATTGCTGCCGTTGTGGTAGCCGTTGTGATGGCCGTTAGAACCGTTGGTCGGCAGGGTAACGGCCGCTGCCACCCCATTCCCTTGTTCCACAAAGATGCCCAGTTTTTCGGCCTGGGTATGGATGTCTGCCAGGAGTTCGGCGGACGGCCGTTTGTGGTAAGCGTCCAGGCTGTCCTTCAGGCGGCGCAAGCCTTTGTAAAGGCCCGCCTGCTGCAATGGCGGAACCATGTAGCTGACCAATGTCGCCGCCCCGCGCCGCCGGGCAATCGAGCCTTCGCTGGGGTTGTTGACGCAGTAGTAATAGAAGTTGGGCAGCGCGCCGAGCAAACGATGGGGCCAGCAGTTGGCGCTGATGCCATTCTGCTTGCCAGGCATAAATTCCAACGCGCCATGCGTGCCAAAATGGATCACAGCATCGGCGTTATATACCTGATCCAGCCAGGTGTAGTAGGCGGCAAAGCCATGATGCGGCGCGGCGTCTTTGCCCATGAGCAGGCGCATGGGATCGCGTTCGTAGCCAAAGCTCGGCTGAATGCCGACAAAGACGTTGCCCAGGTGCAAACCCAAAATGTGGAACTGCTTGCCATCGTTGAGAAGTTGACCGGGGGCGTAACCCCAATACGGCTCGATTTCCGTGTACCAGGGGAAGCGCTGGCGGTAATCCTCCAACGAGAGGTGGGCGGCGACATTGCCGTCTGTGCCGTACTGCATGGCGTTGCCTTCCACCACCTGCTGGCGGAAGGTGTCCACATCGGCGGGTAATTCCACCTGATAGCCGGATGATTTGAGTTCGGCCAGAAATTCATAGAGGCTGTTGAACACGTCCAGATACATGGCCGTGCCGGCGTTGCCCAGGTTGGGTGGGAAGTTAAAAAGGATGACAGCGATCTTCTTGTCCTGGTTGGCCCGGTGGCGCAGGCGCACGCGGCGGGCAATGCGGTGGGCGGCCAGGTCGAGTTCTGGCTCCAGGGGGAGGAATTTGTCTTGCACGGCCGTTGGTCCGCCAAATATCACCGGTTCCACGCTGCCATCCAGCTCTGGCAGAGCAATGTTCATGGCTGTCTGCATCGGCAGCAAGCCCACGTCGCTGCTGCGCCAATCTTCAACATGCTGGAAGGTCAGCGGGACCATATCAAAATAGCCCACATCCAGGGTACGCAGCGTCTCGGCGGCGTCATCGGGTCGGCTGCCGGCCGGGCCGCCGACGAGCGGGAAGCCCATGCAGTTGAGCATCAAATCCACGCGCGGCAGGCTGGAACCTTCGGCGACAAAAAATTGGTGGACGGCCGGGCGGAAATCCAGCAGGGCGCTGTACGCCGCCCGCGCCTCGATGCCTTGCGCCTCAATGTTGCGGATCAACGTGTCCAGGTGAGCAGTGTTACCGCTAAGAATGATGGCGCGCATGGTCAGCAGCCCCACCGAGCCTTGCCAGCCATTTTTGTCAGTGGCGATGGGTTTGCCCTGCTTCTGCCGCCACTGCTGGTAGCTGGGGATGTCGGGGAAGGGTTCGGGCGCATCGGGGTGGTAGATGGCGGCGTCGGGGTATTTGATGGGTTCCTGGAAGGGCAGTTTGCCGGTGTAGCCGGGCACGTAACGGTCTACAAACATGCACATCATGCGCGCCAGGTTTTCCGGCGAGCTGTGCAGCCAGTAATCGTGGACGGCGACAAAGGTGTGCAGGTCGCGCACTTTGCCGGGCACGTATTTCATCAACTTGGTGAGGTTGGTGAACATGGCGGTTTGGCGGTGACCTTCGGCACGGCCGTTGCTCTTCGGCCGCATTTTTTGCATCCACTTTTGCACCAGGCCAGGTTCTTTGTCTTCGGCCTGGGGCGCCAGGATAAATTTGCCCAGGCGTGTGGTGTAGATAAGGGCGGGATTGCTGGTGATGAAGCAAATCGGCGCGTTCGTTTTTTGCAGGACTTGCTGCATGGGGCGCACGTACTCTTCGCCGAAGATCATGCAGCCAAAGATGAAGTCGGCCTGTTCTACGTCGCGCTCCAGCCGCTGCCAGGCGGCGTCTTCATGTAGGGCGGCGGCGGTGTGCAGCGAGAGATGAACGTGAATGCCATGCTCGCGTTCCACCAAACGCGCCGCTTCACGCAGCGCAGAATTATGCCCCCCGTCCATTGTCACATAGACAAATCGCACGTTCATGACTTCCTCCAATTCGTGAAGTTCAGCTATTTGCTTCGTTTTCTTGCCAGAGATCGTCAAAGTCGTTTTCGGACCACGCTTCAGCGGACCCCGCTTCAGACTGTTCTTCTGCCACCAACAAGTCGGCCAGCGCTTCTTCGGGCAAACTGTCATCGGGAGCAAAGGTGGGCAGCAGAACAGCGGTCGGCTCGATGAGGGGGTCTACCGGGTCGGCGTGATCCTGCACCGCCGTCAGGTTGGCGTCCACCCCCGGCGGGGTGGCAGTCACCAGTGGGTTGGTGGTATCCGGTTGAAGGGTGGTTGGGGCAGGGTTGACGGCCGTCGCCACCACTTCTGGCGCGGAGACGGCCGTTGCCACTGGCTGAGGATGCAATACATACGCCACAGCGCGTTTGACACGCTCGTCGTCGCCCACAGATTCCAGTGGGTCTTTACGCAGGCGATGCTGCAAGGAGAGGGTCGCCACGCGGGCGATGTCTTCGGGTTCGGTTTGAGAACGGCCGTCTAAAGCTGCCAGGGCAACGGCCGTGCGGCACAACGTCAATTCCCCCCGATGCCCATCTACTTCCAGGGCCACACAAAGACGCGCAGCCGCTTCTATGGTCGCGTCGGTCAGGTCTACCTGGGCCAGATTGCGCTGCGCCTGCAACAACTGCTGGCGCAGTTTTTCCTGCTCTGGCTCCCAGGCGGCGGCAAAAGCCAACGGGTCACTATCATACGCCCGCCGCCGCCGCACAATTTCTACCCGCTCGTCAATGTCGGTGATGGTGGTGATGCGCGCATGAAGGCCAAAACGGTCCAACAACTGCGGCCGTAAATCCCCCTCTTCCGGGTTGCCACTGCCGACCAACACAAAGCGAGCGGGATGGCGAATGCTAATGCCTTCCCGCTCGACAACATTCACGCCGCTGGCAGCTACGTCCAGGAGCAAATCAACCAGATGGTCTTCAAGCAAGTTGACTTCATCAATGTATAAAAAGCCGCGATTGGCCCGCGCCAGCAGCCCTGGCGCAAAGGCTTGCACCCCTTCGACCAACGCCCGTTCCACGTCCAACGAACCGGCTACCCGGTCCTCGGTCGCGCCCAATGGCAAGTCTACCACCGGTACAGAACCGACCACCACGTCCTGCACACCGGCCGGGTTCATGGCGCAGTGGGGGCAGACAGGCGATGGGGCCAGGGGGTCGCAGTTATAGGGGCAGCTTGTCACCCGGTCTAATGGGGGTAACAAGGCGGCTAAGGAGCGAACGGCCGTACTCTTGGCCGTGCCGCGATGCCCCATCACCAAAACCCCGCCAATGGTCGGGTCTGTCACGCACAGGAGCAAAGAAAGCTTAAGCTCTTCTTGCCCCACCAGAGCAGTAAACGGAAACGCTGGCTGCTGCCGCTGTTGCGCCTGATTCAATTCTGGCTGATTACTCAACCGCTCACCATGAGCAAGAACTGCTTCACGGTTGAGCGAATCTTTCTGAGACGACCTATTACGATTTATCATGATGTCGTTTTAGCGATCATGACTCCTTATTTGTTTTCTTGCCAGGTTTTCCACACACTGATAATGGTGGGCACAAACCAGATCAAAACAAGAATAGATGGAACCAAAAAAAGCGACGTTGGTCACTTGACCCCAAAATGTAAATACCATTTCGATTGCCTCCAATTTAATTGTTTACCATGTGTCACAGTAAACATCATACAGATTTGCCAATAATCATAGGGAACGTTGGGCGATTTAGCAAACCACCCAACGCTCCCGAATACTCGTCGTTAAAACACAAGCGCTATTTGACGGCTACGGCCGTAAAGCTGGCCACAATATCGGGCACAAGCGCGGCAAAAGCCTGGAACTCCTCTGGCGAAAGATCGGAATAATAGGCGTCAACCGGCATATGGTACACAAAATAGGTATCACCCAAATTGATGATATTCGTATGGCCGGCCGGATAACTACCAGATGATTGCCAATACTGTGTAGCCGACAAAGCTTCAATCGAAAAAATCAGTTTAGGGTTGGCAACCGGATATTTAAATTGAACCGCATTGCCCAGGTTTTGTGTCACAAACTGACCAACCCACGCATCAGGTACCATCAACGACACATCATAAGCCGGTCCCTCGGTACTGCCATCCAGATACCGCATCGTCGTAGTAATCTCTGAACTCTGCACCGGGTCTATCGTGTTATCACCAAACGCGCCACAACCGGTCAGCATCAAAACGCCAAACACGAGTACAACAAACAATACAAACCGCAATTTTACAGACATCTTGTCCTCCTGAATAAAAATTTTGCTAAAACGCAAGTTGATCAGCCGGGAGTTCCTCCAGGCCAGACCAGGGCAGTTTGATTTCTCTTACGTTTAACTGGCTCCCTAGCCGGAAGATCAACAACAAAACAACCGATACCAACAATGTCAACGAAGTCACATAAACAATGGTGTAACCTAACACAACACTTCCTGTCATGTATTGGGCCACATCGCGGATGACGCCACCACCAATAGTGCCTAAACCTTGAGCCATCGCCTGGACAATGCCCCACACCCCCAGGAGAAAACCCGCATGGCTGACATCAGTGAGCGACATCACCAGGATGATACTGCCGACCATGAACAGACCTCGTCCGACACTGATCATTGCCACGCCAATGCGAAAAGGCGTGATGAGCGCGGCATCGCTGGCAATGCTAATGACGCCAAAACCCGTCGCCCCCACCACGCAGCCCAAACCAATCAGCAGAACCGGCGCGACTTTACGCCGCAGCAGCAAACCAGCCACCGTGACGCCCATAATGGTCGCCACACCCCACAAAGCGGTTAGCTGCATCGTGGCCGATACACTCATGCCCAGAACCTGGCCGCCATACGGCTCCAAAAGCACATCGTGGGTAGCAAAGGCGGTGGTAGCCATGAAGACAACCACAAAAAAGCCTTTCAGGACTTTCTTACCGCTGAGCATACGCAGCGATTCCCACAGCGTCATGCGGATGCGCACTACTTTCAAGTCGGATTTGACGGTTCCATCTGGATTCAGGCTTTCTTGCTGCCACAGGGCAATCACCGTTAAAAACACAAAAGTCATGGCCGAGCCTTGCATGACGCGAATCAACAAAAAGTGGGAGTAATCCACCAACAGATGGCTAATGATCACGGCGCTAACAATTGTCCCCAGGACCAACATACCCCAAAGAACAGTCAGGACCTTGCCTCGGGATTGAGGGGGCGTGATGTCGCTGACCAGGGCCAGGTAGATGGTCTCTACAATGCTGACCCCGGCGCCATAAGCCAGGAAAATTACCATGCAGATCATCAAGGCCAACCAGAATGGGATGCCGCCAGCGCCGCTCAACAAGATGAGGGCAAAGGGAGCCAACGCCAGACCGGCATAAGTCAGTAAGACACCCATCACCAGGTAGGGCATACGCCAGCCGCCCATCGAACGGGCTTTGTCTGAACGATACCCTATCACGGCGCGAATCGGAGAGACGAAGTAATGCAAAGAGATAAGCAAAGCCACGGCCGCCGCGGAGATTTTCATGTCGCCGATAAGGACGCGATTGAGCGTGCCGGTTACCGGGGCCAGAGAAAGACCAACGCCAAACTGAAAGAGGCCCAACCGCAGGACGCCCATCCATTGTTTTGCGCCAGGGTGGTTATCGAACCAGACCTGAATCGGTCGGAAAAGTCCTAAAAACCATCCTTTCAGCATTAAAAAAGGCCGGATCAAGTTCATATGCTTCTCTCATTTCACCGGGATGTCAACACTTGCTCTAGTATCTCGGCTGTTACTTCTGGCGATTCGTTCTCATGTGCCAGGGATTCTACCTTCATCTGGATTTCCCGGCTGGCGGAGATACGCGCCAGGAAGGGCATTTTTCCAAAGAAGTATCCAGCAAGGTTTTAGCTTCTGGATGCCAGGGAAGATTGCCTGGTTTGTTGTGCTGCGTCGCCGAAGACGTGCCTACGCCATTGCCAGATTGGCGTTTTTGGGCATAGGCGGTATCTACCGGTAAGAAGTTGAAAAGGACTTCGTACAGACGATTGACGATTTCTTGTAGGATGTGAACGGTTCCACGGTACCCCATGAATGGCGTGCCGACAGAACGTCTGACGATGGGACCGGGGAAAGCCGCCGGTATAAAGTTGGTGTATTGGGCGCCAGCCTCGCTGAGGTAAATTTTTTCGTTGATGGAGCCAAAAACAAAAGCGGGCGGGCGAGTATGAAGCTGCTGCCGTACCGCTTCGTTGTCCATCTCGCCAGGGCGAAGCGGGCGTGAAGAGGCGAAGGCGATGGGCATGCCCAACTCGTCACCGAGGAACGTCTTGAGTCCGGCGGTATAAGTGCCACAAGCGACAATGCCCAGGTTTGTCGTGCCGAACCAGTCGCCTTGAGGGCCTTTCCACAAATCCCAAACCGCCTGGAGGGTGGTTTGTTTTTCCTGTTTGATGAAGGCTGCGGCTTGTTGTTCGGTTCCCAGTAAACGGCCGATTTTCTGGACAAACTCTGTCGTGCCGCGCATGCCCATAGGAGCGTGCAGCCAGGGCTGCCCCAGGGTTTCAGCCAGGGTATGACCAAATTCCTGGTACATCACCACATTGACCTGCGCTTTCGCCAGTTGGGCGATGTCGGCGAGTTGGGCTTCAACGGGAAAGACCAGGTTGATATGCCCGCCAGCGCCTTCAATCAAGCGGCGAATTTCGTGTAAGTCGGCGGCCGAGTTGAAGCAGCCATAGGTGGGGCCGATGATGTTGACGAGGCCGGGTTCTACGGTGATGCCGGCGGCTTTTTCACGGCCGTAATTCTCCCACAACCACGCCAGCACCCGGTCTCGCCCCGTCCATTCATCGTCGGACAGCGATTCGCTGTGGAAGAAGGTAGCGCCCGGCTGTAACTGAGGAACCAGGTCAGACAGGTCGGAGCCGATCATTTCGCTTTCGGCGGTGGAGACGACGATGAGGTATTTGCCGTCTAACAGCCCTGCATCGCGCAGGTTTTCGTAGGTGCGCTGCACGGCTGCTCCCGTGCCGTTGCCGCCCACCTCCTGCTCGCGAATGATGGAGGGGGTGATGTTTTCGATGTGCGGAATGGCGTCGGTATAATCGGGAACGGCCGTAGCCACCAGGTTAAAACAGCCAATCGGCGCATCGCAGATCACATGCACATCCGGCATGGCGCACATCGTCCAGACCGCCGCCCAATAGCTGCTCGTGTCAGACAGATCACGAATCACTTTAGGCATGGACGGCCTCCTCATGGACGTCTTCGGCAAAAAAGTCTTGCATCCACTGATACCGTTCGCCGTTGGCTAACGTCTGGCGGATAAAACCCAACGTCGCCGCTGTGCCCACGCTTAGGAAAAACGGCCGTGAAGCCAACTGATTAGTAAAGTACATTGCCGGAATACCCCGTTCCTTAGCCACACTGCAAAACGGGGTCGTGCCAAACACCAAGTCGGGTGGATATTTATCTAACGCGGCCACGTCATCTTCCAAAGATTTGCGGTAGACTACTTCTTGCGTTCCCCGCGCCCGCAGCCACAACTCGTCGGGCAAAACCAGCGGGTCCTGACCGATGGAGGTAGACACATAAGGCACTTCCGCGCCTGCCTCCACCAACAAACGGGCATACGCCAGCTCTGTGCCTTCATACCCCGTGACAAAGATACGGCCAGAAAGCGGCTGCGCCGCTATCATCGCCTGCGCTCTGGCGCGTTCCTCCTCGGCCACCTCATCCACCAGTTTGGGGTCCAGCGACAGCAGCGAACCAACCGCCTTCAACCAGGCATAAGAACCACTTATGCCCACCGGCGCACCACCAACGATGGGAATATCCCACGAGCGGAAGATGGCCATCGTTTCCTTGTAAAAAGGATGCAGCGGCGCCAGTGCGCCAGCGCGCCCTGCCTGACGAAAATCGTCAATGGAACGACCGGGCAGGGTGATGGTTTTCTCGACGCCCATGCGCCGCAGCAGGCTGTCTATCGCCAGCGGATCGGCCGGGAACACTTCACCCAGCAGAACCAGCGTCTTTTTCTCTTTTGGCCCTTCGCGGTCGCCCAGGCGGCGCAGCAAGGCTGCCAGGGCCACGTCTTTGGCCTCTGGATGAGAATGAATGGCGTAAGCGGGCACGCGCACCAGAACAACTTCGGCGTCGCCTACCCGCTTCGGCAGCATTTCTTCAGGCAAACCGGCTGTCTCGGCCACGCAAAGTGAAACTACCGGAATCAACTTGCACCCAGGTTCCCGCGCCGCGACGTCAATCGCGGCGCGCGTCCCTTCCACAATTTCCCCGGCCATCAATTCGGCCGTACCCAACTGCGGCGCAAGGATGGATTTGCGCGCCCCGTAAAAATGGGTCACAAACGTCAGCCCGTACAAGCAGCCGGTATCGGTAGCCATGACCGGATGTGAGCCTTCGATGCGCGCTAAAACACGCAGCGAGCCAAACGCCGGGCACATGCTCTGCGGGTGAAGCTGACAAGGTTTTGATTCCGTTTGTACCGGTTTTAATGGAATAGATTCCAGCATGAAGCCCCTTATTGGTACTTCCCACCCCTCAATTGATTCTGTAATACCTCTAAAGCCGCGTAATCACCGCGCAGCAGCAACCGCGCCTGCTGCGGCCAGGAGGTCGGATCGGTGATGCCGGTGATGCCGGCCGCATCCAGGACCACCTTCAATTCATCGGCCGATTTTGTCGCCACGTCCGCATAGGTACGAATTCCCGCCGCCGCCAGGACCTGGCTGATTTTGGGACCAACGCCTTCAATGCGTTGCAGATCATCTGGTTTTGCGGCGATTGGGGCGGCGGCGGCCGTTGGCGTCAACTTAACAACCAGGCCTGCTGGCGTCTGCGCCACGACTTCTTGCTGCTCACTACCTTGTTTGCCCCGCTCAGGAATCCGAAGATATGTGCGCCGGGCGTTTTTGTCGGTGAGAAAGGCGAAGCCAATAAACCCTAATATGACAAACGCCAATGGTCCGTAACAAAGGACAAGGCCAGAAAACTGAAAATCTTGAAACATAGCATCCTCCTTATGGTTTAATAAATCTAACTTTTTTAGAATACGATGGCATGGTCCCTTCTCGCATTTTGTGGGGAGCAATGGGGAAGTTCTCTGCCAGCTCAATCACATGTTAATAGTACGACGGCGCATCCGCGTAACGAATGTCAATCAACGAAAAGGATTGACCGGTGCGGGCCAGCGCAGATAAGAAAGCCACCTTGTTTGTCAGGTCGGCCGGTTGACCCAGGCGGATTTCGGTCGCCCCAGAGGTGACGGTAATGCCTTCTTCCTGGTCCCGATCCAGGCCGGTGACATGGATGCCGATGGCTTCCATCATTTCCTGGACTTTTAGCTGGATGGGGTCTGTTACGTGAACCTGGCGCACCGGCATCAGGGTCAACTCGGTCAGGAAAGGTTCGGGAACGTAGTTGTTTTCGCTGAACAAGTCGGCGGCGGTGGCGGAATACGGCCGTCCCTCTGGTTCCTGCGCGTTAAACACAGCCAGAAATTCATCATATTCCAGCGGCTTGTAATCGGTGCAGGGTGGAATCTCGCGCCGATTGATCCGGCCGGCCAGGTCACGGAAAATGGCGTCGAACTCATTGACGCCCAGGGCCAGTTTACAGGCGTCGGCCAGAACGCGCACCTGATGATTCAGCGGCACACGGGTCAGAATGGGCAGCCCGGTGGCCGCGGCGTAACGGTCGGCGGTATCGGAGCCATCATCCCGATTGACGATCAAACCAAGTATTTGCGTGGAACCACCCATAGATTGGAAATAGCGCGCCGCCTGGGCGATGTTGTTGGCCGCATACAGCGACTGCCGGTCATGGCCGACAACGATAATGACTTCTTCCGCCAGGGAACGGGCCAGTGGGGTGGCAAAACCGCCACACACCACGTCACCCAGAAAGTCCATGACAACATAGTCTATCTGCCAGCGGTTCATGCCCAGGCGCTCCAGCACTTTGAAGCCGTGGGAGATACCCTGGCCGCCGCAGCCGCGCCCCACGTCCGGGCCGCCGATTTCGCAGCCAAAGATGGGCACGCCAGGAGCCAGTTCGTTACGGAAAATCACGTCGCCGACTTCTATTTGATCTTCAGCGTTGCGTTCTTTGAAGCTGCGCCACACTTCGCCCAATGTGGGCAGCGAGTGCCCGTCGAAAATGGTGTTGCACGAATCATGTTTGGGATCGCAGCCAAGCTGCAAGACGCGATAACCGTCGAAGGCCAGGCGTGCGGTTAGATTGGAAGTGGTAAAACTTTTCCCGATTCCCCCCTTACCATAAATCGCCAACATGCGAGCAGTCATCACATCTCCTTTTTGTTGGGCTGGACGGCCGTCCAATCCAACACAAGCTTTAAGCAGTCCTGGTCTGTCAGGGCCACTTCATAAGCGGTGGTTACGTCTGAAATAGGCAGCTCATGGGTGAGCATGGATGATACGTCGAGCTTGCCGGAGGCTATCTGGTCGCGGCAGCGCAGCAAATCGCCGGGCGACCATTCTTTGGCCGTTAGCAGCTTCGCTTCTTTGAGGAAAAGCGGCATGTAAGGCAGCTGCAGCGTCTGGTAATAACCCAGCAGCAAAATTACGCCGCCATTGCCCAACAGGGGCAGCGCGCTGGCCAGGGCTTCCATGGAACCGGTGGCTTCTATAATCACTGAAACCGGTTCAGCGATGGCTTCTTTTAACGATTCGGCGGCCACGTTGACAACCCTATCGCCGACAGAATGGGCCAGGCGGCTGGTTACACGGTCGGCGGAGGCGACCCAGGCGCCCTGCCCCTGAGCAAATCGGGTGGCAAGCTGGCCGACGGGGCCTTGGCCCAAGACCAGGATGCGGCTGTCGGGCGTGAGGTTTAGCAAATCTATGCCGTGCAGGGCGGTGGCGGCCAGCGCCAACAGGACGCCCTGGCGTGGGTCCACGCCATCCAGAGGAATGACGCGCTTGTAGTCGGCAAACAGGGTGGCGGATTGGCCGCCCCAGGCAGCGTTGATGCCTTCGTAGCAGTGGCCGCCGCCGACGTAGACCCAACGGCCGTGCCATTCCGTCGGCACATTGGCCCCCAGTTCTACAATGCGCCCCACCGTCTCATAACCGGGCACAACCGGCAGGCGCAGCATGGGATGGGGCATTTGCCCGGCCAGCAACATGCGTTCCGTCCCGGCGCTGATGGAGGTGTAGGCGGTTTGTACCACCACGTCATCTGGTCCTGGGGCGCGCAGCGTTACTGTGCTGAGTTCTACTTTCCCCGGTTCGGGGATAATAACTGCCTGGGTATGGGTTATCATGGTTAGTTTTGGGCGGCGGCGGGCTGCACGGCCGTTGCCTGCCGTTGTTTACGCGCGCGGATGCCTTTATAGACAAACTGGGCGCTGTTCACCAGATAGGTGGTATAGGCAACGAGCATCAAGGTCATAATGGCCTGCTGTGACCAATCCTGCCAGCGCGCCCAAAAATACAGGTTGTGCATGATCATGGCAATGGCGTTGCCGACATCCTCCCAGAAAAATTGGGGGGCCAGAAACCATTGGCCGAAGACTTCTTTTTCCCAGATCATGCCGGTGAAGGTGATAAGCCAGAGCAGGCCGATTTTGATCAGGACGCTGATGTTGGCGATGACGAACCCGTTGCCAGTGAGTAGATAGCGAATGACCAGGAAAAAGCTGATGATAAAAGCTAAAAATTGGATGGGGGCCAGAACAGCCTGGACGATTGTCCATTTGCTTTCGTTTCTTTTTTCCAGTTGTTCTGCTGTGTAACCCGAAGTAGACATTGATTCTTACATCCCGAAACGGTAGTGTTAGTCTAACTGCAAAAAGTCACGCACGATGGTGTGGTATTCCTGTGGTTTTTCCACCATGGGCAAATGGCCACATTTGTCTATCCAACGAATCTGGCAGTTGGGAATGATGCTGGCCGTGTAACCTACGTTGGCGACAGGCATAACCTGGTCCTGACGGCAGGGAATTAGTAAGGTGGGTATCTGAATTTTGGCGCCAGCAGCTTCGATGGCCGGAGAGGTGGCGTTGTTGGCGCAAGCTATAGCCGTAGCTGCATCTAACTCCATAAAATCCACAAAGCCTTGCTGTACCAGCTTGTTATCCTTTGGAACCCGGTAAAAGTAGCGGCGGGCCATCATCTTGGAGAACATAGGCAGCGCTGCCAACCGTGTGTGGCGAAAGCCGAACGCAAAGCGAAACATAAACATCGCCGCTTTGAATATCTGGGCTTCAGTCTCGGTCATGAAAAAGCAGAGCGAGGTGAGTATCAGCCGGTCAATACGTTCCGGGTACGCTTCGGTCAGCAGCAAAGCCATCGCGCTGCCCATGGAATGCCCGACCAATTGAACCCGATCTATCTTAAAGTGGTCCAAGATGAAGGCCAGGGATTCCACCTGGTCGAACATATTCTGTGCTTTACGCACCGGCTGCGAACGCCCTGTACCTAATAAGTCCGGCACAATCACCTGGGTAGATTTACCCAGCGCCTGGGCAGTTAGCTGCCAATAACTGCCTGAACCGCCCCAACCATGCACCAATAAAATGGGTACATTTTCAGTGGGTTGGAGTGGTTCCCACATATCCACAACCAGCGGACCTTGTGGGTGATCCAACGTCAGCGTCCGTTTTCTAATTTTAACGGCCGTTGGTGGAACGGTGGGTGTCGCCAATGTTTGCGGTTCGAGCGTCATCAGTCAACCTTCAATCATTTGTTTGGGCATGGCCCGCAGTGGGGCGTTTGTTGGCGCTGACATGGTCTCGGCAACGGCCGTTGGCGGCAGAGGCCGAATACCCCATCCATACAAAGTCGCCGGAATGGGCAATACAAGCAGCAGATGTTCAATCACACCCAACCCGATCATTGTGCTGACCAGTAAGTAACCAATCGCCTGGGAGGGCGTGGTTCTCGGTATAATCGCCTGATAAAACAGGAACAGCGAAACAATGGACGCTACCATCACTGAAATAGGAAAGAAGAAATTACTTGGCTGCTTGCCAAGCAGTCCATCCAGAGCATGAAGGTGCGGCGGCAGCAGTTCCATGCGGAAGTTGCGCACCCCTAAAAATACGTTCAGTTTGGCGCTGGAGTGCATCAACCACATTGCCAGAAATATCCACAGACCCCATTGGTTGGCGTGAGACCAAGTCAGGGCGATGAGCAGCAGGGCAAAGGCAAGGACCAGCAGTTCATGGTAAAGGCCGGCGCGGAATGCGTGGCGAAAGCGATAAACCAGGTCATCCTGTGGTGGCTGCTTGATTGCCGTATCTTTGCCTTGCGGTCCGGTTACGTATCCCAGATAATAGCTGGCCGTTTGCCAACCCCAGATAACCAGGCCACAGGAAAAGGCGAGATAAATGTGTGGCGGCTGAGTAAACGGCCGTGTCGCCACCAGACCCCACAGCGCGGCCAACAAGGCCACTGTCGCGCCGCCAAAACAGAGACGAACGAGACGGGGGGAACGGCCGTAAACGGCAATGACCAATCCGGTGGTAAACCACCACAAAAAAACGGCAAACAGTATCGGACCAATGACGGTTAGTAGTTGCATTAGTTCGCAAGAGACCGAAAAGGTAGATAGTGGCGAATCTGCGCCGAAATAATGTCGCCCGTCATACGCAGTTGAGAGAGCCAGGGAACCGGCGTCATATTCTTGTGCATATAAGACTCAAACGTAAGCTGCTGCACATCTTGATTGCGACACATGTCAGTAAAGACTTCCATTTGCCGCTCATTGCCATATCCCCATTTCTGCAACCACCGCAAAAAACGATACATCGTGCCGTATTCTTTCCACCAGGTACGTTCGTACTGGCGCAGAGCCAATTCCGAAGTGTCTGGCAGAACCCGAATCAAGGTCTCTGCCGCCATCTGCCCGCTCTTCATCGCCCAATAGATGCCCTCGCCAGAAGTGCCCACCACCAGGCCAGCCGCGTCGCCAATGAGCATAGCCCGTTCATAAGCCAGATGTTCACGCGGATGTATCGGCAGGGCGTGCGCCTCTTCCAGGAACACCTCCCCGCCCTCCAGATGAGAGGCGATGCGTTGTTTCAGGTTTGCCAAAAGTTGGCGGGCTTCAGCCGTATTGCCCGGCCCGGCCCCACAGCCAACTGCCACGTGATCAGACTTGGGAAAAACCCAGGCATATAAATCCGGGCTGACATCCTGGCCCAGGTACAATTCGGCTGTGTCTTGCCACCGGGCCATTTTATCTTCAGGCAAATAAATACGTTCCTGAATGGCGATGCAGCGCGGTAAGCGTGGCAGGCCCAACGCCTTGGCGGTTGTGGAATAGGCGCCATCTGCCCCGATGACCACTTCTGCCTCTAATGTTTTTTTGGTGCGGCTAATCTTGTCACGATAGGTGGCGGTGACGCCAACGGCCGTTACAGTTAAATCGAGCAGTTGGCCTTCAATCAACTGGGCGCCATTATCCACTGCACGCTGCCGCAAAAAAGGGTCCAAATCCTCACGGCAAGCCATAGCCACATAATCTTTTGCGCTCTCTTTAAGGCCAGCTACTTCAATTTCGGCCGTTCGTTCAGACGGCGAATGGATCAACGTCTTATGTACTTTGCGCGAAATCAACGACTGCGGCAGGTCAAATTCATCAAACGCCACCGGCGGCAAAGCGCCGCCACACGGTTTGACCCAAGTCAAATCACGCTCCAACAGAATAACCGGCAGACCGGCTGTCGCCAACGTATTGGCGGCCGTTGCCCCACCTACAGATGCGCCCACAACTAAAATTGGTTTCAAGGACTTTGCTCGCTTATTTGCTTATCTGGAGGCTACCCCTGAATGCCGCGCAGACCAATGGCCGCAACCATCATACCCCAGACATAAAAGCTTACGCCGATAGCACTAAACTTGAGGTGCTGCTCAACAGGTTGCTGAATGAAACTGCGTTGAACAGGTAATTGGACTAAAAATATAGCCAAAATAATCAAAGCTATAATCCACTGCCCCCAGAAAAGAAATGCAGCTATCACCCCAAATTGCGCCAGGTTCATCGTCAACAAAATCAACCAGGCGGCCCGCTTTGGACCCAATTGCACCGGAATAGAGCGAATGCCACTCGCCATATCACCCGCAATACTCTTATAGTCGTTAATGCTCATAATTCCGTGCGCGCCGAAAGAATACAGAGCCGCAATCAAAACAGCGGAATACGTAAGCGGTGCAAAAGCAAGATGCCCAGCCAGCCAGGCTAAACCTTCATAAGCAACGGCAACGAGCGCGTTGCCAATCCACCCATTGCGTTTGGCGCGGGCTGGCGGAGCACTGTAAATAACCGCTAAGACCAGGCCAATCGCCACGCAAAACGACACCGCCTGACCCAAATAAATCCCCAGCGCCAATCCCATCAACAAAAGCAAGCCAACCGTCACAACAATTTGCTGCGTAGACACGCGACCAGATGGAATCAGGCGGTTAGGCTCGTTAAGCGCGTCCACATCCCGATCAAAGTAATCATTAATGACCTGAGAAAAACCACACAACACAGGCCCGGCCAATAGCATTCCCAACACAATTCGACCAACATCTGGAAAAGACCACATGGAATATCCACTGCCAATCGCACCACAGAGAAATGCCCACATTGGCCCAAACCAGGTGATCGGCTTCATCAGGACAAGTGAGCGGCGTAAAAGTGGTGGTTTTTCCAACTGAGGCTGCGCAGCCGAAGTAGTTACTGAAGGTGTGTGCATAGATCAAACCATATCAACTATCTGGTCAATTAAGTGAATCAATCCTGATGAAAGTTCTCAACCTCTCACCAGGATTGATCCCCACCCGTATTCCAAAAAGCTATACGCTGTTCTCTAGCCAGGCTAGAAAAGACACCACCTATGGAGCAACAAGAACTGCGGGGAGTGACGAAGCAGACGTAACCGCTCCAGGTGGACGCACCTGATTTTGATGACACAAGTAACAAGAAGGTTCCTGATTGTTCATGGTTTCTGAATATTCATTCAGGATATGTTGGTTCATTTCCAGCATTGTCAAGGCGTAATACTTAGCTGGCTGTTCCCAGCTTGGGAAGTAACGCGAATTATGGCAATGTGTACAACCAACACCCAGGCTGCCCTGTATATGGGTCATCGCGTATTGATTCGACTGCACCGTATCAAGCGATATCTGATTATTTAAGCCAGCCAGCAGCAAGCTGTCCAGGTTATTCAACGGCAGGCGGAAATCGTCCGGCAGCGCGTGCAAACCGTCTGGCCAGGAAACTGGTAACGGATCACCATTGTGGCAGGTAGCGCAAATAATCTGTGCACCGGATGGCTGTTTATCCGCAATGGTAGCTAATTGGGTAATCCAATTTTGATTGAGATCCGCCACCATCTGCAGATGCAAAACGGCCGTAGCCTTCCGGGTAGCCACAACATCATCTCCAATTTCCGCGCCTTCGGCGGCAAAATTGTTGATGTTGTGGCAGTAAGTACAGTCAACCTGCATACCACCAGCTACATAAGACGTCATGAAAGTCCAGATTTGGGTGGTATTCATCCCCGTCAAAACTTTCACATTTTGTGGTTCCGGATATTGAGCAATGTAGGCCGCTATAGCGGCATTGGACTCACCACTAATATACGAACCATCGGCATAATAGTTTACATAGACACTGGGCGGTAGTTCTTGAGCAGCGGCCGTTTCTACAACCGTCTGGGTTACAAAATAAGCCAGCGATTGAGTCACAAACAGCACCACAATAAGCACCACCGCGGCAACCGCTACGGCAGCCCAGGTTTTATTAGGCTGGCGGTTTTTTGGGGTTCCAGGAGTCATTATTTTCTCCTCCTATTTGGGCAGTTAATTGATAGTATCATCGGTATGAAGTGATCAACCTGACGACTACCTAAGGTATGGGGGCAACAATGCCAATGCTCTGTGCCCATAAAAACCAATCTTGAATGACAGTTCCAGAGAGGAGTAAACCAATCCCACCCGTAATCAAGGTAAGGGCGGCAAACCACCAACACCAGTCATGGATCGTCTTTGAATTGACGTTGAAACCCATCGTCCAGCGCCAGAACAGCTGCGCCCGTTGCGTCCCCGACCCCTCAGCAACCATCTCTTCGATTTCACGATGCGAACCATAGCGAGAGGTAGCTACGATGGTGGCTCCGTGCATGGCCAAAAGCAAAGTTGAACCAAGCAGGAAGAAGATTGAGAGCATGTGGAATGGGTTGTAGTAGAAGTTGCCATACAAGATGCTGACGTTGTTGGTCCAGTCCAGAATCGCCTTAAATCCATGACCGGGAGCCTGCGCCCAATTGCCAATGAACCAGGGACGTACCAGGTAAGCTACCAGATAGAAGAAAATAGCGGCCGTAAACCCTTGGGCCAAATGGGTACCCAGGCCAGCTTTCCGTGCCCGGAAAAATACCCGCGCCCACCAGGCCAGAATGGACACCGTTAGCAAGAAAGTCGCCGCCAGCCATGCGCCCCCTTCATGCCAGGGAGCTGTACTCAGACCATATTTCATTGCCGGAGGACTTAAGGTCAAAACAAAGAATTCCCGCGCAAACAGAATGGGGTTGTAGCCCACCTGATACAGGTACTCTGCCAAAATAATAAAGGCTGCCAATGATCCGGCAAAAACAGCAACAGCGCCAGCAAGACCCAGGTAAACCGGGCCTACCTGGCCAACCCCAAAGAGGCGTCGCATGAAATCAACCTGAATGGGTTTTTTCAGAGCTGTACCGAACAGGCCAGTACCACCATATTCATATTCTTCCATGTCCACCGGGGGCTTTCTTTGGCCACGGTAGACCACGCTGGCTCCAATTCCGGCCCCAACAATCATGCCCATACCCGTCATTTTTTGCCAAACTGGAATATTGTCCCAGAACGTCCAGAAGTCTACCCAGTTCAAAACAAGCGTACCTGACAGGAAGATGCAAAGATTGGAGAATAAAACAGACGCCATTGCTACCCAGAAACCCAGGCGATGGATACCCACTTCCCCGATGCTGTAACCCAGAAGATTACGCCAGAAACCATCTACATTTTCTTCCTGCACATTTGGCCGGTTGGCAGCGCTAAGGATAGCGGAACCATGCATGGCTAAAATGAGGGTGGATGTAAATAGAAGGGATATACCAATCGCATGGAAGGGGTTGTAGAAGAAGTTGAAATATTGATAGCCGATATTGGAGACCCAATCGAGATGATGGGTAATGCCGAGGGCAAATCCATTTCCCCAAGCTCCCATAGCAATTGGACGCAGCCACTGAATTGTGATCCAAGATGTGAACACCGCGCCATAGGCTATCGGAATTTCATAGCTCATTTCCAGCTTACGAGAAATATCAACTTGTCGCAGCAACCACCCAAGAAAGGCGATGGTTGCCGACAGAACAATCATTTGCCAGAAAAAGCCAGGTTCGTCAGGACTCAACAAACGCAACCCAGCGCTAATAGGTGGCGGATCAATTCGTGCACGAAGCAGGTTGTAGGTCCTCTCAACCACCCACGCCTGATACAGATATAAGGTCACGCCAAAGAAGATACCTATTAAAGACAAGACACCAAAGGCGCCTACGTAAAAACGTCCAAACCAGAAATCAAACGGGTCCGCCCCAAAGATGGAGTGCAGGATAGTCCCACCCCGTTTTTTGAAGGCTTTTTCAATTTCAGAAAAAGGAATCACTTCACCTTCTCTGGCCCGCTCAATGGCTGGTCGGTTTTCTTTAAGTTCAGGCTCTTCTCCGACAACTGATGCGGTTAATATTTTTGTTACCACGGGTTGCCTCACTTTCCATACATGAGATAAAAACAAAGGGCTTGATCGAGTCATCAGCCCCATCATTTACATATTCGTAACTGTAACCGGACTACAAAGCCGCCCTTTAATGGAATTGAGTAACCAAACCTGGGGAGTCCGACTCCGTAGCTTTGCTCAGTGTTGATGCCAAGACGATTAACGTAAACAAAATTGTGTTCTAAGGCTAAATTTACAGAAGGTCACAAAGTTGCTTACATCCTTCTTCTGCAAAATTATGCTATCCAAAAGAAGAAGCAACCTTATGACCTCCATCAAGTACCTTATTGAATTGTTTTGTAACGTAGGAGACCAAGCTGATTGTGCAAATTTATTTCTGCACTGCTAAATTGCTAACCGAGCCACCCCATTTATTCTGGACGGACAACTCTTCCAGACAAATATTCCAAAGAGCAGGTGACGAAAATTACGCCACGCTGTTTTCTAGCCAATCCAGTTATAGGTCGGAGAACTCAAAACGATGAAGTGGATGAGAAGAGCCACCGCCAATCCCAACAAAATGTAGAGGAAGACGTTGGTACGGAATTCAAAGGGACGTTCTGGACGTTCTGGTTGCATGAAAAACCTCCTGATTTTTAATTGACTGCACTAAACTAAAATTTTTTGATTACCCGAGCCAGGGTTTCCACATAAGAATCAAAATGTGGGCGATGATGGCAACGACCAAAAACACCCAGGAAGATTTCACCACGATGTCGTGTACAAACCACTCATCATTGGAGAATAAGTTCTTCCAACGTTCGGGAACCTTGTCGTTTGCGGACTGATTACTTGATACTTGGGCCATTAGGGCATCTCCTTTTCTTAAAAAGATTTAACAACTACAACGATAAAACAACAAAACATCTAAATAACAAATTTATCGCTCTTGCAAATTATCAATGTTCACTATGTTGCATAAGACTTTGTCTGTTAATCTTCTATTTTGTTGTCTAGCTAACACTTTCGAGTAAGCAACTCTTTTGTTAAGTGTTACGGCCAACTATCCCCCAGAGGACAATTCCAAAAACCGTTACTATTTGTAGACCGTTTTCAAATTTGCGAAACATTAACGTTGTATTAATGTATACTAAATATAACATTACAAAGCACCTTTGTCAACAAATTGTTAGATATTGTAGAAATTTTCGCAAACTTGACAGCGGGAACACTTTGGACGGATATACAAATGATTCTTTCAGCCAGCAACTTCTTAGGAATTGTATAGTTATTCCACCCTTTTGCGCTAGAATTATGTTAAAATAAGAGTTAGGGGGTTTGTAGCTTTCTCCCCAAGTTTTATAACGCTCTTCTTTAACTATAAAGACTTCTGTTACCTTCAAAGTATCTGGTCTTCGCAAAAATAACAAAGTGTTTTCATGAACATTTCAGATAGTTCTCCAGCTTTTAATCTTAAAGTTGTGATTCAAGAGACGGGCATTAAGCCGCACACTTTGCGCGCGTGGGAACGGCGTTATGGGCTACCGCAGCCAGGGCGCACTTCTGGTGGGCATCGCCTTTATTCGCAGCGTGATATTGAAGTGGTTAAATGGCTCATGGCTCGGCAAGAAGAAGGGTTAACAATTAGTCGAGCAGCAGAGCTTTGGTTAAGTTTAGTGAGCAAAGGGGAAGACCCGTTAATCGTGGTTAGCTATCAGATCGAAGAGAGGCCGGTATACACGGAGCACGCTGGAACTCTGCATAGCATTCTGCAGGAATGGGTTAACAGTTGTCTAAATTTTGATGAAACTGCGGCGGAAAGGGTTTTAGCACAGGCTTTTGCGATGTACCCTGTAAAAATGGTTTGCCTGGAAATTCTGCAAAAGGGTATTGCGCAGATTGGGGACCTTTGGTACGAAAACAAAGCTTCTGTGCAGCAGGAGCATTTTGCTTCGGCTTTGGCTATGAAGCGCTTGCACGCTCTTCTGGCGGCCACTCCAATCCCCAACCGAATCGGCCGTATTATGATAGCTGCACCGCCTCATGAGGAACATGCGATTCCCCTTCTTTTGCTCTCTCTGTTATTGCGGCATCGTGGCTGGCGAGTGATTTATTTGGGGGCCAATGTCCCTACTTCTCGTCTTGAGGCAACTGTGGACTTAATTAAACCAGACCTGGTTGTTTTAGCAGCCCAACAATTAAGCACGGTAGCCTCTCTGTTAGAGGTTGCTCAGGTTCTTCACAAAAAAGAGGTGCGTGTCGCTTATGGGGGGCTGATCTTGAATCGTGCACCATCTTTGCGTCAGCGCATCCCAGGGTATTTTTTGGGTGAAAACCTTGAAGATGCGGTACAAACCATCAGCCAAATTATGACGTTTAATCCGCCAATGCCAGCGCCGGAACCAACTCCGAAGGTTTACGAACGCGCTTTGTCTCATTATGTTAATCGCTACCCTTTGATTGAGATGGATGCGTGGCAAGAGATTTCGACGCATGGTATTCCCTATGCGTATGTTTCGGATACAAACATGCGCCTTTCTGGAGCGATTATTGCGGCTCTGAGTTTGGGTGAGATTAAGTCTATCAATACAGAAATAAATTGGACTCATCAACTTGTTCGTAATTATGGTATTTCCAGCGACTGGCAAATTGAATATTTTACAGCCTATTGTCGGGCAGTAGATAAGCACTTAAATGGCAATGGGTTGGTTATTGTAGAGTGTCTAAACGATGTCATTTCCAGTATGGTGCACTCTCCAGTGATATAGATCTATTAAACACGGCCGTTCCCCCATTTCATCCCCTTTCTTCCAACACGTCACCCCCTTATATCTGCTCTTGCTTTGCGGAAAGCCACATTGAATTGTTCCTGTGTCACGGCGTCTCATCGCTTGACAATATGTTAACACAACTATTACAATAGCGTAATATGCCACTGAGTTTATCCATGTGACAGCCACGTACAACAAGCATTACCCCCCAAACCGAAATACTTCTGAAATCGAAAATGAGAGGAGATGGGACATGTCCAATGAGCAAGCAGTAAAAACGTTGAATAATTTGTACAAATTGTGCCGGGCTGGGGAACGGGGTTTTAAAACTGTTGCCAAGAATGTTGATAACCGTGGCCTCAAAGTCTTACTCAAAACATATGCCCAACAGCGCCGCCAATTTGCATTGGACTTAAAAGCCATCATCGAACAAACTGGTGGAGAAGTGAATGAAAAACGAAACATTCGCGGCATCATCCATCGCGGCCGCATTGATATCGTCGCTGCATTAATCATCGGGCCGCAAAACGTCGAGAATATGGTTTTGAAAGAAGCGCTTGTTGGCGAGAAAACCGTTCTTGCAGCATATAAACATGCTTTAACAAAACAGCTTCCCGATAAGGCAGCGGCGCTCATTCAAAATCAATTGGAGGCCATTCAGGCTGCCAATGAACAGATTGAACGGTTGTGCGGGCGGCCCGACGAACGTCTTGTGGTACGGTTGTTCGACAGCGACCAGGACGCTACCAAAGCCTCTCTGGCATTGGTGGAAGCAGGTTTTTCAGAAAATTCGATAGAAGCCGTGGACTTTCAACATATTGTTGACCTGCAGGCCGGCCAATCCAAATCGCTCGACGAAACCATGATTTCGGGCGCAGTGGGCGGGGCGATTTGGGGCAGCCTGCTCGGTACAGCCAGCGGCGCAGGCTTGTTTCTGATAGTTGGCTTGCAGCCCATTGGCGCTACGACGATTGCGGGAACCTGGGCGCTTATTACCTTGATCGGCATGCTCATGGGGGCTTTGTTTGGCATTCTCTTGGGGTTTGTCATTGGCCTCAGCAGCAGCGAGGAAGACTTTCATCTCTACGGCAAAAGTGTTTTAAATGGTCGGAAGTTGGTTTTGCTGCAAACAAATCGTCATCGGGCTACGGAGGCGTCGCAAATTATGCGGCAAATCGAATTGCTTCAAAATAGCACTGTAGGCTAAAATTAGGGGGATTGACGTGATGCGCTGCCTTTCATCTTTATTCGGGTGACGCATCACACATGGCACAAAAACGGGAGCAGCCGTCACAAAATTCTAAGCAACAAAAAGCGCCTGACTGAAAAAGAGTAACTCAATGAAATTAAAGGCTCTGATTTTTGATGTGGATGGCACCATTGCCAACACAGAGCATCGTGGACATTTACCAGCCTGCAATGAGGCTTTTGCCACGCTTGGTTATCCTATCAAATGGTCGTGGGAAGAATTTAAAGCCATGCAGCCTATTGCCGGTAATGCTTTAAGGATGCGCAAGTCGCTTCAGGCGTGGGACCCCAATCTATCTGACAAGCAGTTGGATGGGATTGTAGACCAGCTCATCACCCTCAAGAAGAAATTCTACATCGAAAAGTATTTGCCTGATTTGCCCTTGCGGGATGGCGTGGTAGATATTATGAGGCAGGCGCTGGAACGTGGGGTTCGGCTAGCCGTCGTTTCCATGTCTTATGAGGCGCAAGTCAATGCCCTTCTGTCCCGCCATTTACCGGATATTTACGGCCGTTTGAATCCCATTTTGGGCAAAGAAAGCGGACCCAAAACGGCGCCTGAGTCGCCTTTATACCGGCGTTGTCTGGCCGAGATGGGCACATCACTGGCAGAAACGCTAGTTATTGAGGATTCTGAAGAGGGATTTGAGGCGGCCAAACGGGCCGGAATTCCTTGCGCGGTGATGTATAACGATTATACGTTCGGCAAGAATTTTGCTGGGGCGCAGTTAGTGGCCCGTAGTCTGGCTTACTTCTCGCTGGAGCAATTGGAAGCGCTCTGTTTATCGTCATGACGGCCGTTCCCAAACGATTACGCTTATTCGCCATTGCCCTTGGTCTGAAAGCCCTTGTTATGGGTGTATGGGCTGTTTTTGGCTCCGCTCGTATTCCCTCAGACGTTTTGCTCGGATTGGCAGCCGCATGGCTGTTGGGCAGCCTTTGCTTCTTTTTCCTGGCCCACCGCGCAGCTTTGCATCTCAGCAGCGTTCAGCCCGCTGGCGAAGACCTACCCGGTCTGCTGATCGCCGTCGGCAATCTGCCCGCAGAATCTCAACTATAGTCTTTTGCCCCATCGGAGGCTATGATGCAATCCTTTTTGAAAATTTCCCAACGTCTTGGCTGGCTTTTAATTCTCGTAGCCGGCGTTTTTTTGATCTTGGCGGCCGTACAAATCACATCCATTGCGCCTTTGGTGTTGGCCGGTCTGGCCGCTACCTGGGCCATCTGGGGGCTGCTGCTCTTGTGGGTCGGACGGCGGATGAAGCAATATATGACGGAACGGGGGGAGGAGTTTGATTTTCAGATGAAACCGCCCCAGTTTAAGCTCCGCCGCAAGAAAGAAGAAGCTGAAAGGGAATAGCGAGCGTTTTTAAACACGGTTCCTTAAGCTAGAAAGTAGTACCCGTATCCCGTGTTCCGTGACCAGTTTTCAGTCGGCGCTGCCTCTGGAAACCGCGCACTGAATAGTGAAAACTGAATACTGCTAATCTCTGGTCCCTGGCCGCCTCCGGCTGTTGGTTTTGGGTGGCAAAAGGGCCAATGAGGAGCCTATCGCCTGCTGCACGGCCGTTGGTGAAACCGCCGCCATGCGCCAAAACAAAGTCCACAATCGGGGCCAACGATGTGTGTACAGCAGTCTGGCAACCAGGGCGCGCCGCTGCAACATTTTCCCCAAGGGATGCGCCAGAAGACGCCGCCGATAATCGGTGAAGGCGTAGTCACCGGTGGCAAAGGCATTTTGCATGGCCGCAGCCGCCACTTCCCCATACTCTATGCCATAAGAAATCCCTTCGGCAAACAACGGGTCCACCCCGGCGGCATCCCCCACAAACAGCACCCGTGGCCGCGAAAATTCCGCGCTGGCGTCAAACCACCGCACGGGATGCCCCTCCAGCGGCGATTGTTCCAGGTTGATCTGGCGCGCCTGTAAACCCGTGACAAATGTCTCTTTCAGATGGCCGCGCCCCTGAGCAGCCGCAGGCGCGATCCGGCTGTCGAAGATACCCCGGTTCATGTAAGCCGATCCATTCAGCAGACACGGAAAATCCCACACATAGCCTTGAATACCACCCATGATACACGAGAAATCGAAGACGGCCGTTTTTGTCTGCCAGGCTGTCGTCGTTTGCGGGTCAATCGGCGTCAGCACCCGCAGCAGCCGCGCCACGCCCACAGAGGTAAACAGGCGCAATTTACGCCGCACCATGCTATTTGCGCCATCAGCCGCCACCACAACGGCCGTCTCATAGCTGCTCCGGTTTGTCGTCAACCTCACGCCATCAGCGGCCACCTGCAAATCCAACAGCCGCTCATTAAGATGCAGTTCCAGCCCGCGATCCACCACCGCCCGGGCCAACGCCGCGTCAAACTCATGCCGCTGAATCACCTGCATCGCCTGGGCTGCAGAAATGGTAAACGCCTGCGCCCCCAGACGAAAAATCAAATGCTCCACCGTAAACGTTGGCACATCTACCGCCAATCCCAACCGTGTTAGCTGCTCTTCCCCATGAAACGTAATACCCCCGCCACATAATTTGTGGCGGGGGTGTTCGGCGGCTTCTATGATGATGGTCTCTGCGGCCAATGCCGGTGACAACTGCGCCAGATGCAGCGCCGTTGCCAGGCCGGCCGGGCCGCCGCCAACAATGACAATTTTGCAGCGACGGGTCTCTGTCATAAACGACTACTACCCGTATTCGGTGTTCCGTATTCGGTAATCCGTAAGACGCCCCGTCTGTTAGAACGCCAACGGAAAACGGCATACGGACCTCGGTTTACGGCTACTACCAGCTACCACGTGTGATTTTTAAGATGAATCGGCGCGTAACAGCCTGTTTTACGGCCAAATCCGGCCAGTTTTCGGCCGCAAACAGGCGCAATTGCGGCAATAACGTATTAAAGATGTCTTCGGGAAGGAACCAGCTTTCGGCGTCCATCTTATTCTCGATGGCTTGCAGCCTTTCCGCCGGGCTGATCCACGTGACCCACTCCGCGGCGATAACCTCGCTGGCTGCCACGCCGCCTAAATCGGCCAGAACTTGCTGCTTGGATACGCCGGCCGCCGGTGGCATCATATTGGGAGACAACGCAATACCGAGTCTACGCAGCTCGTCGCGCAGCCGGCCAACCACAGACTGCGGATCAATCCAATCGTCTCCCTGAATAAACGCGCCATCGCGGCGCAGCACACGGGCAATTTCATGCACCACCTGCTGCCAGTTCCGGGCCAGATGCAGTACATGAACGGCCATCACCGCATCAAACGAGTCAGCGCCAAATGGCATGTCGTGCATATCAGCTTGTAAAAGAGATAGCGCGTGGGGGGGAAACGGCCGTTCGTCCCCCAACACCTCGCGCAGCATATTCGCCGACACATCAAAACCCACCACCCGGCAGCCGGCGGCCACTACCGGCCGGGCAATGCGTCCCGTCCCAATGCCAATCTCCAACACGCGCGCACCCACTCCCGCTTCCCTGGCAATGGCCTGGCCAATGCTTTGCGAAACTTCGGCTGGATGCGCGCGCTGTGCTTCATACTGCCGGGCGACACGTTGGTCAAACGAAAAGTCGAAGCGCATCGTTTGCCTAAGCCGCCGCGCCCGATTCCATCGCCCGGAGAGCGTCGGCGCGGGTCAACGTCGCGGCGTGTTGGCTGCGGAAACGGGTCACGCTCAGACGCCACACGATAATCGCGGCGACCGTCATGCCCACAGCTTCCATTCCAAAAATGGTAAAATAAGCGACGTTCGGGGCCAACAAGCCGGTTTCAATCAGACCGGTGTGCAAAGCGCCGCCAAAAGAAGCGGTTCCGTTGCCAAAAGCCTGCGCCGTGCCCCACAACCCCATGTACAGGCCAGTCGCGCCATCAATGGTCATATCCATCATCATCGAAAGCGCACCCACGTTGAAAAAGCCGGTGAAGAGACCCATCACCACCAACGCCGGCAGGACCATGGCTACCTGATGGGTCAAGGCGGCCGTCGCCAGCGTCAACATACCCAGCGCCGTGCCAACACAGCCCACAATCACTATGGTGCGCTTGCTAACCGAGAAAATCGCGCTCAACGCCCCCATGATTACCATGCCCAACAAAACGCCACCGCCCCACGTTGGCTGGAATCGGGTCGTTTCGGTCAAAGGCATGTTAAACACTTCGGCACCAAACACTTCCAATATATTGTCTTGCAAGAAAATCGCCAAAATCGAAATGAAAACAAACAAGAAGAAGCCCCGCGCCTGTTTGTTGCGCCGCAGCACTTCGACGGCCACGCTAACCGGGTTGCCTTCGGGCGCAACGGCCTTCGCGCGCGCGATTGACGCCTGCTGCTCTTCGGCATTCATCCGCTTCTCCATGCCAACAACACCGAGGAAAGTGAAGCCAATCACAATCACCGGCGACAGGTTATACAGCCGCTGCATCGCTTCCGGCGAAAATTCCGGCATGACGATGTTCATGATGATGGCCGCAAAAATGGTGCTGATAATGGTAAACGTCCAGACTACAGAGATGACAGCGCCACGAGTACGGCTGTCAGTTACTTCAGCAATCAATGAATGATGCGAATCGCCCATGACGGCAATGGCGATGCCATAAATGACAAAGGCCAACAGACCGGCCAGGTACGCCCAAACTTCACCTGCCCCCATGTTGATCACAATCGTCGGCAAAAATATAAAGACCGAACTGGCGACCACACTGCTGGCTAACAAATAAGGGGACCGTTTGAATCCGGCGATGGGATGGCGGTCGGCGATGCGGCCAGAAATGACCTGAAATGGCGAGAGAAAATAATGCAGCGCCAACATTGCCGTGATAACAACGGCCGTGATTCCTAATTCAACGATGGCGATACGATTGAGGTTGATGGTTAATAAGGCAAACATCCAGCCAACCCCTAACTTGGGTAAAGACAGACGCAAAGTCTTAATAACCACCTTGACTCCGTTCAAAACTACCGAAACAATCCTCATTTTGTCCTCTCCTTTTGAATCATGGGGCAGCGCCAATAACCAGCATCTGCCAAATTTAAACTCAGGAAATTCTCAGAAAATTATAACGATTCTCTAAACTTTAACAATATGTAATAAAAATCTAATCTTGTCTATATTTACCCCTGAAAACGGCCGAAACAAGCCGATAGGCGATCATTGGGCAGGCGTCTGAACTGGCAAGAGGGCGCTAATTGAGGTTATTTGGAAAATATTAGGCCAAAATCATGTGTCACATGTCATGCTTTTTTAATGACAATTGGCGCGCGATAATGGGTGGATTTATGAGAAGAAGATGAGTTAACATAAATACGCCACTTCCGTCGTTCATCAATCAGAAGATGAACCGTGCCAGGAATTGCTTTTATAAATCTTGAACAACAGTTAAGATTGGCGCCTGACAAAAAGGAGGCTTGAGAACCATGACAACATCCACATCTGCTCGCAAATTTAGTTATCCACCCACTCGCCGCGATGCTGTGGTGGAGCAGTTTCACGGCACGGCCGTTGCCGACCCTTACCGCTGGCTGGAAGACCCCCACGCCGCCGATACCCAGGCGTTTGTCGCCGCCCAGAACGAGCTGACACGCGGCTTCATAGACGAACTGCCCCTGCGCGCCGTCTGGCAACAACGGCTCACCGCTCTATGGGATTACCCGAAAGTGTCCCCACCCGAAGTACACGCCGGCCGCCTCTTCTTCCAGCGCAACGATGGCCTGCAAAACCAGGCTGTCCTTTATCGGCAAGATGGGCCAGACGGCCGTCCCACCCCCCTGCTAGACCCCAACACCCTCAGCCAGGACGGGACCATCGCCCTGATCAACCAATCATACACCGAAGACGGCCGTTACCTGGCCTACTCCCTCTCCATCAGCGGCAGCGACTGGCAAGACATCCGCGTCCGCGACACGGAAACCGGGCAAGACACCGGCGACCACATCCAATGGTGCAAATTCACCAACGCCGCCTGGCTGCCGGACAATTCCGGCTTTTTCTACGCCCGCTACCCCGCTCCCGGCGAACTGCCCGACGCGCCGCCCAGCACCCATCAACGTGTTTACTTCCACCGCCTGGGCGCGCCGCAAACCGACGATGTACTGGTCTACGCTCGCCCCGACGCGCCGGAGCTGGGTTTTATGGCGCAGCTCACAGACGACGGCCGTTACCTGCTCCTCACCGCCTGGGATGGCACCGACCCGCGCAACCGCTTCTATTACTGCGACCTGTCCGCAGGTCGCGACCTGTCCGCCAGTGCTGATTTTGTGCGCCTGATTGACGAGAAGGAGGCCAAATACGACTTTCTGACCAATGACGGCCCCGTTTTCTATTTTGTCACCGATTTAGATGCGCCCAACGGCCGTATCATCGCCATAGATGTGTCCCAACCCGACCGGGCCAACTGGCGCGAGATTGTGCCAGAAGGTGAAGATGTGGTGGAAACGGCCGTCGTCGTCCACGACGAATTGATCATAGATTACCTGCACCACGCCCACCACCGCCTCAGCCGCCACACCCTGGATGGCGCGCCGCAGGGCGACATCACCCTGCCTGCTATTGGCTCCGTCGCCCTGCTCACCGGCAGACGCCACCACAACACCCTCTACTTTGTCTTCCAATCCTTCCTATACCCACCCACCGTCTTCCGCTACGATTTTGCCACGCAAGAGCTGGCCGCCTGGCATCAACCCCAGGTCACCTTCGACAGCGACGCCTACGAGACCACCCAGGTCTTCTATCCATCCAAAGACGGAACCCGCGTGCCCATGTTCCTCACCCACAAAAAGGGGCTGCCGCTTGATGGGAACAATCCCACCTTGCTCTATGGCTACGGCGGCTTCAACCTCAGCCTGCCGCCGTTGTTTGCCCCCACCCGGCTGGCCTGGCTGGAACAGGGCGGCGTCTACGCCCAGGCCAACCTGCGTGGTGGCACAGAATACGGCGAAGCGTGGCATCAGGCGGGCATGTTGGGCAACAAACAAAACGTCTTCGACGACTTCATCGCCGCCGCCGAATGGCTTATCGCCAATGGTTACACGCACCCGGACAAACTGGCTATCGAAGGGCGCAGCAACGGCGGCCTGCTGGTAGCCGCCTGCCTCTTGCAGCGCCCGGATTTGTACGGCGCGGTCCACTGCGGTGTACCCGTCATAGACATGCTGCGCTACCACAAATTCACCGCCGGCCGTTACTGGACCAGCGAATACGGCAACGCCGAGGAGAACCCGGAACATTTTCGCTTTATGATGGCTTACTCGCCGCTGCACAACGTCCAGGACGGTGTCAGCTATCCGCCCACGCTGATCACCACCGCCGAAACCGACGACCGCGTGGTGCCGCTGCACGCCGAAAAGTTCACCGCCACCCTACAAGCCGCCGATGCCGGCAATAATCCGCTGCTGCTGCGTGTGGAGACCAAAGCCGGGCACGGCCTGGGCAAACCCACCGGCAAACTCATCGAAGAAGCCGCCGACGTGTACAGCTTCCTCTGGACCATGCTGCACAGCAAGCAGCCGTAATCCGTAATCCGTAATCCGTTGGCGCTTGCCAACGGTGGCGTCCTACTGAATACGGAACACGGAAACGGAATACGGAATACGTAACCCGTATTCCGTAACACCGATTGACCAGGAGCAACCATGATTCCACTCCGTCTGGAACTGACCAACTTTCTCTCTTACCGCGACACGGCCGTTCTCGATTTCAACGGCATCCACCTGGCCTGCATCTCCGGGGCCAACGGCGCGGGTAAATCCAGCATTCTAGACAGCATCACCTGGGCGCTGTTTGGCAAAGCCCGCAGCAAAAGCGACGACGATCTGGTGAACCGGCGCGCCACCCTGGACGAAAGCGCCGCCGAGGTGCGTTTCACCTTTGCCCTGGAAGACAGCACCTACCGTGTCATCCGCCGTAAACGGCCGGGCAAAGCTACCCAGTTGGAACTGCTGATGCTGGCCGAGGGCGATCTGAACCAGGGCAAGTGGAAAACTCTCAGTGAAAGTAAAGTGCGTGAAACAGAAACGGCCGTCATCGAACTGCTGCGCATGAACTACGATACCTTCATCAACGCCAGCTTCCTGCTGCAAGGCAAAGCCGACGAGTTCACCACCAAAACTCCTGGTCGCCGCAAAGAAATCCTGGCCGATTTGTTGGGCGTCAGCCAGTGGGACCAATACAAAGAAGCGGCCACCGAGCGGCGCAAGTCGGCCGAATCGGAGCTGCTGCTGGTAGATGGACAGTTGGGCGACATTGACGCCGAGTTGAGCGAAGAAAGCAGCCGCGCCGCCGCCCTGGCGACCACCCAGGCTGCCCGGCAAACCATCGCTGAACGCCTGGCCGACAAGGAAAAGCTGCTCATCCACCTCCGCCGCGCGGAAACGGCCGTGCAGCAGCAGCAAGAAATGGTCAACAACCTGGCCGCCAACCTGGCCCGCGCCCAACGCACCCTGGCCGATCTGCACAAAACCCAAAGCCAGCGCCAGACCGAACGCGCCAACTACGCAGCGATTTTGGCTGAGGCCGAGACCATCAGCGCCGCCTTCGCCGCCTATGAACAGGCTCAGGCAGCTCTGCAAGACTGGCAGAGCCGCGCCGACGACTACCACAAACTGCTAGGGCAGAAACGGCCGTTCGAGCTAACCATCACCCAAGAACGCAGCCGGCTGGAACAGCGCCAGCGCGAGCTAGAAAACCAACGCGTCAAAAGCGAAGCCGCCCGCGGCGAACGGGCCACCATCGCCACCCACCTGACCGAGAGCCACTCCCGGCTGGCGGCCATCGGCGTGGAATTGGCCGGGCTGACGCAGCAGGTAACGGCCTGGCACGAAGCCCGCGCCGAATTGCAGCGATTAGAATCGGAACAGCAGGCGCTGCTGAAGGAACAAACCCGCCTGCAAACCGAGGCGCGCAAGGTGGCGGCGCTGGTAGAAGAGCAAACGGCCGTTGCCACCAACCGCGCCCAGGCCGAAGCCAGCCTGAGCCAGCTAACAGCCGAACTGACCCTCGCCAGCAGCGACAACCAGCGCTACGCCATCGCCAGGGCAGAACTAGACAGCTTGCAAGCCGAACAGCCGCGCCTGATGAACAGCATGAACAAATTGCGCGACCGCCTGGACCGGCTGCAAGAAGAGATTGGCGGCGACTGCCCCCTGTGCGGCCAGCCCCTCAGCCAAACCCACCGCCAGACAGTGCTGGCCGAACTGGAAGCGGAAGGCAAAGAAGCAGCCGACCGTTTCCGGGCCAACAAGGGGCGCATCGAGGCGCTGACGGCCGAAGCGGCCGACCTGGAGCAGAAATTGAAGCAGAAGCCGCGCCTGGAACGGGACCAGCAGGCGCAGCAGCAGCGACTGCACAAAGCCGAAGCGCGGCTGGCAGAAATTGCGCAGTCGCTGGCAGATTGGGCGATGGGCGGGCAGGCGCAGTTGGCTGAATTAGCGCCGAAGGTGGCGGATACGGCCGTTCTTGATGCCCAAAAACAGCAGGTCCAGGCGCTGAGTTCGGCCAGCCATGCCAAAGAGTCGTTGGAGAAAGAGCAGCAAACACAGCAAAAAACGGCGGCCAACGCCGAAGCGCGCCTGACAGAGATTGACCGGCTGCTGTCCGAGTGGGAAGGCGCAGGGCAGGCGGCCCTGACCGAAACGCAAGCCAGATTGCAGCAGGAAGATTACGCAACAGAAGCCCAAACAGAATTACAGAAGTTGGACGAACAGTTGGCGCAGGTGGGCTACGACGCAGCGGCCCATCAGGCGGCGAAGGCGGCGTGTGCTGAATTGTCCGGCGCACCGGCGCGGCGGGAAGCGCTGCAGCAAGCCCAGGCGGCGGTAAAACCGCTGGAAAGCACCCTGGCCGACCTGGCAAATCAGGTGGCGCAGCAGCAGCAAACCGTCACCGACCTGACACAGCAGCGGGAAACGGCCGTGTCTCGCCTGACTGAACTGCAAAGCGACAGCGGCGATTTACGCGCTTTGGAAGACGAGGTCTTTCAACTGCGCGAGGAGGAAATTGCCGCCAACCGCCAGGTGGGTGCGGCGCAGCAGCGGTTGGCTGTGCTGGACGATTTGCGGGCGCGCCGGGAGCAGTTAACGGCCGTGCGCGCCGAAAAAACGCTGCACATCCAGCGGCTAAAATTGCTGGAAAAGGCGTGCGGGCGTGATGGCGTGCAGGCGTTGTTGATTGAACAGGCGCTGCCGGAAATTGAAGAACGGGCCAACGAACTGCTGGAACGATTGACCGGTGGCGACATGCGCGTCTTTTTTGAGACGCAAAAGCAGCTCAAAAGCCGCGACGCCCTGGCGGAGACGCTGGATATTCGCATTTTGGATGGGGCAGGGGAACGGCCGTATGACAATTACAGCGGCGGCGAACAGTTCCGGGTGAATTTTGCCGTGCGGCTGGCGCTGTCGCAGTTGTTGGCCCGGCGCGCCGGGGCGCGGCTGCAAACGCTGGTGATTGACGAAGGCTTTGGCAGCCAGGACCCCAACGGGCGGCAACGGCTGGTAGAAGCCATCAACACCATCCAGGACGATTTTGCCCGTATCCTGATCATCACCCACATTGATGAGCTGCGCGACGCTTTCCCCACGCGCATTGAAGTGACGAAGACGGCCGTTGGCTCGGCAATTGCTGTCACCTAAAGGTGGCTCCTGGAAAGGAAGCCATCAGCCGCGCACAAGGGCAATCGTATTGCGCAGATCTATAAAAATGGGATGGAGGCAAATGATGATGTCCGCCAGACGACGGCCGATCTGCCCCTGGTAGCCGGTGGTTAAGTCGGCGTCCGGATAGACTTCGTAGATTTTGGTCCAGCCCTGGTCCCACATCTCTGCCTCGATGCTTTCACCCAAAGTGTCTTTAATCTCGAACAGGTGGCGGCGAAAACCGTTCAGCAGCAGCCGGTTCAGGTTTTTGTCTTTGGCCTCAAAATGGAAACCCAACTCCCACCCACCCCGTCTGACCGGCGAAACCTCGTAATGAAGGCGCGGCTCACCATAGTGGAACTGCATCAGCCAGCTCCACATCTGCCGCGATTGAAATCCTTGCAGGTGGACCGGCAGGTTGGGAACCACCACACCCGGTAAGGTTTGCAGGAATTTGTTGCGTGAAAGTGGGGTCATGGGGAAAGGGGGTTTTTTCTCTGGTAACTGTGCGCCTCTGCGTGACCTTTTTCCAGTGGATTCATCTGAATGGCTTCAACAATGTGGAGGCTTCGCAGCCGCGCCCGCGCCGACCGGTCCAACGGCCCTGTTTGCCCAAACCATAACGACGCTGGGCGGTGGTGGAAATCATCGTCATCCTGTGTAACCTCGTTATCGCTGTCTATACCTGACAAGGCAACATCTGACAAAGTGACAAAAGTGTCAGATGATGACCTTTGCCACTATAAAACAGTTTTGTCAGGTAATTGTAGGGCGATTTTCCCAATCGCCCAAAGAACGATTCGGAAAGGGGGCATGGTTCATCAAGCAAGACATCTTCTTTACAAATTTGCGCTGCGTTGTCATGCTGAGCGGAGTCTTCGGAGCGAAGCATCCCGCTCCCGCCAGAGGAGGGGGATGCTTCGGGGACCTCAGCATGACGCGCTTGCCAAATTTGTAAAGCACAATATCGCCTGGAATGAACCATGCCGGAAAAGGGTATGTTTCAATTAATGAAACATCATCTTCTCCAATCCCTTGCATATGTGGCTTTGACGAATCATGCCGGTTGGTATTTAATACCATCCTATGAAACTGGAGCCGCTCCACCACATTCGCACACTCTGGCAGCATCCGCAAGCCTGGCGCTGGCTGATGGTGGGTATTCTGTTGTTATCCTTTGCCCTGCGCCTGCATCGCGTCGGCGACCGCGCTCTGTGGTGGGACGAAGGCTGGTCAATATGGGTTGCCCGCCAATCTCTGGCCGCTATTGTTTACCAGACCGGCCACGATGTGCATCCGCCGCTTTACTTCGGGCTGCTGCACTTGTGGCGCGCCGCCAGCGGCGACAGTGAATTTGCGCTGCGGTCGCTGTCAGTCGTTTTCGGCAGCCTGACGATTGCCGCCGTTTACCTGTTGGGGCGGTCGGTGGGCGGCTGGCGGGTGGGTTTGCTGGCGGCGCTGTTCCTGGCGACCAGCCGTTTCCACATTGTCTGGTCGCAGGAGATACGGATGTATGCCCTGGCCGGGTTCCTGGCGGCGCTGGGCACGTGGGCGGCGCGGCGCGTCTGGGAACGCGGCAAGCTGGCCGATTATGTGTTGTACAGCGGCTGCATGACGGCCGGACTGCTGACTCTCTACCTCTTTTTCCCGATCCCGCTGGCGATTAACCTGGCCTGGTTGTGGGTGCTGTGGCGCGCGCGCCAGCGACGCAAAACCTTGTGGGCCTGGGGCGCGGCGCAGTTGGTGATTTTGCTCATTGTGGGGGCATGGCTGGTTTATGCCCTGCCCGGTTTCCTCAGCACATCGTCGGCAACGCCGATTGCTGTGGCGGACTTCCTGAAGATTTATTGGACGGTGTTGGTGACGGGTATTCCGTTGAATGTGGAGTTGTATGCCCGGCTGACGCTGCCGGTGCTGGCGGTGTTTGGCACGGCCGTTTTCACCCTCGTCCACCACGCCCGTCACGATGGGCGCATGGGGCGCTGGCGTATGGCCCGCGATGTGACACTGTTTCTCAGCGGGCTGCTCATTCCGCTGGGCGTCGTCGTTTATGTGACTCTGCCCAAGGTGGGGGCGTATGCGCCGCCGTTTGATCCACGCTATCTGGTTATTTTCACCGGCTATTACGTGATTTTGCTGGCCTGGGGATTGGGGCGGCTGGGCAGCGGCCGTCGCTGGCCGCTGGCTGCCGCTCTGGGCGCGGCGGTGGTGGGCGTGTCGCTGGTGGGGATGCGCGGCTATTACGACGGCCGTATCCGCCTGGACGATTACAAATCACTGGCCGCCACCTTGCGCGCTTACGCCCATGAAAACGACGCCGTCATCCTGTACAGCGACCCCGACTGGCCGATTTTTGCCTACCATTATCCCGGCGCGTGGGCCGGGCTGCCCCACCTGTGGCAGATGACCCCGGAAACGGCCGTCAACTACCTGGCGCCCATCTGGCAAGACAGTGAAGGCGTCTGGTTAGCCATCACCCCGTATGGCGGCGTGACCGACCCCCAGGGATATGTGCCGGCGTGGCTGGCAGAACAGGCGGTGGCCGTGTCTGAATACAATTTTGGTGACAAGGCGCTGCGCTTTTACGCCCGCACACCAGAGCGGGCCGAAACGGCGCGGGTTGTCGCTGCCGGCGCGGCGCCCCAATTCGAGACCTTTGCGGTAGTCAAGACAGCCATGCACTTCATCGGTTACGATCTGCCGTCTGGAACTTATCGCAGCGGCGACACCATCCGCATGGGTTTTTACTTTTACCGCGATTGGCGCGTGGCCGACGAGAGCCACACCATGGAAATTGGCCTGATTGACCGCACCGGCCGTTCCTGGGCCGATGGCCTGACGCGCCTGACGCCGGATGACGCCACCTCCGAAACCGGCCTGATTCGCAAAGAAGCGCTATTTACGCTGCCACTGGAAATGCCGTCGGGACATTATTCGTTTTATATGCTGAACTGCGGTGGGGATATGGAGCGGTTTGCCCACATCACTATACAACAGCGCAACCTGGGCTTTGTGGACCCGGCAGATGTGACGATTAGCCACCCCTTAGACGCGCCCTTTGCCAACGGCATCAGCCTGGTGGGTTATGATGTAGAAACGACAACGGCCGTGCCCGGCGGCGCAGTTGACCTGACATTGTATTGGCAAACCGACCAGCCCATCACCGGGCAGTACAAGGTCTTTACACATCTGTTGGGTGACGTGTACAACGCGGAAACAGGCAACTTTTTGTGGGGGCAGCAAGACAACGAGCCGGTGAACGGCCGTCGCCCCACCTCCACCTGGCGACCGGACGAAGTGATTGTAGACAAGTATGCCATCCCGGTGGCCGCCCACACACCGGCCGGCGTCTACACGTTAGAAGTGGGCTTATACAACCCGATAACCGGTGAACGGCTGCTGCTAGTGGATGAGGTGGGAACGGCCGTTGCCGACCATGTTGTTTTGCAAACGGCCGTCACCATCACGCTGCCGGAATAAGATTAACGGCCGTAAACCGAAGTCCGTATGCCGTCTGTCTTCCCCCTCTCCCCATCTTCAACTTGACATCTCTGACGGCTGTTTTATAATCATCATACATCATTACCAACACAAAACGATGATCGGGACGAGTAATCGCCGGGTTGCGGCCAGAGATTGAAGGGCCATAGGCTGTAAGCCCTCATCCCTAACAGGCGACAAAAACCCCCCGTGAGTGATCCTCTGAACAAGTTTGGGCAAACTATCTGTTTGCTCTTTAGAGGCAGACTTTTGAGTCTGCCTCAATTTTACTTTATTAAGGGGATACGGTTGGCTCCGTTAACGGCCGTTACAAGAGTAACCAGTTATCAGTATTCAGTATCCAGTTTAGGAGAACACTGAACACGGAACACTGGGCACTAAATTTGGGTGGAACCGCGAGCGCCATCGCCCCAATACGGGCTGTGGCGCTTTTTTATTGCCGATTGCGCAGCAAACCAAAGCCGCAATCCAAAATCCGAAATTGGAGAAGATCATGTCAACACAAGCAGTCCCTTACGAACAATCAGAGTTGTACCGCATCCGTCATTCAGCCGCCCACGTCATGGCCGAGGCCGTGCGCGAACATTACCCGGAAGCCCTTCTGGCTATTGGTCCGCCCATCGAAGACGGCTTCTATTACGATTTTGACCTGGGCAAAGACGAAAACGGCAAGCCCAAAACGTTCTCGCCCGAGGACCTGGAAAAAATCGAAGAAAGTATGCGGCAGCTCCTCAAAAAAAACGCCCCCTTCGAGCATTCCAGCATGAGCATCGCCGAAGCCAAAGCCTTCTTCGCCGGTCAGCCCTACAAGCTAGAACTTATTGACGAGTTGGCAGCCGGCAAAGTGGACGAAATGGGCAACCCCATCACAGAGCCGACCAGCGAAGTAAGCATCTACCGCCAGCGTGACTTTGTGGATTTATGCCGTGGGCCACATGTGAAGTACACCAGCCAGGTAAAGGCCAACGCCGTCAAGCTGCTGCGCGCCAGCGGCGCCTACTGGCGCGGCGACGAAAATCGGCCGCAGTTGCAGCGCATCTATGGCACAGCCTGGCCCAGCAAAGCCGAACTCGACGACTATCTACAGCTCCTGGAAGAGGCTAAAGCCCGCGACCATCGCCGCCTCGGCAAGCAGTTGGGCTTGTTCCACATCTCGCAGTTGGTGGGTTCCGGGCTGCCGCTGTGGCTGCCCAAAGGCGCCATCCTGCGCGAAACGTTGGAGAATTTCCTGCGCCGCGCCCAGGTAGAACGGGGCTACCTGCCGGTGATCACGCCCCACATTGGCAAGCTAGAACTATACATAACAAGCGGCCATTATCCTTACTACAAAGACAGCCAATACACACCCATTGATGTAGACGATGAAAAATTCCTGCTCAAACCGATGAACTGCCCGCACCACATCGAAATCTACAAATGTGAACCGCGCAGCTACCGCGATTTGCCGCTGCGTCTGGCCGAATTTGGCACAGTCTATCGCTATGAGCAAAGCGGCGAGTTGAACGGCCTGACGCGCGTGCGCGGCTTTACAGTAGACGATTCCCACCTCTTCGTCACGCCGGAACAGCTTGAAGAAGAGTTCATCGGTGTGGTGGAGTTAATTCAGCACGTTTTCCAGACGATGGGCTTCGACGATTTCCGCGCCCGCCTGGGAACCAACGATCCCAACAGCGATAAATACGCTGGCGCGCCAGAAATGTGGCAGCGTGGCATTGCCGCCATCCGGCAAGCCGCCGACAAGGTGGGCATGAACTACGTGGTAGAAGAAGGCGAAGCCGCTTTTTACGGTCCCAAGCTCGATTTTATCTTCCGTGACGTACTCAAGCGGGAATGGCAGTTGGGCACAGTACAGGTAGATTTCTTGCTGCCGGAACGGTTTGATCTGGAATACATCGGCGAAGATGGGCAAAAGCATCGCCCGGTGATGATTCACCGCGCCCCATTTGGCAGCATGGAACGCTTTGTGGGCATCCTGATAGAGCATTTCAACGGCGCCTTCCCGCTTTGGTTGGCTCCCGTACAAATCAGCATGATTCCTATTGCCGACCGGCATGTGGCATACGCCAAACGGGTAGCGGCCGATCTGCGCGCCCAGGGTTTGCGGGTGGAAGTGGACGATGGCAGCGAACGCATGAACAAAAAAATCCGCAATGCCCAATTGCAAAAGATTCCGTACATGTTGGTGATTGGCGATAAAGAAGTGGAAGAAGGGCAGGTAGCCGTGCGGACCCGTGACAATGTGGACCATGGCGCGATGTCGGTGAAAGCGTTTATTGAGCATACGGCCGTGCTGGTGGCCGCCAAAGATTTGGCTTTATAGTGCGTAATGCGTGGCATGGATTGGACCAATCTCCAAGATTGGTCCAATCTTGTTGCGGAAGACTATTTTGTGATCTGCGTGGGGCGTTTGGCAGGCATGGCCTGGACGGGCAAACGAACGGTAAAGGTGCTGCCTACACCTTCCTCGCTTTCTACGGTAATTTCGCCCTGGTGGGCTTCTACTAAACTCTTGACAATAGCCAGCCCTAATCCGGTTCCAATGGCAATGGACTGATGTTTCTTTACCCGGCTGTAGCGGTCAAAAATGAAGGGAAGTTCGTCGGTTGGAATGCCATACCCTGTGTCGCGTATGGCTAATACGGCGTATTGGCCGCTTACGTGGGTGTCAATATAGACTTGCCCCCCCTCCGGTGTGTATTTGATGGCATTGGAAATCAGGTTAGAGACGATGCGCTGAATTTTCTTCTCGTCGCCGGTTATCTCGGCGGGTGATGGGACGGATTCGTCGTTGAGAGAGATGTTCCTTTCTAGCGCCTGTGTTTCCAGAGCTTCGGTGACTCCCTTGACAAGCAAAGCCAGATCGAAGCTGGAGCGTTCTAGCAACACAGGTGTACCAGATTGTAATTTACCGATTTCTAGCAGGTTGTTAACAATGTCTAGCAGTGTGTCCTGGCTGCGTAAGATGACTTTGGCGATGTGCGTCTGCTGTTCTCGTTCCAGTTCGCGGTCACGCAAGATGCTGGCAGCCTTTAATACTGGTCAGGGGGGTGCGCATGTCGTGGGTTAACACGGCCAGGAATTGTTCCATTTCCTTGTTGAGCTGCGCGAGTTCACTGTTGGCGCTGCCCAGGTCATCGTTGGCGCGGGCTAAATCGGCCGTTCGCAGTTCTACCAGATCTTCTAGTTGAGACATCTGGGTTTCTGCCTGACGTACATACATGCGAAAGGCATAGGCAGAAGCCGCAATAGGCAAGAAGAAGATGAGAACGCCGAGTAAATTGAACTGGGCAACCGCTAATGAGAGAATCGCGCCGCCTAAAGCGGAAACCACTACATTCAGGGGGACAGCCCAACGATGCTCGCGCCATACTTCTAATGGGGGCACACCCAACTGCAAATGTAGGACGATGATCAATAACCATAAATTGGCCTGGTCGGCGATAACGGCCGTTGCCAACCACACCAACACCTGAGCTAAAAAGGTCTCTCCTAACCAGGCGCTCATGCCGACAAATACCAAACCAGCCAGGTAGGTAGAAATAGCGCTCATACCGGTGTTAAACCCTAAACGACTGACCGCTTTTCCCCAGGGTGGCCGATCTACCCGAACACTAATCAGCCATAAAGCTGACTCGCCAAAAATAGCAATAACGGCTGCCGGTGCAGGACCAAATAGTGGGATTGCCGCCAAATACACCGCTGAAGCAACGGAAAAATCTACCCCTTTGAAAGTTAGTGTAGCCGTACTTTGTACCGCCGCAGCCAAAAGAGCTACCAAAACGAAACTGGCAATTTGCGCCGCCGAAAGCTGTGTAATACCAAAAACGGCCAGCGCAATGCCCACCAGAGAAACTGATACCAGATAAAACTGGTAAGCCCTATTGGAAGACCTGGCTGGCGCTTGTGAGGATGAAGCGTCTGAGTCGGACATGTTCAAATATCAGGCAACTCAACTAAGAAAAGTTCGCTTTTAGCGTGGCGTGTGCAGATAGTCTGGTACTAATAGCGATCATCCTAAAGCCAAAATTTTAGCGCATCCTTTAACGAAAGACATCTAAACTTCACGGACCTTTTTCAACTCTCAATAAAGGAGGATAAAAACAGTTCCCCCACAGATAAAATGATATCTGCGGGGGAACAAAATCTTAATCTTGATTGATGACCAAAGGTGGCAGGCGGCCAAAGTACAGTCAGATGATAATTCTACGATTCATCATCAGCCAGCCCAGACCAGGAATAACCACCAGACCAGGAGTAACCGCCGCTCCAGGAGTAACCGCCGGACCAGGAATAACCACCACTCCAGGAATAGCCACCCGACCAGGAGTAACCGCTCTGCCAAACATCGCCGGCTGCTAAAGGTTGCCAGTCAGTTGAACCAGACCAGGAGTAGCCGCCGCTCCAGGAATAACCACCAGACCACGAGTAGCCGCCGCTCCACGAATAGCCGCCGGACCAGGAGTAGCCACCAGACCAGGAATAACCGCCAGACCAGGAATAGCCGGCCGTTTCGGGGATCTGTTCGCCATTTTCATCTACGACAATGAACGCACCGTCGCGGTAGACGATGGGGCCAACGTAAGGCTCACCAACGACCATGCCCACATTGGCTTCGCCAATCGGCGGATTCAACACGGCCGTTGCCGCATCCACCCGCCCTGCCCCTTGCTGTAAAATACTCCAGGCCAGGGCGCCATCACTATACACGGCCGGCCGGGCCGAGTTCATCAGCGCGTATTTCACCTGATTGGGCGTCAGGTCGGGGTTGGCTTCTAGCATCAACGCCACGACGCCACTGGTAACGGCCGTTGCCGCCGACGTCCCGGCTATCTGATAATGCTTGCCCTGCACCTGCGCATCAGGGTGCGCCAGGGCCCAATAGCTGTTCTGCTTCACCTGTACCAATACATGCGCGCCTGGAGCTACCACGTCGGGTTTAACAAAGCCAACTTCCGTGGGGCCGGCCCCGCTGAATGGCGTGACGTAATCATCACTCTCATCTTCCCAGGTGTAATTATCCGTAAAAGCGCCAACAGTGATCACAAAGGGATCATTGCCAGGGGCTGCGATGGTCAGCGGTTCTACGCCGCCGTTACCGGCCGCCACCACCACCACAATACCCTCATCCCACAGAACCTCAACCGCCTGGTTGATGGGATCAGCCCAATACGGGCTGCTGACGCCACCGACGATGGACAGATTCACTACGCGGATGTTGTAGGCATCCTTGTTTTGCAAAATCCAGTCCAACCCTTCGATGATGTCGGTGTAATAGCCTTTGCCCTCATCGTCTAAGACACGCACATTGACAAAATCTGCGCCTGGGGCGATACCAATTGCATTCTTCTTGTATTCCGCATCATTGCCAATCAGGCTGGACATCATGGTTCCATGACCATAGGGGTCTTTCTGATTTTGCAGCCCGTCGTCAACAGCGTTATACGTCTTCAAGACACGCCCATTGTTCCAGGCCATCTTGGCAATGCCAGAATCTACGACGGCAACGGTAACACCTGACCCATCAATCCCTGCCTCCCAGACGCTATCTGCGCCTACTACCAGGGGGAAGGTGGTTGACGGCGCTGGCTCTTTGGGTTTCTTGAGTTTTGCGCTGGCCGAAGACACCAGATCATCCGCAAAAACTGTTACTCGTTGGTCGGCCTTCAAAGCGGCCACCTGCCCACTGGGAATGCTCACAGAAACGGCGTTGATGATGCCCAAGACCTCATCAACCTGGCCGCCATACTCCTTGGCTACGGACACGGCCGTCGCCACATTTTCCGCTTGCACAATCAGGGTGGTGTCGTGGGTCGCTGCCGAGGAACTAAAAGCAACAACCAGGGCGAGTAACACTGCTGTTAAAACGAATACTCGCTTCATGGGATACTACTCCTTTTTTACCACTAAATCCGTTTGTTTCACTACCAATAAAATATTTACAATGGAATAGCGATGTTCTACTTCGAATTCCTGTTTATAGTATGAGTAATGCCAACAAAAAACTCAATAGGCCATTTGGTAACAAGGACCAAATTCCTATCTGAGCCAATGGGTTTGTTTGGCTTATTTGGGGGGATTGATCGGTCAGGGTGACGCCGGACGTTTTTACGATCCAGAAGGGGGATTTTGCTGTCGCTTTTTGTCCAGCAGACGGGCGGCCAATGAATCTGGCGCGGGTATGGCAGAGGAAGCAGATTTAGGCGCTTCGGGGGTTGGCGGCGTTGGCAGCGGCCGTTCCCCCTCATTCTCTTCTTTTTTGGCTGCCGCCGCGGACCACTGATTGGCCGAATCTTGTACAGGGGTCGTTGGCGACGGCCGTGTCGTGCCCGCCCGCTCTTTCGCCTGGAACAAACGCGACACCTGCTCCGTCTGCGCCGCCGGTTGTACCGGCGGCCGCCAACGGCCAAAAGTCGCCGCCCAGGCTCGCTGCCAATCGCGCCGGGTAATGACCAGGCGGCGCACGGCAATATCCAGCGGCAGCAGCAGCACGGCCGTTAACACCAGCCAGGGCCAGACCGGCCGCGTGGTCGCTTCGCCGACGATGTTGTGGACAAACACGGCCGTGCCCAATTCCGTCACGTCCTGGCCGCCGCCCAGCACCGCCAACGCGGCCAACCGTTCTGGCTGGGCGGCAAACTGCTGGTACTCCGGCGAATAGCCCAACACCCAGCCGCCTGTCTGCCCCACCACACTGTCGCCAGCCGCCGAACGGCCGTCTACGCGAATAAAATAGGCGCCATCCTGCGTCGGCGTAAACCCTGCCTGGTACTGGCCCGGAGCCACCTGCTCCAACACCAGATTGCTCACCACGCCGTCCGGGTCTACCACGTTGGCCGTCATGGTAACGTTGTTCAGATAATCGCCATCAGCGCGGGCATCCACCGTCAGGCGAGCCATAGCGCCGTCGAAGGCAACGGCCGTCTCCACATTACTGTCTCGCTCCGGATCAACCGTCCAGCGCACCGCCTGCGCCCAAAACGCTGGGAAACCGGCCCACTGCACCCATTCCGTGCCCCAGCGCCCGGTAGCGTCCGAGGTCCAGGCCACGGTACGCCCCAGGCCATACTGCCAGGCCGCCAGCAGCGGGTCGTCCAGGTGGGTTTTCAGAATGACCTGGGCGGTAGATTTGGGACTGGTTCCGACATAGCCATACAGTGGCGGCACGGCCGTAATGCCCGCCAAAATAGGGCTGCTGCTGACCAGTTCCGGGAAGAATCGCTCTTCAACCAGGTAGCTGCGCTGAATCGCCGTCGTTTCCTGCGTAAAAATTTGCGGCAGGTTGGCGGCGCGGTCGGTGAAATGGAAACGGCCGTTGCCTCGCCGCGCCATCTCCTGCAACCACGCCGTATCCGGCCCCTGCCCAATGCTCACTGTGCTAATCGTCACTCCATCAGCCGTGAGCGCATCAATCAATTCCGGCACACCCTCTTTTTGCTCTGAATCCGCCCCATCGGCCAGCAGAATGATGTGTTTCACCTGATTGGTGCTGCCCGCCAGCGCCTCAGCCGCCGCTTCCAGACTGGTGCGCACATAAATGCCCCCGCCGCCGGCGCTAATCTGCCGGATCAGGCCGATGGCCCTCTCTCGTTCGCTGGCCGACAGCGGCCCAATCGGATTGCTGACCTGCGTATCCACCGGCAGTACCGTAATCTCGTCGAAATCTTTGAGCAGCTCCACCACCCGCGCGGCCCCTTCGGCCGCCAGTTGAATCTTTTGCACGCCCCCTTCTTCCATACTCATGCTGCCAGAGCGGTCTATCACAATCACAATGCTGACCGATGGGAAGCGCTCCTGGTCTTTGATCTGCATCTCCACCGGCAGCACCTCTTCCAGCGGCGTTTTAAAATAGCCGCCCATGCCATAACTTTCTGGCCCGCCCACCACCACCAAACCACCGCCTAAATCGCGCACGTAAGTTTGCAGGGCTTCCATTTTGCGCGTGGTCAGATCTTTGGCGTTTACGTCTACCAGCACCACGCTGGCGTAGCTGCTCAGGTCGGCCAGGTTGCTGGGCAGCGTGGCCGGCGTTACCCGGTCTACTTGCAGGCCGGTAGCTTCCAGCGCCAGTTTAATCTGGGGCGATTCATCCGGGCGCGGTGAGCCATCATTGGCCAGGGAATCTTCGTTGGCGACCAGCAGCACACGCGGCGGCCCGGTGATTTCGGTAAAAGCGGCCAGTTCGTTGTTTTGGAAGTAGGTGTCTTCACTGGGAGTAAGCTGCACCCGGTAACGGGCGAATTCTTGTTCCGCGGCGCGCAGGCGCACGGCAAAATTATTGACGCCGCGCCGGAGCTGCACCGCCTCTTCGTAGACAATACGGCCGCCGGCCAACACCCGCAGCATCGCTGGCATGTCGGCCGTGCTTTCGGCGGTCACGTCCAGGCGAAAGGTTTCGCCCTGGCTAATGCGCGTAGGCGCACTCACCTGGGTGAGCAGGGCTTCGGCGGTGGCGGCTTCGCGCAGCAGCGGCACGTAATCAATTTGCACCCCGGCGGCGGCGGCCAGCTTCGCCGCCGCTTCCGCATCGCCCACGGTTGTGGCCCCATCGCTCAGGATGACCAGGCGACGGCCGTGTCCCGCCGGAAACAACGCCATGCCCAGGCGAACTGCTTCGGCCAGGTCGGTCTGCAAGCGCTGCGGCACAGAGGAAATGGGGCCTAATTCCGCCAGGCCGCTCATCGGCCGTTCCACCAGGGCATTGGAACCAAAGACAATCACCGCCGCCTGGTCGTTTGGCCCCATCGTGGTGATGGCGTCGCGCACAAAGGCTTCTGCCTGCGCCGCCTGCGCCGGGCTGATGGAGTCGGAAGCGTCTACCAGAAAAACCACCGCCAGATCATCGGCGGCGCGCACCAACTGCAAACCGGCCAGCGCCAGCACCAACAAGACAAAAATCAGCAGGCGCAGCCCCAGGCTGACCCATTCGCGCCAATGGCGCGAGACAAACCGCGCCGACCGGGGCCAGCCAAGCCATACCAGGTAGGGAGTTAATAAAAGCAGGAGAAGCGCCAGAGGCGTCGTAAAATTCACAGGATTCCGGGAACAACCTTATGGGTTTCAGAAAGCAAGTGGTAGTGTTCAGTGTTCAGTAACCAGTTTTCAGTCGGCGCTGCCTCTGAAGAAAACACACTGAACACTGAACACCACCGCCAGGGTCTATCATTCTTCGGCAAAGACCAGCGGCAGGTAAATGGTAAAGGTGCTGCCTGTGCCATATTGGCTGCTGGCCTGCACCCGGCCGCCATGAGCGGCCACAATGAAATGGGCCAGCGTCAGGCCAAGACTGGGCCGTTTTTTACTGCTGCCGTTGGTGTTTACGGCCGTCAGCCCGTTCCAGATACTCTCCATCCGTTCGGGGGGAATGCCCACCCCCGTATCGGCGATTTGCAGGTAAAGGTCACTGCCGTCAATGTCCATGTTCAGGTGGACACGGCCGCCGATTTTATTAAATTTGATGGCGTTGTGGATCAGGTTGTGGATGGCCTCTTGTAACTGTTCGGCGTCGCCCAGCACCAGCGGCAGGTTCCGGTCTGGTTCAAATTCGATGGTAACGCGGCGCGCTTCGGCCATCGTATCCAGGTTACGAATCACCCGCCGGGTAATTTCAGGCAGATGGACCAGTTGGAAGTCGAAGCCGCGGCGCGACTGAACGCGGGCAGCCAGGTTGATGAGTGTTTCTATCGGTTGGCGCAAATTGGCAAATTCCTGGCTGAGGCTGGCGACAAGCGGCTGCGGGATGGGTTCTGCCGGACCGCTTTCTTGCAGTTTCAGGAGTCTGCTGTGAATGGTGGTGAACGGCCGTCTCAATTCCGGCGACACCAAATCAATATAATGGCTGTATAGGGTGACAGACTCTTGCAAGTGCCGGTTTTGTCGCGCCAACGTCTGGTTGGCGTACAAAACGGATTCGTTGATACGCCGCAGCGTCTCCATGTGCCGCGCCTGCGCCAGCAGCGGGCTGGCCTGAGCGCATAAGGTGGATAGTTCGGCGTAATCTTGACGATCATAGGGTTCGCCGGAACGCTTGCCGCCGAGGGCCACCACCGCTTCCAGGTTGCTGCCGTTGGTCAGCGGCATGTACAACACCCGCTGCCACCGGGCCAGAAGTTCCTTTTCTCGTGTTGGCAGCAGGTGGAATTTGTCCAAAACATCCATATCATATTGGATCAGGGGCGTTTTCTGCTGGCGCAAGTGGCTGGTGAAGGGGCTGTCGGCGGCAAAATCGGCCGTCTCCAATTCTGGTTCCATGGGAGGGGTGGCGGTTAACGGCCGTAACACCAATATCCCCTGTGGCCCCTCATCGGCCATAAACAACCAGGCCTCGTCCACGCCCAGCGTGGCTTGCAGCGCCTGCAAAAACAGATGTCCCAACGGCTCAGGTTCCGGGAAATAGCCCACAGCCTGGGCATATTCCACCAGCGCCGCCTCGCGCCGCGAAGCAGAAGGCAGAAACAGGCGGCGGGCCAGACCATTGACCAATCGGTACACCACCATCAGCAGCGCCGCAAAAACGGCCGCAGCCAAAATCAATATCAGATTAGGGTCGGTAGTGGCGGGTAGATTGGTGACAATGCGCAAAATAAAGGTCAATGCCAGCCAAACCAGGGCAAAAACCGTCACCGTGCCAGACAGCCGATAGATTAACTGCCGCGCCGCCACCTGCAAATCGGGCATCTGCCCATGCGTCAGGCTGATGGTTCCTACCAGGGCGGCCAGGATGACCACCAGAACGCCCATTTCTTGCCAGATAGGCTGCCCCGGCTGGTGAATAGAAGTCAGGCAGCCACCGATGGCAAACAACCCCAGGACCAACAGCCAATACCGAATTTGATTGCGGTACAGGGAAATGGGCAGCGTGGTGTTCACCTGATGGGTAAACATCCAGGACGCCAAGACCGGAATGACCCAACTGGCAATCCACACGGCCGCCCATATATCAAAGGGGCGGATCGTCTGTGTACCCAGATATATCGCCGGCAGTGCGCCAGGCGAAATGTTGGCATCCAGCCCAACGGCCGCCAACCAGAGGCAGCCGCTGACGCCGAGCGCCGCTTTACCAGGCCGGTTGGCAACAAACATGTAGCGCAGCGTCGTCAGTAATACGCCAAACGCCGCCAGGGTAAAGGCATAGGAGCCGACAATGCCCCAATTGAAAACCAGGATAGGGGGAAAATAGGACCCACCGTAAAAACGCAGCATACTGCTGGCCCACACGGCCGTCGCCAACAGCGTCAACGTCCACCGATACAGCACGTGTCGGCGCTTGCTTCCCCGCACCCACAAATAAACCACCATGCCCAGAAGCGTTAGCGGCAAGATAGCCACGATGAGAAATTGTTGTGACAATGTCATGACAAACTATGCGTTAGAAACGGCCGTTCCTGATGTCTTGTTCCGGTTACGGTTTACGGCCGTCACCCCTATTGCCTCCACCGCCAGAATTATACTCGTTTTCCCGGCGCTGCTCTGAACTTCTTGGGTTATCCCAATATATCCCAAATCAAACTTGGGATATATTTGGGATATGTTGGGAAAGAGACAGCCACCGAATTCATCAGAGACCCCGGATTACCGACACAAAACTCGGCGTTCTCGCCTCATTTCAAAATGTAATAGGTACCCTTTTTTGAGCCAATTTTCAGCAAAACGCCCCGTTCCACCAGGTCTACCATGTCCAGGCGCAGTGTCTCGGCGGAAACGTCGGGGCACAATTCGCGGTACTCCCGGTTGGTAATGCTGCCATTTTCACGGATGAAGTTCAGGGCGCGGGTTTGTCGCTCGTTCATGCTGCGCGTCCACTTGGGCGGGGCGGCGCGCTCGCGCTTGTTGGATAAGGTAACGGTGAACAGATGGGGCGTGGCCCGGAACTGCGGCGGTGGATGACCGGCCTGCACCATTTCCTCGATCATCTGGTCTATGCCCAGCCCTAATTCCTCGATATAGCCCCATTGATACAGCCCGTTTACCAGGCGCGGATTGCGCGAAAAATGCTCTTCAACCAGATTGTCTATGGTCATATAGCCGGGCAGTCCGCCGGGGCTGATGATTTCCAACCGGTCGGCGTACATGCGTACTTCAATGCGCCGCCCTTTGATGCGGTAATCTCGATGGGCGATAGCGTTGACCAGGGCTTCGCGCACGGCAAAACGGGGATATTCGGTCAGTTCTTCCCGCACTAACTGGCTGACTTGCGCGCCGACGCGCATTTCCTCGAAGATGACATTCCAGGCGCGTTCAACCACGCGGGCGATGGGGCCGGCGATTTCGTCACGACGGCCGTAACCAATCCCCCCATCTTCGCCCCTCGGTTCGGTGCCCGGAAAGCGCACAAACACCACACCGCTCTGCGGAAAAAAGGCCTGGGGGTTGCGCCCAAACAGCAAAATGCCGGTCGTCGTTGGGCTGCCGTCGCGGTCTATGGCCCCAATCTCAAACAGCAGCTCGTCGGTGGATGAGACTTTGCCAGCGCCGCGCCCTTCGCGCCGATCCAGGTAGTCGCGCACAACGGCCGTATCCAGGTCAGACGGCCGTGCGCCGGGAACCGGCTCCGTCTCAAACTCAGCCGAGCTTTTGCTGTTAGACAGGCTGCGAATTTCGTCGCCAGACAAGGGACGGTTGTCGCTGCCGCTGCGCACCAGGACACGGCCGTCGTGCAGGCTGTGTAGTTCTGTGCTGCGCGGGACGTAAATGCCCACCAACCGTTCCGCGCCTTGTTCCACTGGCTGCCATTGGGTGGGCACAGGCGGGCGGCACATGGTGGCAGCCTGACGCAGCGCCCCTTCCGCCTCTTCTTCCCAAATTGTGCCAGACGGCCGTCCCTCATCGTCCACGCCCATCACAATCAACCCGCCATCACCATTCGCCAGAGCCACCAGGCACTCCGCCAGCAGCTCTGTATCCGCATAAGGCAAATAAGCAAGTCGTTGTCCCGGTTTGTTCTTGAGCATGATCGTGTACACCTTCTGTGGCGTAAGCCGTGTTCCGTGTTCTGTTTATGGCTTACGGCTTACGGCAGCGCCGCCAGCGCCGCACCGACAATGCCCGCCTCATTACGCAGCAAAGCCGGAACCATCTTGGCGCGCACCTGGATATATTTCAGGAAATTCTTGTGCTGTTTGCTAACACCCCCGCCAATAATGAACAGATTCGGCGAAAAAAGGAACTCGATGTGTTGAAAATAGACGTTAAGCCGCCCGCCCCACTCTTCCCAGGTCAGGCTGTTTTCTTCGCGGATGCGGTCGGCGGCGAAAAATTCCGCATCCTTTTGCTGGTTGCGCAAGAAGAGATGCCCCAGTTCCAGATTAGGCACAATGTGACCGTTGACAAACATGCAGCTGCCAATGCCGGTTCCCAGAGTAAAAATCATCACAACGCCAGATACACCGCGTCCTGCGCCATGATACATTTCCGCGTAACCGGCCGCGTCGGCGTCGTTGCGCACGGTGGTCTCGCATTTGGTCGCCAGGGCGATGTTGCGGGCAGCCGGGTAATCAATCCAGGCGCTGTGCAGATTGGCGGCGGAGCGGGTGACGCCATCTACCACCACACCGGGAAAACCGACGCCGATGGGTCCCTGGTAATCAAAATGCTTCACGATGGCCTGTACCGCCTGGATCGTCGGTTTGGGTTTGGCGGGCTGCGGCGTGGGAATGCGCAGGCGGTCGGTGATCAGGCTGCCTTTTTCGGTATCTACCAGCGCGCCTTTAATGCCGCTGCCACCAATGTCTATGCCTAAAACGTTCATAAAACTCCTGTGAAACTGGGAGCGCGGACGTCCCGTCCGTCCTTCCTTAAAAATGGGGCGCGGCCCCGCCTTCCCCGCCCGCCCGCCCCTGGCAGGCGAGACGCCTGCGCTCCCAGGGTGTTCATGTGGCTGCCTGTGGCAGCAGAATTTGCAGTTGGGCTTCTATTTCTTGCACGGCCGTTACCCCGGCCGCTATCCCATCTTCCAACCGGTGAAAATCCAAAATGCCGATGGTATCCACAAACGGCTGGATGAGTATATCCGGCTCTGTCAGAGCCAACCGCGTTTGCAGCGACTGCTCAGTGACGATGTCCATGACGGCGTTTAGCACCTGCCATGTGCCAAACAGTTGTGGGATCTTTAAAATACGCGAGAAACGGCCGCTGGACTGTGGAATGTGTTCGCTGTTCATGCCGTACGGCGCGGCATTGGTCAGGTCTACCGCCACCACGTGGGTTGCGCCGCGCGCATAAGCCACATCGAAAGGCACATTGTTCATCAGGCCGCCGTCAATAAGCATCAGGCCGTTGCGTTCCACCGGCGGCAGCACAATCGGCAGCGCTGTCGTTGCCAGAACAGCCGAAATGAGGTCGCCTTCATCCAGCACCACCAGTTTGTGGCGGCGAATGTCGGTGGCAGCCACCGCCAACGGAATTTGCAGATCGCTAAAGTGCAAACGGCCGATGGTTTGTTCCAGCAGCTTTTCCAGTTTGTTGTTGTTGGTCAGAGAGAAGGAATTGCCAGGCAAGCCATAGAGCTTGTCTACCTGAAGCTGGCGGAAAAAGTCCACCAGACCAGCGGCGTCCAGACCGGCAGCGTATAACGCGCCCAACATGCCGCCAATGCTGGTTCCGGTAATCAGGGCCGGCCGAAGGCCCAACCGCTCAAATTCCAGCAATACGCCAATGTGGGCCGCCCCCCGTCCGCCGCCGCCGCCTAACGCAAACGCAATTTTCATATCCATACGCGCCTCCCGATATGGTGTACCAGTACAGTTGTCCAGAAATCAGGACCAGGTTTGTAGGGGCTGGACTTGTGCCTGCCCCAGAGGGCGACCACAAGGGTCGCCCCTACAAACATGATGCGAATTTACGGAAAGCTGTACTAGAGTGATAGTAACTACGCGGTGATGGTTTCGTAGATGTGGGGCAGGCGGGTTACGGGTTCGTCGGACCAGGACACGGCCGTTAACACCTCCTGCCGCGCCTGTTCTAATTTCGCCCTATCGTCGGCGTGAACCATGCCCAACACGTCGCCCTCGGCCACCTTGTCGCCTACAGCGCAGGGCAGCACAAAACCGACAGCATAGTTGATCTTGTCCGTTTTCACCAGACGGCCGCCGCCCAAATGCACCGCCGCCCAACCAATGGCCGCCGTATCAAACGACGCGATGTAGCCGGCGCGAGGAGCCAAAATTGGCGCCACAAATTTAGCCTGTGGCAGCAGGCTCGGATCGTCTACCTGGGCCACGTCGCCCCCCTGGGCGGCTACCATGGCGCGGAATTTACGCAGGGCACGGCCGTCGTCCCGTACCGACCGCGCCAGCTCCTTGGCCCCTGCCAGATTGTCCGCTTTGCCGGCCAGCAGCAGCATGTGGGCGGCCACATCCAGACAATGCGCCCAGAAGTTGGCCGGGCCGTTGCCTTGCAGCGTTTCGATGGCCTCTTTCACCTCCAGGGCATTGCCAATGGCCGCGCCGAGCGGCTGGTTCATGTCGGAGATCAGGGCGACGGTTTGGCGGCCGGCGTCTGTGCCGATGTCCACCATGATCCGCGCCAGGTCTCGCGCCGAATCCAGCGTGGTCATAAACGCGCCGCTGCCCATTTTTACGTCCAGCACCATCGCGTCCGCGCCGGCGGCCAGCTTTTTGGACATAATGGAAGCGGCGATCAGCGGCGCGCTGGCGACGGTGGCCGTGACGTCGCGTAGGGCGTAGAGCTTGCCATCGGCCGGGGCCAGGATGGCCGTTTGCCCGGCCAGCACCAAGCCAATATCGGCCAGTTGGCGTTTGAACTGCGCCAGACTCATGCTGCACGACCAACCGGTGATTGATTCCATTTTGTCCAGCGTACCGCCGCTGGAACCGAGGCCGCGCCCGCTCATTTTGCCCACCGGCACGCCGCAGGCGGCGGCGATAGGCTGCACCACCAGCGTCGTTTTATCGCCGACGCCGCCGGAGGAATGTTTGTCAATGACAAAGGGGGCCACATCGTGCAGGTCCAGCTTGTCGCCGGATTCGGCCATAGCCAGGGTCAGGTCCACTGTTTCCCGGCGGCTCATGCCGCGCAGATAAATCGCCATCAACAGGGCCGCCGCCTGGTAATCGGGGATGTCTCCGGCTGTGTACTTGTCAATAAACCAGTTGATTTCGGCGGTGGTCAGCGCACGGCCGTCTCGTTTGTGGGCAATAATGTCAACCATTCTCATAGGCTTGTCATCCGGTTATCCATTTCTACTTTTCCGATTATGATCTTTGGTAACTACCAACCAACAAACTTTCCAGAGCGCCTTAGTAGTTACTCTTTGTGAGTATAACAAAAAACGGCCGTTTCCCTCCCCCATTCACCCCAGTAAAAAATCAATTGCTCATCAGGAACTCGTACAAAGAATTGGCCGCTTCTTGCAGCGAAGAAACGCGCATCTTTGATGAGGACATTAAATCTATCTTTCAGGCTTTGCTTATTTTCGTTGGTGATAAAGGTAAGGTCTGTGGTCATGCGCTGATTTTACCTGTTATAACAGGAATCGGTATAATCCCGGTGCATATTACCCGCTAACCAACGCTCGCACAAAGGAAGGAACCCATGTCCCAACAAGTGGATATTTTGTTAACCGGTGGCGTCGTCGTCACGATGGACGATGCTTATACGATTTATGCTGATGGCGCGGTGGCGATTGCCGGCGATTCGATTGTGGCCGTGGGGCCAACTGCCGTACTCAGCCAAACCTACAGCGCCGCTGAAACCATCAACTGCCAGGGCAAAGTCGTCATGCCTGGCCTGGTCAACGCCCACACCCACATCCCCATGACCCTGCTGCGCGGCCTGAACGACGATTTACGCCTGGATGTCTGGTTGGGCTACCTGATGCCCCTGGAGCGCCAGTTTGTGACGCCGGAATTTGTGCGGCTGGGCACACAAATCGCCTGCGCCGAGATGATCCGCTCTGGTATCACCGCGTTTGCCGACATGTATTATTTTGAGGATGAGATTGCCGCGGCAACGGCCGTCATCGGGATGCGCGCTCTTTTGGGCCAGACGGTTCTCATCTTCCCCGCCCCCGACGCCGCCACCTACGAAGACGCCCTGGTCCTCTGCCGCCGCTTCATCGAAAAATGGAACGGCCACACCCTGATTCAACCGGCCGTCGCCCCCCACGCCTGGTACACCGGCACGCCGGAAATGAACCGCGCCTGCGCCGACCTGGCCCGCGCCTACGACGTGCCCCTGCACACGCACGTCAGCGAAACCGCGCTGGAAGCGCAAAATTCACTGGAACAAAACCACATGCCGGTGGTCAACTGGATCGGCAAAAACGGCCTGCTGGAAACCAAACTATTGGCCGCCCACTGCGTCCATCTGGATGAAAGCGAAATGTTCGCCCTGAAGGAAGCGGGCGCCGGCGTGGCCCACTGCCCCACCAGCAACCTGAAACTCGCCAGCGGCATCGCCGCCGTGGGGCAAATGCTCGCGATGGGACTAAATGTAGGCGTAGGGACCGACGGCCCGGCCAGCAACAATGACCTGGATATGTTCGAGGAAGTACGTCTGGCGGCGCTGCTGGCAAAAACCAAAAGCAACGACCCCACAGTGTTACCGGCGCGGCAGGCATTGGAATTGGCGACCATCGGCGGGGCGCGGGCGCTGCACATGGCCGACAAAACGGGCAGCCTGGAAGCGGGCAAACGGGCCGATTTAGCCATCGTGGAGATGGACGGGGTGCATAATCAGCCGCAGTTCAACAACCAGGCCGACGCGGTGTATTCGCGTCTGATTTACGCGGCCAAGAGTTCGGACGTGGCGGATGTGATGTGTAACGGCCGTTGGCTGATGCGCAGCCGCGCCCTGTTAACCATTGACGAACCGGCCGCCCTGGCCGCCGCCACCCAGGTAGCCGCGGCGATTGACGCCTTTGTGCTGGAGCGCGAAGCCAGCCCGTACAACAAATTGGTGCTGCTGGCCGGCGTGGAGCGGCAAGAAAGTTTTGAGATTCAGGTGAAAGTGCCGATCAGCGACAAGAAAAACGTGCTGCGCGTGCTGGCGGGCAACCAGCTTGAAATTACCAAGCGTTCTCACTACCGCGAATATGACACCTATTTCATCTTCGAAGATGGCGACCCGGACGCGGCGCGGCTGCGTTATCGCGAAGATGAATTTGTGGGCGACAACGGCGAAACGTACCAGGTGCGTTCGCGCCTGACGCTGATCGGCGAGGAACATCGGGCCGAAATTCAGAATTCGGTCATGCTATCACGCTCTCGCTTTCTGGCGAGCGCCGACCGCAGTTTGCGTTTTTACAGCGAATACTTCGCCCCGGCGCGCCAGGTGGCGGTGAACAAAGACCGGCTGCGCTGGCGGGTGGTCTACCGCGAGACCGATTTTGCCATCAACCTGGACAAACTGACGCAGCCGCAGCTGCCGGGATATTTTCTGGAAATCAAGTCGCGCACCTGGTCGCGCACCGACGCCGCGCGCAAGGCGGGGCTGATCACCGAACTGCTGACGCTGTTTGGCCTGGATCCGCTGATGGCTGAACGGGAGGATTACCCGGAAATGGTAACGGCCGTTACCTCTTGATAAAGATTGGTACACGGATTGGACGGATTTTCGCGGATAAATTTAAAATCCTCCGTGAGAATCCGTCCAATCCCTTTTATCCGTGTATCTATCCTCCCAACAGGGAAAAGAGCAGGTAGCCGCCGCCGAGCAGAGCAGTGTAGGCGGCGAAGATGTAGAGGCTGTGGCTGCGCAGCCAGTTGAGCAAAAAGGCGATGCAGGCATAGCCGGAGATGGCGGCAGCCAGGAAAGCGGCCAGATAAACGGCCGTCGAATACACCATCACCTCGGCCGTCACAATATCCAGCAAGGACAGCAGCCCTGCGCCCAGGATGACCGGCACGCCAAGCAGAAAGCTGTAACGCGCCGCCGTAGGCCGATCAAACCCGCGCAGCAGCCCGCCAACGATGGTGCTGCCGCTGCGCGAAACGCCGGGAAATAACGCCACCATCTGGAACAGGCCGATAATGATGGCGTCCAGCCAGGTCATGGTAGCGAAGGTTTTTTTACCGGAAATCACGCGCTCACCGATGACAAGGAGAACGGCCGTTACCAGCAAAAAAAACGCTGCCCAGTTCGGCTGCCCAAACACGCTGTCAAAAAAGTCTGCCAACAAAAAGCCGGCCAGCGCCGCCGGGACACTGCCCGCCACAATAAACCAGCCCAAACGCGCTTCGGTTGTGCCCAATGGTTGGCGCTGGGCCAGGCCGCGCAGCACGGCCGTGACAATCTGCCACAAATCACGCCGAAAATAGATCAACACCGCCACCAGCGTACCCAAATGCACCAACCCAATCAACGGCAGGTCCGGCGGTGTTATCGCAAATATAACCGGGATCAACACCAAATGCCCCGAACTGGAAATGGGCAAAAACTCCGTCGCCCCTTGTAAAATGCCCAAAAAAATCGCTTCGATGATGCTCATAAAGTTTCCTTTAGTTGGTAGTTGGTAGTTGATAGTCAAGAGCTACAGCTTATAGCCAACGGCTTACGGCTCATCTTCCGCGATGGCGCAGGCGGCGGGCGGCGCGCAAGACCACGCCGGCCAATCCATTTTGCGCCCCCAGAACCAGCAGTTGATTGGTCCGGCCGGGCACGCAGATAACCTGGTGGCGTCCCAGGCAGCGCAGCGATTCGTCTACTACCTGTTCGGCCGTCATCCACATCCTGGCTGGGACGCGGCTTTTTTGGAAGCCGGTCATAGCCGAGGTATCGTGAAATTCGGTGTGGGTGAAGCCGGGGCACAACGCCTGCACGCGGATGCCCTGCCCGGCCACTTCCGCCTGGAGCGCCTGCGAGAAGGTGTTCATGTACGCTTTGGACGCGGCATAGTTGGTGTCGCCCGGCGAAGGGAAAAAGGCGGCGATGGAGGAAACGTTGATGATGGCGCCACGGCCGTGCGCTGTCATGCCGGGCAGGGCGGCGCGGCACAGGCGCATGGTCGCCTGGACGTGCAGGTTCAGCATATTCATCTGCTCATCCAGGTCGGACGCCAGCAGCGAGCCACGATTGGTGCCAAACCCGGCGTTGTTCACCAGGAAGGCGAGGTCGAGGTTGGCGATGTGCTGCTCCACGCGGGCCACATCGGCCATCTGGGACAAATCGGCCGCCAATACTTCGGCGGCGATAGCGTAGTCGCGTATCAGTTCGTCGGCCAGGGCAGCCAATTTTGCTTCGCGGCGGGCCACCAGGACCAGGTTATAGCCTGCCTGGGCCAACCGCCGGGCAAAGGCCGCGCCAATACCGCTGGACGCACCGGTGATCAGGGCGTAGCCGCCGGGCAAGACTGTTTCTGGCGGTTTGTTCAGCCGTTTTTGCAGCAGCCGGCCGCCGATGAGTGTGGCGAGAACGGCCCCAACGGCCGTACCTGTTTTTCGATCCATATTACCCTTCCCGCTTAATTTTCCTCGGTTCACACACGTTCTTTTTGTCGTTGGCCGCCCGCCCACATTTCTGGCAGACAACATTGGGCCTGTCCACCAACGCCGCGTAAGCGGCAAACTCTTTTTTTAGCAGCTTATCCAATTCACACAACGTTTTGCTCATCCAATTACCCTGCAAAATGGGCCGGCGGGCGTTCCTGTCCATCGCCTGCACTCCCAGAATCAATCATAAAAACACCCGCTGATCAGCCAATCAGCGGGCGGTGTTTTACCTGATTGTCATCAATTACACAAACTCATGCCGGCAACCTGTCAGCTCTTCATTCAGGCTACGATCAGGTCGTGGATATAGCGCACGGCCGCGGCTGCATCCTGCCCATCCACCACCAGACTAATACTGCATTCCGAAGAACCCTGGGCGATGGCGATGATGTTGACGGCGTGCTGCCCCAACGCCGTGAAAACGCGCCCGGCAATGCCCGGCGTGCCGCGCATCCCGGCCCCCACCACGGTTACAATAGAGACAGTGTGTTGGCCCCAAATGCGGTCAATGTCCCGACGCTGAATTTCATCGTCAAATTCGGCGTTCAGGCTGCCGATCACTGTTTCGGCCAGGTCGTCGGGCGTGGCGAAGCAAATGGACTGCTCCGAGGAAGCCTGGCTGATGAGCAGCACGCTGACCTGCGCTCTGGCAACCGCGCCAAAGGTGCGGGCGGCAATGCCCGGTACGCCTATCATGCCTTTGCCTTCCACGGTGATCAGGCTGAGGTTGTCTATGGCCGTCACCGCTTTCACACCGCCGTTGCCGTTGGCCGTGTCGGGCACGATGACGGTCCCGGGATGGGTGGGGTTGAAGGTGTTTTTGATGCGCAGCGGGATGTTGTTTTCGATGCAGGGGCGCATGGTTTTGGGGTGCAGCACTTTGGCGCCAAAAAAAGCCAGTTCGGACACTTCGCGGTAGCTGAGGGTGGGGATAGAGCGGGCGGATTTAACCAGGCGTGGATCGGCAGTCATCACCCCATCCACGTCGGTCCAAATCCACACTTCGTCAGCGTGCAAAGATTGGCCCAGCAGGGCGGCGCTGAAGTCTGAGCCGCCACGGCCGAGGGTGGTGGTGACGCCGGCCTGGTTGGCGGCGATGAAGCCGGTGACGATGGGGATGATGCCCTGGGTGAGTAACGGCCGTAACCGTTCTCGCGTCTTCTCATCGGTCAAATCTGGCAGGGGCGTGGCCGCCTGAAAGTTGTCGTCGGTGACGATCAGTTCGGTGGCGTCTATGGCCGCAGCCGGGTGGCCGATCTGGCGCAGATAGGCGGCCAAAATGCGCACACTCATCTGCTCACCCATGCCGCCGATGGCGTCCAGGGCGCGAGGCGTCAGTTCGCCCAGGGCCAGCACCGCCTGGCATAAGGCGGTATAGCGTTCGATGAATTTGTTGTTTTCGGCCAGCACTTTTTGCCGTTCGCCTTCAGGGGCCAGCAAACCATCTATGGCTTCGTAATGGACCTGGCGCAGGGTATGGGCCGCAGTCTGGTACGTTTCGGTATCACCGGCGAGGGCGGTATACGCGCCGTTTAACAGCAGGTCGGTCACTTTAACCGGCTTGCTGCCCATAGCCGAGGCCACCACGACGACCTGGCCCCACTCTTTGTGGGCGTTGAGGATAAGAACGGCCGTTTCGCGCATGGCCTGGGCGCTGCCGACCGAGGTTCCGCCGAATTTCATTACAAGGGTCATGGGGTTACTCCAATTTTGGATTTCGGATTTCGGATTGACGATTGATCGCAAGTTTGTTCCGGGCAAACAAAAACGCCTCTTTTGGAAGATAAAAAGAGGCGTCGCAAGCGTAACGCTAACTCTCATCTTCCAGAAGATTCCCCCACGGGGAATCACATCTGCCGGAATTGGCACCATTACCGGCTGCAAATCGTTTGCAGCGCGTAGGTTGCCGAGGCTTCATCGGGCCGGTCCCTCTGCCTCTCTGGATAAGAAGTATAGGTGATTTGGTTATTCGATTGTCAAGCGCATTTGCGGTTTATCCACATGCTGCGGCAGTTTCCCACAGAAGAAGGTGGACTATCCACAGAACTGGGCGGAATGGTATCAAAGGCGAGAAGGCTTGTCAATGACTTGGGCAATTGGCAGTTGCCGCAATTCTAGGCGGCAATGACGCATGACGATTGGCGATTGATCACTGTCGTCTATGAAACGGAACAAGCCGGGCATTTCAGGTCAGGTGGCGGTTGATTTCCTTGAGAAGTTGGGGGAGGGTATAGGGTTTTTGTAGGAAGCCGACCGCACCGGGGTTCTTTAGCTGTTCAATGGTTTCTGATTCACTGTAACCGGAAGACATGAGGACACGCACATGGGGGTTGATTTGTTGCAGAATTTGTAAGGTTTCTGCCCCGTTCATATCGGGCATGAACCAATCCAACATGACCAGGTCTATGGCGTGGGCATGTTGTTGATACAGTTGGATTCCGGCACGGCCGTTGTCGGCTAACAGAACGTGTATGGCTTGCATGTCCAGGATGTCGTGGATGGCTTCGCGCACCGAGGCGTCGTCGTCTATGACCAGGATAACGGCCGTAGCTGCTAACTGCGTCAGCGACCCATCTGGGGCAGCGGCAGCGGAAACCTGGGCCACCGGAAACAGTAGATCAAACGTCGTGCCTTGTTCCGGCTGGCTGGTGACGCATAGGCCACCTTTGTGTCCACGCATAATGCCCAAAACGGCCGCCAACCCCAGGCCGCGGCCGGTAAATTTGGTCGTAAAAAACGGATCAAATATCCGGTCCAGGGTTTCAGGACTCATGCCACAGCCATTGTCGCTGATCTGCAACAACACATAATCGCCCGGTTTTAGCTGCTGTTTGGTTTGCTGCCAGTAGCCTGTATCCTCCTGGCGGATGGTTTGGGCCGCGGCGCGCAAGTGGATAACGCCGGGGCGACCTTCCATTGCTTCGGCAGCGTTAAGGATCAGGTTCATGACCACTTGCTGAATTTGTCCGGGGTCGGCTTCAATGAGCGGCAAATCATCGCTCAATGCCGCTTCCAGGCGCACGTTGTGCGGGATAATCACTTCCAGCAAATGTTGGTTTTCACGAATAATGGTATCTAGTCGGAGCGGCTGAAATGTAAACTGCCCCTTACCAGAATAGGCCAACAGTTGTTGGGTGAGGTCGGCGGCCTTCTCGGCCGCATTAACTGCTTTTTCGATATGGCGGTAGGCAGGATCGGCCGGCTGCATTTTATTGAGCGCCAAAGAGGTCTGCCCCATGATCGCCACCAGCAGGTTGTTAAAGTCATGGGCGACGCCGCCGGCCATGATGCCCAGGCTTTCAATTTTTTGGGTGTGGTGCAGGGCTTCTTCGGCTTGTTTGCGCTCGGTAAAGTCGCGGGATGTGGAGACGACGGCGGTGACAACGTTGTTTGGGTCACGCACGGGGTAAAGATCGTATTCGTAGTAATGTGTCTGGCCGTCTATCTGAACAGAAGTTTCGCTGTGCAGTGGGCTGCCGCTGCCGATAACTTCCTGGAAATCGGCTATGAATTGGGCGACGGGCACGTTTGGTAATGGCAGTTGTGACCAATCTTTGCCGACAACTTCGGCAGTGGACAATCCCATCCCGGCCAACGCGCCTGGACTGGCATAACGGATACGGCCGTCTATCTCATAAATCATGAAAAAATCAGGCGTGGTAGAAAGAACCACGTCCATCATGTGAACCTGCTTTTCTAGTTCAGCGGCAAGTTGTTTCAGCGCCAACTCGGCGCGCTTGCTGGCGATAGCCGTGCCAATCTGGCCGGATACGTAGGCCAGGAATTGTTTTTCCGGCTCGGCGTAGGCATGGCGATCCTGATAGTTTTGCACCACGATGGCGCCAAAGGTTTCGGCTTTGGTTGTTAACGGTGCGCCTAACCAGATTTTGGCCATCGGCCCAACTTCGTCCACCCTGTTTTGCTGAATGAGCTGCCGGTGGCCCTCTTCGTCAATGAGAAGGGGTTGGCCGGAATGAATGACCGATTCGGTGAGGCCGCGACCCGCTTTGTATGGACGGCCGTCATACGTATCCCGCTCGTCCACAAAATAAGGCAGCATCAGCAGGTCGGCCGACTCGTCGTATAGGGCAATGTAAAAATTGCGGGCATCCAAAAACTGGCCTACTACCCGGTGAATCGAAGCATACAGAGCCTCCAGGCTGATGTCTGAGTTGGTGATGGTGGCAATCTGGTAAACGGCCGTTTGCAAGGCTTCGCTTCGCTTTTGTTCGGTGATGTCTTTGATGAAACCATGCAGCAGCAGACGGCCGTTCAACTCAAACGACGTCGCCGAAACCTGCACTAACAATGTTTGCCCATTGGCCCGGACCAGCGTGGATTCGGCGACAATGGTTTTTTGTTCCTGCGTGGCGGCGGCGAAAGCCAGCACACTGGGCGCGTTGGCTGGCGGGATGAGCGTGTCAATGGTCATCCCTAGCAGCGCCGCCTCGCTGTAGCCAGTCATCATGGTCGCTTTGGGATTGGCCGAAAAGATGTGCAAACTGGCCGCGTCTACCACCAGAATGGCGTCATTGGCCGTTTCAAACAGGCGGCGGTATTGGTCTTCGGTGTGCCGCAGAGCTTGAAACAGGTGCGCCTCTTGCAAGGCCAGGGAAATCTGGTTGGCAAACGCGGCGATGATCGGCACATCTTCAGGTCGCATCAGGGCGTCGGCCATATACAACACGCCGGTATTTTCACCCACCAGCGTGATGGGAGCCACAATGGCCGGCAGGTTGGCGAACCCGCGTATGGCCTGACGCCGCACAAAGCCCGTGTCGGGGAAAACCTGCTCCAGTTTTTGTGAGTTATTACACGACTTTTGCACCTTAAAAACTAATACGCCAAACAGCAAAAAAACGCCCATCCTGTCAACCTCTGTCCGGGCTGTGGCAACAAACCAGTATCTCAGCTTATCAGTGGCTGGACAGCATCACAACCAGGACTGAAAAGGCTCAGGTCAACGCGGGCAGACAGCTCGCACGCGTCATGATTTCTTGCAAAGATGCCCTGGCCAGCCCCGCCGTAATAAACAAAGCGAGGCTCCAGATTGGGCAGTGCTCGTCCAAAAGGAACGCTGCCGTCGAGGTCTAGCTCGGTTCACGTTGAAGCGCTGTTGCAGGTCTGTATCCTGTTGGGCGGCACGCAGTAAGCTGTACACCACGGCGACCAGGGCGAGTCGTTCAATAGCCGCGAAATCCCGTAGCTGATATGGTTCAGCCCTTCGGCTTTACCTTCTTCATGATACACTTGAACGAGCCAACGATGGCGATAAATGCGTGTTGGCCTGCCAGTGCAAGCGGTTACTGATAAGAAATACTGGATTGTCGGATAGGTCAGCCCGACGATAGCTGATGACGAGACGGACTTGCCAAGTTGTGCAGCCGATGCGTACGGCAGTAGGTATAGTAAGTCTCGGTTGTTCCCTTAAAGGTGATGGTCGTCGTTTGAAACGCAGGAGTTTGACCGGCTTTTATGGCCGCAAGATGTTCCGCCTTGAGGCGCTGGGCAAACTTGTCTAATCGTTCCCGACCTGTTGCCAGCGCCACTTCACCGCCCGCCCAAGGCGCCCAAAAGAAAGCCTTTCTCATCAAGAAAGCGGCAGAAGCTGGGTTGTGTGACCAACTATCAAAAGCGATAGGCGGCGAAGTCAGGAACTGTGCCAGCCATTGCTGGCACTGCTGCTCAGCCATGCGCAACTTGCTGTCATACAGGTCAGCTACGCCCGGTTTTTGACATTTCGTCGCCCGCCTAGCAAATACTGCGCCACTTGGTTGGATCGCTTTCTTCAGCTCCAGCTTGCTTCTTCAACTTGATGTTCGCTGCGCGTAACCCTGCTTCAATCTTGACCAGGTCAGCCGGTTGCCACAGCCCAAAGAATATAGGGTAGTCAGTTTGGTCATCGCTGTAATGCAACGTCACCAGGTTGTGCGCCCAGACCCAACACTTTGCACTGGTCATACAAGATGGCGATCTTGTCAAAGTGGTGTCCAGTGGGTGAGTAACGTATCGTCAAAACTCAACACCCCGTCTTTTTCAAGGCTGTACCCGGTAGGCTGCTCTGACAGCTAAGCGACAACGATTGAGTTCGTCGAGCGAAAAAGGGCTTTCCGTTAGTAGACGGTTGAGCGAGCTTTGGTTACGGCTTTCATGGACAAACAATCGGTTGATTCCTCAACAGTTTTGTTTTCGGAAACAATCAAACCGCTGATGTACCGCTTGAACTGATGAAGGCATCGGCCGAAAAGACCGAACTGAAATGTGTGCATAGTGATCAACCAATCGTGGAAATTCAACCAGGGGAACCATAGTTCAACACCTCCTGCGTAGTAAATTGCGCTATTCATCCTTCCCCTGGTATTGTGCTCTATGGCGTATTCGTTTGTAAAGGTGCTATCAAAACATTATGTCACTGCAAAAGTCGTGTTATTAGCCAGGAACAGGCTTTCGCCGGTGGCGATGACGTGTTGGTCAATAACGGCCGTCGCCCGTGAATATCGGTAGCCAACGCCTTTTACGCCGAGCAATTTCTCGACCGCCCGCAATGTTTTGTGCAAATTTTTGGGGATAACCAGAGCCTTCACAACCAGTTGCGTCCGCTCCTCGCTCAACATGGAAATCGCGCCGTGCAAACCCAGGTTTTGCAATTGAGCGCCAAAAGCATCGTAGACGGCCGTTTCCGAATACGCCGCCTTCTGCAAAGAAGCCACGGCCGCGTTTAAAGCCCGCAGCATCTGGGCTTCGCGTTCTGAAGAAGGTAACGTTCCCCCAGGCGATTGTTCGTTGCGTTTCATGAAGTCGGCCAAATTTATCCATGTGGCGGCGGCGGACCGCCGGATGAAAATTAGAGAACCTATTGACTGAAAGCCATCGCATCCGGCCCAACGACAATTTCGGGCGAAAAATAGCTGAGACGGCCGTTTTCATCCATCGCCGCCAGACTCACCACGTAGTTGGCGGCCGGGTCAAAACCGGTCAGGGCCACATTGCCCGCCTGCTGCGCCTTCACCAAACGAAACGCCTGGTGGGAAGATACCTCCAATGGCCGGAAAGAAATGGCATAGCCGGCCACCCCCTCGGCCACCGGCCAGCGCAGTTGGTACATGCCCAACGCATCCGTTGTATTGACCACCGGGGCCGGCGGCTGCATCGGCGCGCCGGCCAGCGTCGCCGCCACCGCCACGTTTAGCTGCACCACCCGCTGCAAATAGGCGTAATCAATCCGGTCCCAGGTGTCGCGCACCGAATTCAGCATGTCCGGATCTTCCACCGATTCAATCACGCGGATAGATGGTATGCCTAAAGCCACAAATTCGCGCTGATCGCCCCAGCGCCCTTCGCGGTCTAAAGCATCTAGCACCTCTGTGGGGAAAGTAGGCACGTACAGCCCACCAATGTAATCATAATAGCGGGCCAACTGCCCGGAGGGGGAATAAGCCAGACCCGGCGCAAACACACGGACCAACTGCGGGATGCCTTTACGGCCGCCAATGCCGTCATAGTTGATGGCCGCCAGGATGTTCATGTTGTTCAGGTAAGCATCTTGAGCGAAATGGCGCGCGCCGATGGTTTCTGCTTCTTCGGCGGAGGTTGCCAGGAAGATGATCGTCTGGTTCCACTGCTGCGAGCTTAACAGGCGGGCCGATTCCAGCAGCAGGGCAATGCCAGAACCGTTGTCGTTGGCGCCAGGAGCGAGGCTGCGGCCGTCAAAAATATCCGGTGCGCGGTTGTCATAATGGGCCATGAGGATGATGACGCCGTTGCTGCGGCCGTTGCCAGGCAGTTCGGCCACCACGTTGCTTTGGGGCACAGAATAGCTGCCATAGTTGAGGGTAAAATCATCATAACGGACCTGGAGACGGCCGTTGCCCACCCGTGAAAATTCATCAAAAAGCCAGCGCCGCGTCGCCCCGATCCCCCAATTTTCCGATTCTGTATCGCCAAACGCGCTGCGATTGCCAAACCCTTCCATGCGCTGCACGTAGCCCATCAACTGCTGCTGCGATACCTGTTCTACCAGGGCAGCAATGGTGGGATCCGTCCTGGGCGCCAGGTCGCTAATGGGGTCCAGAATCATTTCCCCAGTTGCTTCCGGGTTGGCGGTAAATGGCCGGGCTGTGGCCACGGGCGTAGGCAGCGGCAGCCGTTCTGGGGCGTCTAGCGCCCCACAGCCAACCAACAAAAACAATAGTAGACCCACGCCAAGTAATCGCCTAAGTTTAGATTGGACCAATCTTGGAGATTGGTCCAATCTGGGCCATGTAATTTCTAGATGATCACGAAGCCGGGTTATTTGTCTCAACTGCTTGGGCAAAAGTTATGTCCTCTTCCAGAATCTAACATCTGGCTGTTTGGGATTTATTCTAAACAGCCATCATTATTGTAGTTTAACTCAAAAGTCAGGCAATGAATCGGAGGTAAGTGTTGGGATTCTTTAAGAAATGAGGCGATTGGTTTATTGGTTATGAGGCGGCGGTGGACAGACAAAAAACGGCGCTGTCTGAGTCCAGACAGCGCCGCCAGAAGGTAAAGGGAAAATGGGACGGTCAGCCCATAGAGGCGACAAAGATGAGTCCGACGGCCAAAACGCCAATGCCTTGCCCGGCCAGGGCCAGACCCCACTGCGCTTCGCCGCGCCAACGCTGGTAGGCCAACGCGGTAATAATCAGGCCAACGGCAACGCCCAGCGGCCACATCGCCAGCGCCACCAGCCAGGGCAGCCCGGACCACAAAAAGTTAAACATGCCGCCCAACAGCAGACCGATAGTGATGGCTACGGCCGTTACCCCACGCCCCGATTCTTTCGTTTCATACAGCGATTGGTTGTTGAATGGTTGAGCGATCATGGTTCTCTCCTAAAAGTCTGTTTTCTGCTGCCGTTCCGTGTCAGTAAAGGTAGTATCGCCGAAAATAGGCGGCTGGTCTGGTCGCAAGGCGTATGAAACAACGATACATCTTCTACGTTCCCTACGCTGTGCTGTAGGCTACAGTTCGGGGATGTCGTTTTTGTTCCGCTTGTTCATGCCACTAATACGCTGTATGCCACAAAAAGTTCCTTTCCGGCTGGCCTGCGCTATAATTCGCAGCTATGTTTGAATTCGACATTGACGCAATTGATCCACAGAGTGGGGGCAGGAACGGCCGTTTCCACACCCCACACGGCAGCCTGCAAACGCCTGTATTTGCCCCTGTCGGCACAGCGGCCACCGTGAAGGCCATGAAACCCAGCGACTTGCAACACCTGGGCGCCACCCTGCTCCTGAGCAACACCTACCATCTCTACCTGCGCCCCGGCGACGAACTGATCCGCGACCTGGGTGGGCTGCACCATTTCATGGGCTGGCACGGCCCCATCCTCACCGACAGCGGCGGCTTCCAGGTGTTCAGCCTCAGCGACAGCCGCAAGATAGACGCCGACGGCGTGACCTTCCAATCGCACATTGACGGTTCCTACCACCGCTTCACCCCTGAACGCAGCATCGCCATCCAGGAAAACCTGGGCGCCGACATCATCATGGCGTTCGACGAATGCCCGCCGCCCAACGACCGCGCCTATGTGGAACAATCGCTCACGCGCACCCACCCCTGGCTGGAACGCTGTCTGGCGGCTAAAACCCGGCCAGATCAGGCCCTCTTTGGCATCGTGCAGGGCGGCGTGTTTGCCGATTTACGCGCCGACAGCGCCCGTTTCATGGTAGATCTGGACCTGCCAGGTTACGCCATTGGCGGGCTGGCTGTGGGCGAGACGAAGACGGAGATGGCCGCCATGCTGGACGTGCTGCATCCCATCTTGCCGGCCAACAAACCGCGCTACCTGATGGGCGTGGGCGCGCCAGAGGATGTGGTGAACGGCGTTTTGCGCGGCGTGGATATTTTTGACTGCGTGCTGCCCACCCGCCTGGCGCGCAACGGTTCGGCGCTGGTGAAGGGCGGCCGTCTGAATCTACGCAACGCCCAATACACCGCCGACCCCGGCCCGCTGGCGGCCGACTGTGCCTGTTACACCTGCACCCACTTCAGCCGCGCCTACCTGCGCCACCTGGTGAAGGCAGACGAAATTCTGGGCCACATTTTGCTGACCACTCATAATTTACATTTTCTACTGGAATTGATGCGACAAATTCGGGCAGCCATTGCGGCGGGGGAGTTACGGCCGTTTGCCGTTGAATTCCTCAGCCATTATCCGTAACCCGTAAGCCCGTATTCCGAAATCAAAAATCTCAAATCAAAAGGAGTTTTACCATGAGTTTAACAGCAAATCCCAAAGGCATAGACAACAGCCGACTGCTGGTCGGCAGCTTGATCACCCTAATTGTGGCCGTTGTGGGCAACCTGATTGTTGGCTTTCTGGCAAAAGCCATCTTCCCCATTCCGGCTGGATTTCTGCCGCTGGACACGATCCGCTACACCATCTTTACCATTGTCGGTGTTTTGGGTGGCATCATCGTTTACCTGATCCTGGCGCGCACAGCCAAACACCCCATTCGCACTTTCCAGCGCATTGCCTGGGCAGTCCTGGTTTTGTCTATGCTGCCCGACATCGGCATGTTGACCAGCGACTTTATGCCCGGCGCCACCCCGGCCGGCGTCATCACCCTGATGGTCATGCACCTGGTGGCCGGTCTGTCGGCCATTTATGTGCTGCCGAGGATGACAAAGCTGAAGTAAGCAGACCTTTTGGGGCTGAAACCGTTTGCGCCCATTGCCTTGCTGCCGCATGGGCTGGAAGGGTCGGCGCGTCGCAGTTGTGCCGACGAAACATACCGCCAACTGGCGGCGTCTGCGCCTGGCATTTGCCAGAGGCAGCACCCACAAAATACGGAACACGGATTACGGATTACGGAATCCTTACAAAATCCTGAGCGGGATGCTGTCCACCGTCAGAATTTTCTCTGGCAGCGGGAGGTGCTGTTTCCGTGCTGGCACAGGCGGGCATTCCCAGGCATCTACGGCCGTTTCTCGCCTTAACTCCTTCAACTTGGGCAAAATGCCGCAAGCAAAGCAGTGGTTACGGCAGTCCACCCGCGTCTCCTGCGCCTGACTCAGCCAATAATCTTGCGTCAGGAACTTTTTCGTCACGGCAATATCAATATGCTCCCAGGGGAAAAATTCGTCAATCGCCCGTTGGCGATGGGTAAAGAAATAGGGATCCAACCCCTCGGCGGCAAACGCTTCCAGCCAGGTGGCCTCCTTAAAATGCTCACCCCAGGCGTCAAATTTGGCCCCATTCTGCCAGGCGCGGGCCACCACTTCGGCCACCCGCCGGTCGCCACGCGAAAGAAAGCCCTCAAACAACGATTCACGCGGATTGTTCCAACGCAGGCGCAGGCCGTTGCCACGTATCTGGCTCTTGAGCAGGTTCAACTTTTCGTAGATTTTGTCCGTGTCATCCATCGGTTCCCACTGAAAAGGGGTGTGGGGCTTGGGGATAAAGGTGCTGACGCCGACGTTGACGCTGGCCTTGTTGCCGTGGAAGCGCCGCCCCTCAGCCAGCACCGCTTTAGACAGGTCAATGATCGCCTGCACATCCTCTAGCTCCTCCATCGGATGGCCGATCATGAAGTAGAGTTTGATGGTACGCCAGTCACGCCGGTAGATTTCGCGGGCTGTCTCCAGCAGGTCGGCGTGGGCGACGTATTTGTTGATGGTATTGCGCATCTTTTCGGTGGCCGCTTCCGGGGCCAACGTAAAACCGCCGCGCCGGTTATCACCCAGGTTGTCCATGAGCTGCGTGGAGACGGTCTCAATGCGCAGCGAGGGCAGCGAAATCGTCAGGCCCATCTGCCCATAGCGCCGACCGATCTCCTCCGACAGTTCCAGCACGTGGGTATAGTCGCTGGAGGAGAGGGACAGCAGGGCGATTTCTTCGTAGCCGGTGGATTCCAGGATGTCTTCCATTGCCTGCAAAATTTCGGCTACCGGCCGTTCGCGCACCGGGCGTGTGACCATGCCGGCGTGGCAGAAGCGGCAGCCGCGCGTGCAGCCGCGCATAATTTCGATGGGGGCGCGGTTGTGGACCAGTTCCACAAAGGGGATGATGAAATTGGTCACCGGCGGCGGCAGCACCGGCACGATAGTTTTCAGCACTTTGGGCGGCGCTTCGGGCACGTTGGGCGTAATGGCCTGCACCGCGCCGTTGGCGTGGTAGGCCACGTCATAAAAACGGGGCACGTAGCAGCCTTCAATTTGCGCCACGTAACGCAGTTGGGTCTCGCGGTCCAGGTGGCGGGCAGCGCGCATCACGCCGATGATTTTCAGAATGGCCTCTTCGCCTTCGCCAATGACAAACACGTCTATGAAGGGGGCCATCGGTTCCGGGTTGTAACAGGCGTGGCCGCCGGCAATCACCAGCGGGAAGCTGGCATCGCGTTCTTCGCTGCGGATGGGCATCCCGGCCAGGTCTAACATGTTGAGGGCGTTGGTGAACAACTGCTCATAGGGCAGGGTAATCGCCAGCATGTCGAAGTCGCGGATGGCGTGTTTGCTTTCCAGAGCGTAGAGCGGCACGCCGCGTTGGCGCATCAGGGCTTCCATGTCGGTCCAGGGAGAATAAACGCGCTCGGCCAGCAGATTGCGGTGTTTGTTGATGATGTCGTAGAAGATCATCAAGCCCAGGTTGGACATGCCCAGGTCGTAAATATCGGGGAAGGCCAGGACGACTTTGTAATCAATCTCGGCCCAATCTTTGCTGATCTGGTTGTATTCGCCGCCCGTGTAACGGCCGGGTTTGGTGACGCGAGGCAGTATTCGCTCCAGCGCCAGGTCAATTTGTTGGGGTGTTTTCATGGTGCGCCTATTTTTTATAATTTATCTCTGTTTTTTGATTATAACAGGTCTTGCCTAAATGTCAGAGACCGGCGAGAAGTATAATGGGTGGCGGTGATGATGGCAGCGCTGCGGGCGTTTCAGGAACGGCCGTCGCTCTCTTCATTGTTGCCAGGGTCAGGGCTGAACTTTGTGAGAACGGCCGTGCGGCCACCAGCGGGCACAGTCAGAGACCGGCCCGATCCACCCCAAGTTATTGAGAAGATACAGAAAATCCGTTAAATCCGTGTATCAATTTTTACTTTTCCGACAGGCTGCTAGAGCGAGAGGAAGAAAAAAGGGCATGGTTCATTTAAAGCTAAAGGTGCTTTACAAATTTAACAAGAAGAGGGGTCATGCTGAGGTCCCCCGAAGCATCCCCCTCCTCTGGCGGGAGCGGGATGCTTCACTCCGAAGACTCCGTTCAGCATGACAATGCCGCGTAAATTTGTAAAGATGATATTTTGCTCGATGAACCATGCCGAAAAAAGAGATATTTCTCCACTCTCGCTCTTCAAAACAAGTGACAGAAAAATGATTTACACAGTTACTCTAAACCCGGCCGTTGATAAAGAGATGGTTGTGCCGCAAATTGTCTTCGATGCTGTGCTGCGCGCCGGCGTGACGCGCCTGGACTTTGGCGGCAAGGGCTTTAACGTTTCGCGAATGCTCAAATCGTTGGGCGCAGACAGTACGGCCGTTGGTTTTGCCGGGGGCAAAAGCGGCGAACTGCTGCGAGATGGCCTGGAAGGATTGGGCATTTGCACTGATTTTGTCTGGGTCGGCGGCGAAACGCGCACCAACGTCAGCATCGTCACCGAACCGGCGACCCATTACGTCAAAGCCAACGAACCCGGCCCCACCATCTCGGCGGAAGAGCTGGCCGAACTGCGACGCAAAGTAGGTTTACTGGCGCGGCCGGGTGATTGGTGGGTGCTGGCGGGCAGCCTGCCGCCAGGGGTGACAACGGCCGTCTACGCCCATCTCATTGCAGACATTCAGGCCGTCGGCGGCCGGGTGATTCTGGACACCAGCGGCGAAGCGCTGGGGCTGGGCTGCGCGGCACGGCCGTTCCTGGCCAAACCCAACGATGTCGAAGCCCACCAACTCACCGGGCTTCCTGTCAACAATCCCGCCGAGATTGCCGCCGCCGCCCAGGCGATGCAGGCCAACGGGGTAGACAATGTGGTCGTTTCTTTGGGCAAAGCAGGGGCGCTGTTGGTAGACGGCCGTTCTGTCTGGCGCGCCATCAGCCCAACCATTCAAGAGCGCAACCCCATCGGCGCGGGTGATTCGATGGTCGGCGGGCTGGTGTACGCGCTCAGTCAGGGGCATTCTGTGGCCGAGGCGCTGCGTTGGGGCATCGCCTGCGGCGCGGCGACGGCCAGTATGCCGGGCACGGCCGTCGGCACACGCCAGCTCGTAGACAGTTTGTTGCCGCAGGTGGTGCTGGAAGATAGAACGGCCGTTGCCTGAACCCACATCCGCATCCTTTGACCCTTACGTCCCCTTTTGTTCCTTTGTAATCAATTTCCAGGAGACTCCCATGCCATATACAGTCAAAGAAACACGCACCTACCAACAACCCACCGACAAAACCTACCAGGCCGCCCGCAAAGCCATCGCCGGATTAGAAGGCAAGGTATTGAGCGAGAATAAAAGCAGTGGCGCTATCAAAGGCCAATTCAACAAAACCATTCACGGTAAAGTCTTGGGCGACCGCAGCGAAATTTTGATTGGCATCGGCACAGACGCCAACGGACAAAGCAGCGTCGCCATCGAAGCCTACCCCATCAACCCGGTCGGCCAAAAGCTGATGTTTGGCGCGCGCAAGGGCGTGATGCCCACCGTCGTCGGTGGGTTCTGGGCGCATTTAGAGCATCATTTATAGTATTTTCGCGTTTCCTGCCCTGAACAAGCCAGAACCAGAAAGGGTTGTCAAAGATTTCACCGATTTCACAGATTAAAAAAGCCGCGTAATCGGCGTAATCTTTGATCATATTCTCCCCGCGCCTCGTGGTGAATAGTTGCAAAATTGTCTTGATTATTTCGGAAATTGTCTTGATAATTTTGCAAATTGTCTTGATTATTTTGCAAATTGTCTCGACGAGCCAGGCAAGTCTCCTGGTACACAATGGCAGAAATAAGCCGACAGTTTGTAAGGGCGACCCTTGTGGTCGCCCTCTGGGGCTGGCACAAGGCCAGTCCCTACAAACCTGGTCCTGATTTCTAGACAACTGTACTAGAGATTTTGAATACGGGGAAGTGTGTGCGGGCGAGAAACGGCCGTCCAGTCGCCCGACCAGGGAGCGAGAGTTACTTCTTTTGTCAGCCCCAATTCCGTCAATTGAATAGAGAGCGTCTGCGCCTGTTCGCTGAGATTAAAAGCGACCAGGATGATTTCTTCGTCGCTGCTGACGGTGTAGGCATACGCGCCGTGGGCGGCGTCCAGATAGACGGTTTGGCGTTTTCCTTGCCAGACGGCGGGGTGTTCGCGCCGCAGTTGGGCTAACTGGTGAAAATATTGGCGCAGGTCGGCGTCCTGCTCATCGCCCCAGAGCATGGGCTGGCGACATTCTTCCATACCGTGACTGTCGGGATCGTGGATAAAACGTTCCTGATGGACGCCAACTTCTGTGCCATTGTAGACCACCGGTGGCCCGGCCAAAGTAAACTGGCAGAGAGCGGCCAGCTTGAGTTTACGTTTGTCGTTACCGGCTATCAGCAGGAAACGGTTCATGTCGTGGTTGTCCAGGAAGCTGGGGCGGCTGAAGTTGGCCGGGAAGAACTGCTCATGCAGGTGCAGGAAGGCATCGAAGGCGGCCATGTCCAGGGTGTTGAAGGCAAAGGCGTCGCGCAGGTGTTGCGCCAGGAGGAAATCGAGACAGCCATGGAAACGGCCGTCATACAACATCTGCACCGTTGGCGTATCCACCGTCTCGCCAAACACCCAGGCGTCTGGCTTCAGCGCCTGCACTGCCTGGCGCAGTTCCGTCCAAAAGTCGTGGGATGGCCCCAGGGTATAATCAATGCGCAGGCCATCAAAACCGATTTCGCCCAGCCAGTAGCGCACGCTGTCGAACATGTATTGGCGCACGGCCGTATTTTGCGTGTTTAGTTCGGGCAAGTCGGGCACGTGGAAATAGGCCACGTACCGCTCCGGCCACTCTTCCCAGAGGAACCAATCGTGGTACGGGCTGTCGCGGCGGGCCAAAGCATCTTGAAAATGGGCGTGGCCGCTGCCGACGTGGTTGCCCACAAAATCCAGCAGCAGGCGGATGCCGCGGGCGTGGGCTTCGCGTACCAGTTCTTGCATGTCGGCCAGCGTGCCCAGGCGCGGATTGACGCTGAAATGGTCGGTGGCGTGGTAGCCATGATGGGTTTTGTCGGGAAAAAACGGGTTCAGCCAGAGGCAGTTAAAGCCCATATCGGCGATGTAATCCAGCTTTTCGATGATGCCGCGCAGCGTGCCGCCGTAGATGTCGCTGAGGTGGGTGATGGCGTTCCAGGCACGGCCGCTGCCCGGCGCAAAACGGTCGGGAAATATCTGGTAGACGATGGCTTCTCTGGCCCATGGCGGCGTCGGCCATGCGCCGACCACATAGGAGAAGGTCATGCCGCTGTCGGCCAGGATGGGCGCACCGCCGCTGGCGGGCATGGCGCGAATCTGGTAACGCACCAGCGTGCCGTCTGGTTGAGCCGGCAGCGCCGCCTGCCAGGTGGCGCGGTAGGTCCAGTTGAGAATGTCCCATTCGATGGCGACGCGCTGGAGAGGGAGAACGGCCGTTGCCGGTTCCAACAGCAGGCATTCGACGTGGGTGATATGTTGGGGAACGGCCGTGGTGACGGTGATGATGGGCGCATCGCTCGCGGTTGGCGCTTGCGGCGTCAGCCGGTTCAGGTGGCGGACGCCAGCCGTTTGCTGGCGGATGTACTTAATTTTTCGTTTGGTGGTGGACAGAGTGCCGAAGATTGTTTCGTTCATGGTTTGTTGGTTAGTTGGGTTTTACACTCAGTTTGACTTGAAACCCAGTGTTTTGTGTAATGGTCAAGAGTAATGGTCAAGAGTAATGGTCAAGAGTAATGGTCAAGAGTTTGTTGGAAGGGCTGTCATTCTGACGAGTCTTCGAGGAAGAATCCCCTTGCGGCTGACACATTGGGATTCTTCCCCATTCGGCTTCGCTCAGGGTAGAAGACTCCGCTCAGAATGACAATGGATTGGTCAAAATTGGGGCCAATGGACACCAAACCCCTGGCGCTGCCAAAGGTCGGTTTGGGGGTTGCGGCAAGGCAACAAGTTTAAATGCCGAACCATCATCACGAACAATCACAATCTCATGTCCTTGCGCCGCTTCGTTGAGTGTTTAGATAATTCATTAGCCGCCTGCGTGGCGGGAATTTGCATCAACATACTTTGCTCCTTTTTTGCGTAAAACGCTCTGCAAACAATATAAGGCGTTGCAGTTGCCCTGGCAACGGTCGTCAGTTGAGGGTCATGGTTTGTCTCACGGCTTCTGCGCCACTTTGACCTGCCACCAGACGATGATCCCGCCGATTGCCAGCAAAACCGCTATCAAGCCGATCCACAGAAAATTTGTTGCTGAACCAGTGTCAGTGTCAGTGGCAGGGACAGATGGCGCTTTTGGGGATACGGCCGTTTCAGCGGCCACATCTACTTCCGGCATGGTCGCTTCCTCTTCCACCACAGCCGCCACTTGCGCCAACTGCACCATAAATGCCTTCTCCACATCAACTGGCTGCACGCCCGATTTGGCGTATACGGCCGTTTCCCCCCGATACCAGCCACTCTCGGCCGCGTCATACTCGGCTAACGTGGTCAAGGCGGGCAGCGCCGCGCCATTCAGCAAAACGTCCGTCACCTGCTCATCGTTCAGGGCAATTTCCAGCATATTGCTGCGCGCTTCCATCGCGCCGTCATATGCACCCGCGGCGGCGGCGATGGTGACGGTGATGGCTGCGTCTGCCCACTGCTGGCTGAGTTCGGTGGTGCGGACTGTACCGGACTGATAGGCGATGGTACGGCCGTCATCCTCGTACAAGGTAAACGTGCTGGCTTCCGGCGCGGGCACAATTTGCACGATAAGTTCGTCGCGGGTGGAGCCATCGCGGCGCAGCCCGGCCAGGTTCATCGTTTGCTCGTCTACAGCCAGGCGCGGGATGATGGCCCCGGCGCGGACGTAAAGCGGCAGGCGGAACAAATCGTTCTCAGTTGTAGGCACATCTTCCAGCCATTGGCCCGTGCTGTTGATCCATTCGCCAGTGTGGAAATCCACCCATTGACCGGCGGGCAGGTAGACGGGAACGGCCGTTATCCCCGCCGCGGTCACTGTCCTTACCAACAAAGCATCGCCTAACAGCTTATGGTCGCCCAACGGCCGCGTATTGGTATCCGCCTGAAAGTAAAAGAGCAGCGGCGGCACAACCGGTTCACCTGTCAGATAAGCGCGGTGGGCCAGCGAATAGAGATAGGGCGATAAGCTGTAGCGCAGGCGAATGTTGGCTAAATTGCTGTCCAGATCGCCGATGCGGTCGGGGGCGGTCTCTTTGCAGTTGCACAGGTTTTCCGTGTGCGGGCGTACCGGTACGTCGAGCAAGGCGCTGTTGGCGAACCAGACGGTGTACAGTTCGTCCAGCGCTTCGCCGCTGATATTGCCGCGATGGAACCCGCCAATGTCGGAGCCGAAGTAGTCCATGCCGGAGAGCGACATATGCATTTGGGCGTTCATGTGGGTGGCTAAACTGGGGAAATTGGCGCCAATGTCGGCCGACCACATGGTTGCGCCATAGCGTTGGATGCCGGTTGTGCCGGAGCGGGAGAGGATAGACGGCCGTTGCGCCACGCCATTCCTTTCATAACCCTGGTAGATGCTTTCGGCCCACAGCAAATTGTAAATATTGTGATTGGCCGGCTGGTCGTGCAAATTTAGCCCTGGCAGCCCGGCGTACCAACTGTTAGGGGCAAACATCTCCGGCTCGCCCAGGTCGGTCCAATGGCCGATGACGCCGATGTCTACCAGATGCTGCCGGTTTTCGTCGTGCCAGACGGCCGTGCCCGGTTCGTTGGTCCAATCCACCATGCCGCCGCTGCCCCACCATTTGCCCGGCAAAAGAGCCGGACCGCACGTCTCGCAGCCTTTCACCAGATAACGCTGGCTCGCCATCCGCCCAAAGTTCGAGAGGCCCTGATCCACGTAGGATTCTTCGATGACGATGATGTCCAGCCCTTCTTCGGCGCGAAGTTGGGCGATTTTGCCCGCCGGGTCGGGGAAGTTGTCCAGGTCCCAACTGAGCGAACCCATCTGGCTGGGGGTCTGGATGCCGCCAAACCATTGTAAATCGAGGACGAAGCCATCTTGGGGGAACTGGTTGGCGTCCAGTGTTTGCCGTTTGTCGTCCAGTTCGGCCCAATCGTCGTAGCCATATTCGGACACCCACAGGCCAAAGAGGGAGCGCGGCGGCACGGGCGGGCGGCCGGTGAGTTCCAGGTAGTCGGCGCGTAAATCGGGCAAATCAGGGCCGGTGAGGATGTACCAGCGCAGCGGGTCGGCTGAAGTGGTCATGCGCCAGGGCGCGGCGGTGAAGTCCCATTCTTGCTTGTAGACCACATCCACGAAGAGGGCGATGTTGTCTGTGCCTTCACCCAGGGCGTAAAGAATGGGAAACTGGGTGTTGCCCACCGCGCCGCCGCTGAAGCCTTGCATTTCGTTGCCGACGATGCCGGGGGTGCGTTGGCTGCCGACCCAATCGCCGTTGGGTTCGCCGGGGGCGCGGAATTCCTGGCCCAGGCCGTAGGCGTTTTGCAGGGCGGCGGGGTCAAGGGTGAGGCTTTTTTTGCGCTGGTCGAGGTCGGTGGGACAAACGGCCGTTAGCACCACCGGCTCCTCTTGCGCCAAATCTGTCACTGTGCTGCACAGGGTTTGCGGGTCTACGGCGAGTTGCAGAACGGCCGTTGTCAGCGTGCCCTGCCCGTCGTCGTTAAACTCCGTTGGCCCGGCGTAATCAGTTTTGGCAACCATTGGCGAGGTGGCGATGGGCTGCCCCGTTTCCGGGCCGCTGCCCAGGCCGCTTTCCAGATGCACCAGGTCGTCGTCCAGGAATTCCACCAGCAGGTAGGCGTCGGCGGTGGTGAATTTGACTTGGGGGATAACGGCCATTTGCGCCAAGGTTGGGCGCAACTGGCCGAACAGGAGGGTAAGCAAGAGAATGAAAATGAGGGAACCGATGCGGAAAGCGATTTTCATAGAGTGTGCCATAGGACGACAACGGATTAGGAAAGGAACGAATTAAGAATGGTTGTGTAGCTGTGTCGCAGTATGGACCAGATTTGTCCAATCTTTGAGATTGGACAAATCTATAGCCCACTCACTCTGACGACAACTGAATGATGGTAACGCTCTGGCCGGGGATTTCCAGCAGGGGAGTATAGCCGGTGAAGCCGCCCGCGTCGTTGATAGTGGGTGCGGTGGTTACTTCTGGGCCGAAGAGGGAAACGGCCGTTACCCCTCCGCTCAACGGCCCTTCTGCCAGTTCCAGGCTGTAATCTTCGGCCTGCACCGGGTTGGGATTCAGGTTAAACAGCACCAGGATCACCTGATTGTCCGTGTAGCGGAGGAAGGCGTAGAGGCGGTTGGAATTGGGGGTAACGGCCGTCCACTCCCCTTCCCGCAGCGCCTCATTCGCCAGGCGGAGGGCAATCAGCGCCCGGTAATGGTTCAGCAGTGAATCGGGGTCGTCGTCTTGCAAAGCCACGCTTACTTCCGGGTAGTCAGCGGCGGGGGCGCGCCAGGGCGTGCCGCTGGTAAAGCCCACGTTCGGCTCGTCGCTGCTCCACTGCATCGGCAGGCGAATATCCTCGTCCGGCTTGGTGCCGGTCATGCCAATCTCCTCACCGTAATACAAAAAGGGCACGCCGGGCGATGTCATCAGCAGGGCGGCGGCGATTTTGGCCTTGGTCGGGTCGCGCAGAAGGCTCATTACCCGGTTCTGGTCGTGGTTGGTCAGGAAGACGCCAAACTGGTTGGTCGGCCAACTGGCGTCGGCCAGTTCGGCTACCCGGTACAAATCGCCGCTGATCGGGCTGCCGGCGGCGCGCACATAGGCTTCGGCCAGGTCAAAATCGAAGGCAATATCATTTTCGTCTACGGCGTAGCGGGCGGCGTTCTGCGTATCGGTCCAGGTTTCGCCCACGGTGAAGGCGTCTGGGTCTATGTTTTTGTAGTAGTCGTGGTAGGCTTGCAGCCAGGCATGGGTATCCGGGGTGTTTTCTTGCGCTGCGCCGTTTTCGATGAAGTGGCGCACGGCATCCATGCGGAAGCCATCTACGCCCATATCTTCCAGCCAGAAGCGGGTGATTTCATATAGTTCGGCCGTTACGTCAGGATTGCTCAGGTTGAGGTCGGGCATACCAGACCAGAAGACGGCGTAGTAATACTCCTCTTCTCCGGCGTACCAGACGCGCTGTCCCCAAGGCCCCAGATAGTTGGGCGCTGGGTCTTCCCAGACGTACCAATCGCGGAATTCAGGATCGCCGCTGTTGGCGGCGACAAACCAGGGATGGTCCAGGCCGGTGTGGTTGAGGACCAGGTCTACCACCACGCGCATGTCGCGGGCATGGGCTTCTTCCATAAGGCGGCGGAAATCGTCGGCCGTGCCGTATTCTTGATCTACGGCGTAATAGTCCACCACGTCATAACCGTGATAGCTGGGCGATTCCATGATGGGCATCAGCCAGAGGGCGTTGACGCCTAGCTCTTGCAGGTAGTCCAGTCGTTCGATGAGGCCGTTGATGTCGCCCACGCCGTCGCCATCGGAGTCTTGGAAGCTGCGGACGAAGACTTCGTAAAAAACGGCGTCGTTCCACCAGCGGTCTACGGTGGGGTCGAGGGTGGGGATGGGTTTGGGTGTGGCCGTGGGCGGCCGGGTGGGGCCGGCGGCGCGGGTGGCGGCGTCTTGGGCCAGGGCGGTGGCGATGACATTGGGGGTGGCGGTGGGTTCGGGCGTGGCGGGCACGGCCGTTGGTGGCACGGCCGTTGACGCTTCAGTTGTGGGTGTGTGGGTGACGGGGCTGGATTGGGCAACGGCCGTTGCTGCCTCAGTCACACTCACCGGTTCCCCATTCTGGCAGCCCGCCAGCAGCCCAATCAATAACCAACCAACCAACCAACCAAAATTTCGTAAGTTCATAGATTCTCCTGAGCGAGAGCTAGAGCGAGAGGAAGAAGAAACTCTCGCTCTAGCTCTCGCTCTCGCTCTAGCTAATTGGCCTCAATGCTTTCCGTCTGAAGATTGCCGCCGACGGGGAGGCCGCTGGGTACGGCGGCGGGGATGGTGTGCTGCATGTCCAGGGCGGCGGGCGAGGTGAGCGCGTGGAGGAAGGCCAGCAGATCGGCCATTTCCTGCGATGAAAGCTGCACCCCAGCACTGGCGGAAGGGCTGACCGTCGCCAAAATCGCCGCCAACGCTGTCGGCTGGTCCTGGCAGGTGTCCACCAGGTCGGCCACAAGCTGCGTGGGGTCATACCCTTGCAGGTTGGCCGCCGGTTCCAGGTGGTGGCGCACTGTCTCCTCCAGCGTGGTGAAGGCGCCGTTGTGCATCCAGGGGCCGGTAACAGCCACGTTGCGCAGCGGCGGGGTGCGAAAAGCGAAGCGGTCGCAGTCATTACCCGTTTCGCGGGCGCGGCCTAAATCAAAAGGCTGCTCGCGCCCTTTGCCCGGCCCAATTTGGGGCACGGCCAGGTTATGAAACTGCTGGTCGGTCAGCAGGCCGCCAGAGTGGCAGCTGGCGCAGCCCGCTTCGCCGTAGAACAACAGCGCGCCCCGCTTTTCCTGCGCCGAGAGAGCGCCCAGGTCGCCTTGCAGGTAACGGTCGAAAGGGCTGTCTTCAAAGGTGAAGGTGACGGTTTCATAGGCGGCGATGGCGTTGGCATAATGCTGAATGCCCCATTCGCCGGCTGCGTCGGGATAGGCGGCCTGGAACAGGTCTACGTAGGCGGGAATTGCCAACAGCCGGTCCATCACCCCGTTCCAAATGGGCCAGGCCAGGTGATCGGAGACCCGCGCCAGTTCGTTGACCTCGCCAAACATGTCTTTGTCGCCGCGCCGGCCGCGCATTTCGTCCCGCGAGGTGAGGGGGAAGAGGGCCTGGGCGGCCAGCAGGTTGTCCAGGCCGTCGGGCAGGCGGTCGCTGGCGGGGCTGTCGAAGCCGTGATAGCTGTCGATGGACACACGGCCGTCCCAAAACAGCGTCGTCCATTCGGTATAGCCTAAATTGAACAGGGGTTGGGCATTACGCGGCACAAATTCCCGCTCTGCGTCGAGTTGGGTGCGCTGCACGCCCAATCCCAATCCCCCTGTGCCAATGGGCAGCGAGAGATTATCGCCGGTGGCCGTCAGCGGGTGGTGGCAGGTGACGCAGGCGGTATCGCGGTTGCCGCTGAGTTCGGGGTCCCAGAACAGGGCTTCGCCCAATTGCACCAGTTCGGCGGTGGGGGCTGGTGGATTGTTGGGCGGTTGGACGTCGGCTTGCTGCATGAGGTGTTGGAGACGGCCGTCAACACTCAGCGCCCGCCACACTGGCATCCCCAGGTGGCCGGAGGCGAGCGCCAGAAGGCCGACGGCGGCCAAACCACCCAGGGCGGCTGACAGCCACGGCCGTTGTCCACCGGCCACAAAAGCCCACGCACCCAACCCGGCCAGGGCCGCGCCAAAGGCGAGCAGCAGGTTGGTTGACCCGTCTAGTTGGTTTAGAAAATGGGCTGTTTGGGTGGGGGTGACGGCCGTTTGAGCCAGAATTTGCAGCGCCGTTTCTCCGGCCAACGGGTAATCCAGGCGATAGCGCTGGTTGGCGGTGACGTTGGTGAAGGTTTGCTCGGTTCCATCGGGCCAGCGGACGCGCAAATCGGCCTTTTCTGCCTCGCCTAATCCAAACGTAAGCGCCAACTCGCTGCCGCCACCCAGCCCGGTTCCGTTCATCACGTCTTGCATTTGCGTCAGGCCATCCGGCGTCGTCAGGTAGACCCGCGTTCCTACGGCGTCGCGGTTTACGTGGCCCGCGCCCATCATCTCTAGCGACAGCCAATGATTCTGGCTATAGAAGCTGCCCTGATTTTGGTACAGCCTGTACCCTTCATCCATATTGCCCACCACCAGGTCAGGCCAGCCATCCTGGTTAAAATCGGCGTAAGCGGCGGCCAGGCTGGGGCGGGCATCGGCCGCGGCGTTTAGGCAGGAAACGGCCGTGAACGTGCCATCGGCATTATTCTCAAACAGCTTGTTGGCGGCAATGTCCCGGTGATTGGTGGTGTCGGCGACGGCTAAATACAGATCGCGCCAGCCGTCGTTGTTATAGTCAAAAAATATGGCCCCCCAGCCAATATCTCCCGGCGTTTGCACGCCAGCCGCCGCCGCCACCTCGACAAACGTGCCATCCCCCTGGTTTTGCAGCAGTTCCATCGGGCCAACGTTGGAATAGTAAAAATCCACGTCGCCATCATTGTCGTAATCGCCTGTCGCCAGCCCCATGCCAAACAGTTTAGAATCAGCCCCGGCTTCGGAGGCTACTTGCTTAAAACACCAGCCATTGCAGCCCGGCCCATCATTACGCCATAATTTATTGCCAATGGGATTGATAAACTCATCGTTAACCAGGTAAATGTCCAGGTCGCCATCGTTGTCGTAATCTACAAAACTGGCGATGAAACCTGCCCCATTCAAACTGCCGCCCAGGTAATCGGACACGTCGGCGAATGTGCCGTCGCCGTTGTTACGGTAAAATCGGTCGCTGTCGCCATCCATCGAACGGCCGCACTGCGGATAACAGGACCAATTTGCCACGTACAAGTCTAACAGGCCATCGTTATCAAAGTCGCCCCAGGAAGCCGATTTGCTGTTCTTGTCATCCGTCAGACCCGCCTGCCGGGTAATTTCCACGAAGCGCTGTCCGCCTTCGTTGCGGAAGAGTGTGTTGATGCCCCAATTGACCACCAACAAATCACGCCAGCCGTCATTGTCAAAGTCGGCGAACGTTGCCCCGCTGCTGTAGGCATTGGGCAGCGCCACCTGAGCCGCCAGTGGCGACACAGAAAACGTACCGTCACCATTGTTACGGTACAGGGTATTCGGTCCGGCCGGGTCGGTGACATAGAGATCGAGACGGCCGTCGTTGTCATAATCCCCCCAGGCCAGGCCAACGGCCATCTCCAGGCTGGGAACCCGATTGTTCACTACCCCTGCCGCCCGGCTGACGTCCTGAAAACGATTCGTCTGCACAGCGGGCTGGGCCTGAACAATAAGAGGACAGCCGTGTTGCAACAACACGGCCGTCCCCACCACCAACGTCAAGAGCGCCAAAACGCGCCGCATAAGCTATTCCTTAACAGCCCCAGAGGTCAGCCCTCCGGCAATCTGGTCTTGCAGTGCCAGATAAGTGATCAAAATCGGCAGCGCGCCAATCAACGCCCCGGCGGCAAAGACGCCCCATTTTTTATCGAACTGTCCGGCGGTAAAGATTTGCAGCCCCACCATCAACGTGTATTTGTTCACGTCGTTGAGCAAAATACGCGCCAGGATAAAATCGCCATACGTACCGATGAACGACAAAATGCCGATAACCACCAGCATCGGGCGCAGCAGTGGCAGCAGCAGCGTCCAAAAAATTTGGAAGTGCGTCGCCCCATCCATCATGCCCGATTCGTCAATGGCCCGTGGGATCGTGTCCAGAAAGCCTTTCATCAACCAGATATTCAAACCCATCGAACCACCCAGATATACCAGGATCAGCCCGGCATGGGTATTCAGCCCAAATGCCGGCACGATCTGCCCAATCTGGAAGACGATAATGTAAATGGCTACCAAGGCCAGCAGGTTTGGGAACACCTGAATCAACAGAATTCCTTTCAGCATGGTGACGCGACCGGAAAAACGCAAGCGCGAGAAAGCATAGGCCGCCATCGTAGTGATAGAAATGCTAAGAATCGTCGTAATGCCAGCTATCTTTATCGAGTTCCACACCCATGTCCAATACGGAAACGCGCCAAACTGATAATCAGGATCGCCAAACAAAACTTTGTAATTATTCAGGCCAGCGTTCGCCGGAATAAGCGTCTGGGTAGCCAACGATTGTGAATTGTCGAAGGAGGCAGAAACGATCCACAACACCGGGAAGATGGAGAAGAAAATCAGAATGACGGCGATAATGAGCCGGATTACAACACCCATGCGTTTCTGAAACCGTCGCGATGAACGCAGATTTTGGTAAGTCTGAGTGACGCTAGACATTTTCGCCAACCTCCTCCCACATATTGGTGAAGCGGAACTGCATCAGAGTAAGTGCCCCGACGATGAAGAAAACAAAAATGGAGATGGCTGAGGCCAACCCGTACTGCACGCCTCGGCCGCCGCTTTCAAACGCCAGTTTGTAGACGTAGCTGATTAAAATATCGGTATGCCCCGCCTGAGTAGTCGCGCCGGCAATGGGGGGACCGCCCTGGATAAACAGGTAGATCAGATTGAAGTTATTGAAGTTAAAGACAAACGAGGCAATCAACAACGGACCAACAGCTACCAATAGGAGTGGCAGCGTGATCCGGCGGAACTGCTGCCAACCGGTGGCGCCATCTATCATCGCTGCTTCATAGATGTCTGAGGGAATGGCCTGCAATGCACCGCTGGTAATGAGCATAAAATATGGATAGCCAAGCCATAAGTTCACGATCAGGATGGCTGTTTGCGCCCAGATTGCTTCCGTTGTCCAGGACGGCGCCCAACCAAACCAACTGTTCAGGAAACGGTTGACCACACCAAATTCCGGGTTCATCATACCGCGCCACATAATAATGCTGATCAAGCCGGGGATGGTATAAGGGATCAAAAGAAAGGAACGAATGACTTTCTTGAGTGGAAAATCTCGGTCGTTAAACAGAATGGCAATCATCAACCCCAGAGCAAATGTGGACAAGACGCTGATGGTGGGGAAGATAAAATTCCAGACCATGATGCGGGCAAGTGGTCCGCGTAAGGCCGGGCTGGTAAGTAAATCCTTAAAGTTTTGCAGCCCAATCCAGGTGCGAAAGCCTGGCGTAATGGTTTTGCCAGTTCTCGATGTGAACGTACCATTGATGTTGTAATAGATTTCGCCGTTGGATTGGTCTACGACGGTGTCCGTTTCCGGGTCGAACAAAAACCGGGGTTGCAGCTCGGCGGCTTCACTTGGCGAACGAATCTGGATAATCTGATCACCTTCAAGCCCAAACTTAATGCCGGGCAAGTTTGAGTCGGTGGCGGCAAAGAGTGGGTTTAGGCGTTGATATCCTTCCAAAGAAGTAGGGACACCTCGGCTGTCGGCTTCGCCGATGCCGGGATCGCCTGGTTGGGCCGGTACTATTTCTTCGCCCGGCCGGCCGATAAACGTTTCGCCATCCGGGTTAATAAGCCACAGCGCATAATCGCCGGCGTCATTCTGGAAGGCTGTCCAGGAATAGGATTTTCCTTCTTCTGGCAAAAACACTTGCCTTTCGATGAGCGGTAGCGCTTGTTCTTTGGTCAGCAAATGGCCGTCACCATAGTTTGTAAAGGCCACGTAAATGGTGAAGAACATCGGGTAAATCGTAAAGAGGATGAGGAAGCTCAATCCTAAGGCCATCCAACGAAAGGGGTAAGCTTTGGGGATCAGAAAGATCAGATTCAGCATGACGGTAATGAAGCCAATGATTACCACCAACTGAGTAAATCCCTTGGACAAAGCATTCTGAATGAACCAAAACGCCCCAACATCAAGCACAACAACCAGAATGATGAATATGATTCTGGTTAATGGGGACTCTTTTTGTGAGCGGTCGCCCTTTGCACTTTCAATAGTAAGCCCACTCATGGCATATCTCCTGTATGTTGTTTAGAGAGTCGTATGGCAGTATTGGCGCTTGTTGGACCAACTCTGGTAACAAACCAAATCCTTGAATCCAAATGATGGGGCAAGTTAGCTAGTTGTACGCCAATGCCCTGCGTGTGTTCAGAGAGGCTTAAAAGCAGTTTTGCCCAGATACGAAAAAACCGGGAAGCGCTGAGCGCTTCCCGGTTTCTATTCAAAGGGATGGTTTAGGGCAGGATGATCTCCAGCAGCTTGGTTTCTGGATCGAAGCTGAAGGACACATCGCCATCGGCGGTTAGAGTGAAGGTGTAGTTGTCGCCATCGGGCGCGCCGTCCACACCGTAGTTGGTCGTCCAGGAGCCATCGAGAGCAACTTTCGCTTCGTAATCACCGGCGGTGAGGCTGAAGGGACCACTGGTGTAGAGGCCATCGTCGCCCATGGTCATGGCCGTCGCGGCGCATTCGGGCTGCCAGTCGCCGGGGCAACCAGCCTGGGCTTGATAGGAACCGGGCACGTTGACCATGCCGGTGAGCGGGTTGGCGATCAGGGCGCGGATTTTGGCGCCAGCTTCGGTCATGGCAGTTTCGGGGTCTTGTTTACCGTCGCGGGCCAGCACGACGGAGTCGTTCCAGTTACCCCAGACGGAACCCATAGCCGGGATGGCGGGCATCATGGTGGCGTTTTCGCCAGCGGCAGCCATTGCGATCAAATCAGCGTCGTCAACTTGTTCTAAAGCCGGCAGGTAGGCCGGCGGCCGTTGACCAACTTCGTACAGAGCCATTTGGGTGTCTACGTTGGCGATGAATTCGCTGAGGAAAGCTTGCGCCAGCAGAACGTTGTCGCTTTGGGCGTTGATGAAGAAACCTTGCGTACCGGCGAAGGGATAACCGCCGTCGGGGAAGTTGGCAATGGCATAAGGAATGCCAGATTCACGCAGACGGCCGAGCGCCCAGGGGCCAGCCATGATGAAGGGTGCTTCACCGGTTTCAAACAGCGCATGGTTGTTGGCCCAATCCCAGTCAGCCGGGAAATCGCCATTGGCAACGCCATCAGCCAGCCATTGAACGCCGGCGATCATGCCCTCGCTGTCTATGCCGAGGTCTTCGGGATTCCAGTTACCGTTCTCGTCCTGGCCGAAGATGTAGCCACCCAGGGAGGTGAAGAGCGGGTAGGCATCGTAGGTGGTACCGGTGACGGCCATGACGTAGGTGGTTTCGCCTGCGGCAACCAGTTCACGGCCAACAGTCAGAACCTCTTCCCAGGTGGTGGGAGCGGTTTCGACCATGTCGGTGTTGTAGAAGAAGGCCATGTTTTCGGTGGCGTAAGGCATGCAGTACAGTTCACCATCGAAGGTACAGGCTTCTAACGATTTGGGCGCGAAGTCAGCCTCTTTACCGGCCAGGTCTACGGTAGCCAGAAGACCATTGGAGACCAGTGTACCGGCCTGATCGTGGGCAATGACGATGATGTCGGGGCCTTCACCCAGCGGTGCAGCGACCTGGAAATCGTCACGAATAGCAGATTTCAGCTCAACGACCAGTTCCAGGTTGTAGGCTTCCAGGACCTGTGGGGCCAGGTTTTGCAGAATGGGCGCGCGCGTGTCGTCGGCCCAGATGCGCAGCGTACCGGCTGGCGCAACCGGGGCTGTGGTGGCTTCGGCAGCCGGTTCTTCGGCCACTTCGGTGGCTGCTGGCTCTTCGACGACTGTTTCTACAGCGGTCGGTTCTACAGCGACTGGTTCTTCAACGGCCGTTTCTTCAACTGGCGCAGACGTGGCCGCCGGGACTTGGGTAGGTTCAGCCGCACCACCGCCACAGGCAGCTAATAACAGAGCGCCCATAAGCATTGCGATGAACAGCAGATACAAATTTTTGTTTTTCATGAAAAAGTTTCTCCTCACTTTCAAAATTTAAATACGAAATGACAACTCGTTTAGCAGGTTATTGGTTTTTGATTTTTTGCGAACATCACCTCCTCATTTGTGATAATCAACTTATGCGTTTCTACTCGCAGTCCACCCACTATTTTGCGCTGTTCTTGCCCCCAAAAGACGCAAGCCGCGCATATCTGAAAGCATTCGTTTTACCCGGCAAAGTGACTTTGGTGGACCAACTGAGGATTTTCGGCCAAACCATATAATTCTTGTTTCATATGCTCGTTTAGCCGACTTAGACCCTCTATCAGGTTGTCGTGTTCAATTTCGTTCATGCAGTCGAGACGGGCTTCGTTATATTGTTTGTGCGCGATGGCAATTTGGCTGAGAACCGCCGCCCCTCCATCTGTTAGATAGAGCCGCAGAGCGCGCCCATCTTTCTCATGCGGCTGACGTACAACATAACCGATGGACTCCAACCCCTTAATGATGCGCGTGACATTGCTTTTGTCACAGACCATGCAGTCGCTTAGCTGGCTAAAGGAAATTCCCGGTTCTTCGCCAATGTGATGAAGCGCATAGTAGCGTGAGACGCTGATGTCAAAACGGCTGAAAAAGCGGCGATCTCCATCATCAAGAAGTAGAAATGTTTCCTTGATCAAATTGTAAAGTTGTTCCTTGTCATTCATATGCGGTGGTCTTGAGCGTAGTTCGTTGCATGAGCAATAGTTGATAAGTCAACTTTATCACAGTCAGTTATTCATGTCAATAAGTATAGCCGCCGTTTGTAGAAATTGTATAGAAAGGCGGTCTCAAGGGGCTAACGGGGTAATAAAAAAGTATCCGTTCACGCCCCTTGCAAATCCTCCCGGAGGCTGACAAGGCAGGCAGAGATTCGCTCGCTTTAGCCTCCGGGAGGTGAATGGCTACCAAAAAAGTGGTGGGAAACGGCCGTTTCCCACCACTCTCATCTTTCTTAATCCCGCAGCCTTGCGCCCAGATTGCGCTCTAGCTGCTGCACAATTCGCTGTCGCTGCTTCTTGACATCCTTGTCTGTCAGCGTCTTGTCGGCGGCCTGGAAGGTGAGGTGGTAGGCCAGGCTGCGCTTGCCGCTGCCAAGCTGCTGCCCTTCGTACACGTCGAACAGTTCCACATCTTTGAGCAGGTAGCCACCGGCCAGCCGGATTTGGGCTTCGACGGCCACGGCCGTTACCCCCCGATCCACCACCAGCGCCACGTCTTCCAAAATAGCCGGGTAGCTCGTCACCGGCGTGATGCGATGCCAGGGCGGGATGGCCGCCAACAGCAGTTCCAGGTCTAGTTCGGCGGCCAGAACCGGGTGTTCGTGGCGGAAATCAAAGTTGTCGGCCACCAGCGGGTGCAGTTCGCCCATCAAGCCTAGCTGCCTGTCGCCCAAGAGCAGGCGCGCCGTGCGGCCGGGGCGATAGGTGGGATGCTTGGCGGCTTCGACGGCAAAATCGGCGATGTGTAGGGCGCAAATCAATTCTTCCACCACCCCTTTCAGGTCGAAAAAATCTAGTTCTGGGCTGGCCTGGCTGCTCTGCCAGAAAGTGCGCTGGCACGGTCCGGTGAGGACAAGCGACAGCCGGGTCAATTCGTCTGGCAGCACGCCTTCTTCGGCGGCCAGGTAGATTTTACCGACCTCAAACAGGGCGATGTGCTGCCGGTAGCGGCTGTTGGCGGCGGCCGTCTCCAGCGCCGAGGCCAGCAGGCTGTGGCGCATTGTCACCCGGTCTACGGTGATGGGGTTCGCCAGGGTAACGTAGGGGCGCTCGTCGGGCGGCAGTTGGGTTGTGGGGGCAATCAGTTTCGCTTCGCGTTCCGGCGTGGTGAGCCGGTAGGTGATGATCTCTTGCAGCCCCTGCTTCACCAGGATGTCCTTGACGCGCTCTTCGCGCTCCAGGGCGACGTTGCTGCGCTGCGGCGGCAGGGTGTCGCTCATTTCAGTGGCTGGCAGTTGATCAAAGCCGACCATGCGGCACACTTCTTCGACCAGATCATGCGTGCCGCTGATGTCCAGGCGGAAGTCGGGGCTGGTGACGAGCAGGGCGTCGCCGTCGGGCACGACGCCGAATTCCAGCGCTTCTAGCTTGTGTTGGATGTCGGCCAGCGACAATTCGATGCCGCCGATGCGTTTGACTTCAACGGCCGTTAATCGAATGGGCGTCACTTCCGGCGGATTCGGGTAATAATCAATCACGCCCTGCCAGACTGTGCCACCCGCCAGTTGGCGCAGCAGTTCGGCAGCCCGATTCGCCCCCAAAAGGGCCTGACTGGGATGGACGCCCCGGCTGAAGCGGAAGCCGGCTTCGCTGTTGATTTTCAGGATGGTGGCGCTGCGGCGGATGTTGATGAAGTTCCACGACGCCGCTTCCAGCAGGACGTTGGTGGTGGTGGCGCTGATTTCGCTTTCCGCGCCGCCCATGATGCCGCCCAGACTCAGCGCCCCGGCGGGATCGGTGACGAGGATGGTGGCGGGGGGCAGGTCGCGCCGCACGCCATCCAACGTGGTGACCGTTTCGCCAGCGTGGGGCAGGCGGGTGATGAGGTGGATGGGGCCGTCGGGGCCGTTGTACTGGTCGGCGCGGCGGCGCAGGAAGTCGTAGTCGAAGGTGTGGTTGGGTTCACCCATCTCCAGCATGACGTAGTTGCTGATGTCCACGACAACGTTGATCGGGCGCTGCCCGGCCAATTTGAGGCGGCGCTGCATCCACTGTGGGCTGGCTTTCTGGCTGACGCCGCTGATGATGATAGCCGTGAAGCGCGGGTTAAGGTCGGGGTGGTCGGTGGTGATTTGCACCTTGTCGGCGGCGGGTGGCCCTGCCATCACCACGTCATAGCTGGGATAGCGCACTGTTTGCCCCGTCAGGGCCGCCACTTCCCGCGCCACGCCGACGATGGAGGCGGCGCGGGCGATGTTGGGAATGATGTCTATGCTGAGGACGGCATCGCCAAGCACGTCTTGAATGGGCGTGCCGGGCGTGTAATCGCCTTCGAGGATCATGATGCCGTCGTGGTCGTCGCTGAGGCCGAGTTCTTTTTCGGAACACAACATGCAGCGATTGTGGATGCCGCGTAACGGCCGTCCCTTCAACACCATCTTCACCTGCCCCTCTTTGTGCCCGTCGTACAACTCCACCCCTTCGATGGCAAAGGGGGAGTAGAGCTTCAGTTCGGTCAGGTCGTCCTGCCCCAGATATTGGAAGAGGTTGGGCGCGCCGGTGACGGTGACTTCGGGTTCGCTGCCGCCGTACTCGACGGTTGCCAGCACCAGACGGTCGGCGTTGGGATGCTGCGCCACCTTGAGAATCTGGCCGACGACGAGTTTGTCGCGGTCCCAAACCAGGCGGTTTTTGTCACGGCCGCCGGGGATGCCAATGTAGGTGACGCTTTCGACTTCGAGGCCGCCAATGGTGAGCATTTCGGCCAGTTCGGCCGGCGATTGGTTAATGTCTACGTATTCTTTGAGCCAGGAGAGTGGTACGAGCATGATGTTTTCCTCAAGTTTAGGAAATGGAGATTGAAGATGGAAGATTAGGTAAAACGGGCATGGTTCATTTCAGTTGATTTGTGCTTTACAAATTTAGCAAGAAAACGTGTCATGCTGAGAGCCTGTGCTGAGCTTGCCGAAGCATCCTCCGAAGCATCCCGTTCCTCTGGCGTTAGCGGGATGCTTCCCCGTTCGACGTTGCTCAGGGCCGAAGACTCCGCTCAGACCTTGTCCTGAGCAACGCCGAAGGAATGACAATGCCGCGTAAATTTGTAAAGAAGATGTTTCGCCCGATGAACCATGCCGTAAAATGTTTTAGGCCTGATCTTCAATCTTCAATCTTATCTTAGAACTGTTCCAGGAAGCGCAAATCGTTGCCCCAGAAGTAGCGGATGTCGTCAATGCGATATTTGAGCATGGCGATGCGCTCCGGCCCCATGCCGAAGGCGAAGCCAGAGTAGATGGCCGGATCATACCCGCCGTTGCGCAGCACCGTGGGGTGAACCATGCCGCAGCCTAAAATCTCCACCCAGCCACTGTATTTGCAGACGTTGCAGCCAGCGCCGTCGCACAAAATGCAGGCCACGTCCATCTCGGCGCTCGGCTCGGTGAAGGGGAAGTAGTTGGCCCGGAAGCGCACCGGGCGGTCTTGCCCAAACATGCGCCGGGCAAAGTCCGTCAGCGTGCCTTTCAGGTCGGCCAGGCTGATGTTTTTGCCGACGGCCAATCCTTCCACCTGGTGGAATTGGATTTCGCTGCGGGCGGTGATTTGCTCGTAGCGGTAGCACATGCCGGGCAGAATCACGCGGATCGGCTCCGGGTAGTAGTCGCGCATGGCGTGAATCTGGCCGGGGCTGGTGTGGGTGCGCAGGATGACGCCAGGGGTGGTGGTGTGGAAGGTATCCCACATGTCGCGGGCGGGATGGTGCGGCGGGATGTTGAGCAGCTCGAAGTTGTACTCGTCGGTCTCTACGTCGCGGCTGCGGTAGACCTGGAAGCCCATGTCGCCCCAGATGCGGTAAATGTCGCGTAGGGTTTGGCTGGCGGGGTGTAATCGGCCCTGCCACTGCCGCCGGCCGGGCAGGGTCACATCCAGGGCGGAAGCGGCGATTTGCGCCTGGAGTTCGGCGGTTTTTAGTTCAGCCAGACGGGTCTGGTAGGCTTCTTCCAGGGATTGTTTAACGGCGTTGATGCGCTGGCCGAAGGCCGGCCGTTCTTCAGCGGGTAGTTGGCCCACCTGCCGGGTAAGCAGGTAGATGCTGCCTTTACGGCCGAGGGTGTTTTTGTACCAGTCGTCGAGAACGGCCGTTCCCGCCGCCGCCGCCACTGTTTCTAATGATTGGGCATACAGTTCGTCTAATTGTGCAAGCATGGTCTACTTCCTGAATGGTTTGTTCGTTGTTGGCTGTTCGCTGTTAACTCGTTCACTTTTCAGCGGAGAAGCATACCATAATCAGCGGGAAATAAAAAAGAGACGGGAGGCCGGCAGCATGATTCTTTCCAATGCAACAACTTCTTTACAAAATAATGCTGAGCCAAGCGAAGCATCCCAGAGGTATAGGGATTCTTCGCTTCGCTCAGAAGGACAAGATCCCACGGAATCCTGAAGAGCCAAAAATGCAAAGGACATCTTGCGTGTTTTAAACCATGCCCCAAGTCGCTATAATTCCCCCATGAACGACTCAACTCTGGAACAGTGCCCTGGCTGTCTAACGGCCGTGGTTGATTTGCCAACTGCGCCAACCTTTTGGGTACGCGAGGTGCCCGTCTATGGCGACGCCATCCTGGCGCCGATGGCCCGCTATTCCGACGTGCCTTATCGCGCCCTGTGCCGCGCCTATGGCTCGGCCATGAGCTACAGCGAATTTGTGCCCGCCGACGCCCTGCTGCACCAACCCAACCCAATGTGGCGGCGGTTGGACATTCGGCCGGGCGGTGAACAGCCGATGGTCTTCCAGATTTTCGGCTACGATGCCCACCAACTGTTGGCCGCGGCACAGCGCATTGAGACATGGGGGCCAGACATCATTGACGTGAACATGGGCTGCTCTGTGCCACAGGTGAGCGAACAGGGCGCGGGTGTGGGCATGATGCGCCGCCCAGAACTGGTGGCGCAGACCTTTCGCCTGCTGTCTAGCCATCTGCGCGTGCCGGTGACGGGCAAAATTCGCCTGGGCTGGGACACAACCAGCAAGAACTTTTTGCAGATTGCCCACATCATGGAAGACAACGGCGCGGCGCTGATTGCCGTACACGGCCGTACCAAAACACAAAATTACAGTCACCAGGCCGATTGGGATGCCATCGCTGAGGTAAAACGCCAGGCAGGGGTTCCGGTCATCGGCAATGGCGATGTGCAGTCGCCGGCGGATATTGACCGGCTTAAAGCGCACACTGGCTGCGACGGGGTGATGATTGGCCGGGCGGCGGTGGGCAACCCCTGGATTTTTGCCCGGCAGGAGCGGGCGGAGCTGATGTTTGGCGCTGTAACGGCCGTTATCCGCCGTCACCTGGACGAAATGCTGGCCTACTATGGCAGCCCGGCCGGGCTGCGCGGTTTTCGCCGCCATCTGAAACGGTATCTGTCTGGTCTGGCGGTGAAACGCTTTTTGCAGCCAATGTTAGAGGCAGAAGAGACGGCCGTTTTTATGGACCATCTGCGCGTGCTGGAAACGGCCGTACCCGCCGATGAACCCCTCGCGGCGTTGGCGCAGCGCACCTACTTCCCCAAACCCACGCTCAGTAATCAGTGACCAGTGTTCAGTGACCAGTGTTCAGTCGGGGTACTTGTGAAGAACGCGCACTGAACACTGAACACCGCACACCGCTGCTAAAGAACCTCACGCAGGGCGGCCAACAACGTCAACACGTTTTCCGGGCGGCTGTTGTGGCCCATCAGCCCTACGCGCCACACTTTGCCCGCCAGTTTGCTAAAACCACCGGCAATCTCGATGTTGTAATCGTGCAGCAGGCGGCCGGCGACCGCTTTGGCATCCACGCCGTCGGGCACGCGCACGGTGGTAAGGCTGGGGATGCGGTGGGCGGCGTCGGCCACATGGCAGGCCAGACCCATCTCCGCCAGGCCATCCCAAAGCAGTTGGGCGGTGGCCTGATGGCGCGCCCAACGCGCTTCCAGGCTTTCTTCGGCGACGATGCGCAAGCCTTCGCGCAGGGCGTAAATCATATTGCTGCTCATGGTGTGGTGATAAGCGCGCACATCGCCCAGCCAATAGGTGCGCAGCAGCGTTGTGTCCAGATACCAGGTATCCACTTTGCGGCTGCGCCGGCCGATTTTGGCTCGCGCGCGCGGGCCAAGCGTAAGGGGCGATGCGCCGGGCGGGCAGCTTAAACCCTTTTGTGAGCAGCTGTAGGCGGCGTCTATGCGCCATTCATCCACCAGCAGCGGTGCTGCGCCCAGGCTGGTGACGCCATCGGCCAGCAGAAGGCAGTCAAATTCACGGCAAATATCACCGATGCCAACCAATGGTTGCAGCGCCCCGGTGGAGGTTTCAGCGTGGACCAGCATGAGAATGGCCGGGCGATGCTGGTTCAGCGCGGCGTAAATTTCGTCGGGTGTAAACACGTCGCCCCAGGGCTTTTCGATGACCCGCACGTCGGCGCCATGGCGGCCGGCCATTTCCACCAGTCGTTCGCCAAAGAAGCCCATCACGCCCACCAATACCACATCACCCGGTTCAACGAGGTTGGCAACGGCCGTTTCCATGGCCGCGCTGCCCGTGCCGCTAATCGCCAGCGTCATCTCGTTGTCGGTCTGCCAGGCATAGCGCAAAAGCGCCTGCGTCTCGTTCATGATGCCGATAAACACCGGGTCCAGGTGGCTAAGCTGCGGCATTCCCATCGCCGTCAAGACGCGCGGATGGGCGTTTGAGGGGCCAGGACCAAGCAGCAGCCGCGGCGGTACATCCAACGTTTGAGTGACAATACGGTACTTTTGATTGGTAGAAATCGTTTGGGTGTGCATGGGATTTATCTCCTCCCGATGATCAGTTGAAAAACAGTTGGGTAAACAAAGCTAAGGCGATCATACGTCGTCAGGGGGGAATTTTCAATAGCAAGTCGGGACGCGGAAAGGCGCGGATCTGGCGGATTCTCGCGGATAGCGTTGTAAAAATCCGTGTTTATCCGCAAAAATCGGCGGTATCCTCGTTTTCCCCGTGCTATTCACAAACTGGGCAAGGCACTACGTTTGCACTTATTAAAACGATAAGATTTTGCTACGGACATGTCATTCTGAGCGGAGTCTGCGGAGCGAAGAATCCCCATGTGTTGGTCACTAGGGCTGAACGGGATGCTTCGGAGGACCTCAGCATGACATAAAGCAAGGTAATCTCGTCGCAGAACTTGCTCAATACCAAAACTGCAAAGATAGTGTATGGTTCATTCTCTGTAAAATCATCTTTGCAAATATTCTCTTACAGCTGCGGTATCCTTCACCGCGTTGACACCAGCGCGGTAAGGATACCGCGGCTACAAATTGTGCCAAAACAGCAAAGATAGTGGCAATAAGGTTTGGGGGATTAATCCCTGATAAATCTCACCCGTTCAATCTGACTCTTTAGCAGAATTGTGGTAAATATCAGGCTGTCCTATTAAGCAGCAATTTCATAGGTGAAAGATGCAAACCAAACAATCGTGGCATACAGAGTCCATGGAAGCTACCCTGACTGCCTTGAACAGCAGCGCGCAAGGATTATCTGAAACAGAAGCGCGGCAGCGCCAGGCCCAGTTCGGCCTGAATGAGCTTATTGAACGGGGCGGCAAACACCCTTTACGCCTGCTGTGGGAGCAGGTGAGCAGTACGATGGTGCTTATTTTGATCGCGGCCGTTGTCGCTTCCGCCTTGTTGGGCAAGGTGACAGAAGCGGCGGCAATTGGGGCTATCGTCGTGCTGTTTGTGATTTTGGGTTTTGTCCAGGAATACCGGGCGGAGCAGGCGATGGCCGCTTTGAAGAAGCTGGCGGTGCCGGTGGTGCGTGTGCGGCGCGACGGCCGTCTCCAAGAAATATCCGCCCGCGAACTGGTTCCCGGCGATATTTTCGTGCTGGAAGCGGGTAACGCCGTGCCGGCCGACGGCCGTCTCATCGAAAACGCCAATTTGCGCGTGCAAGAATCGGCCCTGACCGGCGAATCGGAAGCAGTGGAGAAGGAAACGGCCGTCATCGCCAAAGCCGATCTGCCCCTGGGCGACCGGCGCAACATGCTTTACATGGGCACGGCCGTGACGTATGGCCGCGGCACGGCCGTTGTCACGGCCACCGGCATGGAAACTGAACTGGGCAAAATCGCTACGCTCATCCAGAGCGTGGACGAGGGGCAAACGCCGCTGCAAAAGCAGCTCGACAGCGTGGGCCGAATGCTGGCCATCGCCGGCGTGGCGGTAGCCGCCCTGGTGCTGTTGATTGGCGTGCTGTCCGGCGAGGCGCTGGAGGAGATGTTGTTAACGGCCGTTTCCGTGGCCGTCGCGGTGGTTCCTGAAGGCTTACCGGCCGTCGTCACCATCACCCTGGCCCTGGGGGCGCAGCGCATGTTGCGGCGCAGCGCCCTCATCCGCAAGCTGCCCGCCGTCGAAACCCTCGGCTCCGTCACCGTCATCTGCTCCGACAAAACCGGTACGCTCACCGTCAACCGCATGACCGTGACCGTGATTGACGTGGCCGGCCATTTTCTGGAACTGGCCGGGACCGGCGAACAGTCGGCCTCTTACCTCAAGCTGGCCGATAATCCCGACGAGTTGTTTGCCAGCCGTCCCTCAGCCATCGGCCTGACATTGGCCGCCGGCGCGCTGTGCAACGACGCTTCCGTCAACCCGGACCCGGAGACCGGGCGTTACAACGTCATGGGCGATCCCACCGAAGGAGCGCTGCTGGTGGCGGCGCAGCAGGCGGGTGTTACCCGGGCAAGTTTGGAGGCTGTCTTGCCGCGTGTGGCCGAACTGCCCTTCGATTCCGACCGCAAACGCATGACGACGGTGCATGAACTGGCAGCCAATGCAGGAAATTTGCCAACGGCCGTGCGCAGCCTGCCCGGCACGGACACCCCTTACGTTGCCTTCACCAAAGGCGCGGTGGATGGCCTGCTGGCGATTACCGACCGGGTGTGGGACGGTGACAAGCTGGTCCCTATGGATGAAACCTGGCGCACGCGCATCGAAATCGCCAACACCGACATGGCCCAGAAGGGGATGCGCGTGTTGGGATTGGCCTTGCAAGGTCTGGATGCGCCGGATGAGCTGCTGGAGCAAAACCTGGTGTTTATTGGCCTGGTGGGCATGATTGATCCGCCGCGACCGGAAGTAAAAACGGCCGTGGCCACCGCCAAAGCCGCCGGAATACGTCCCATCATGATCACCGGCGACCATCCGTTGACCGCCCGGTTTATTGCCCATGATTTGGGCATTAGTCAAGACGGCCGTGTCAAAACCGGCATCAACCTGGACCAGATGACGCCTGAAGAGTTGGAGCAAGCCGTCGCGGAAGTCTCCATCTATGCCCGCGTCTCGCCGGAACACAAGCTGCGCATTGTGGAGGCCTTGCAGCGCCAGGGCCACATCGTCGCCATGACCGGTGATGGCGTCAACGACTCGCCCGCTTTGCGCCGCGCCGACATCGGCATTGCGATGGGCATCACCGGCACCGATGTGTCCAAAGAAGCGTCCGAGATGGTGCTGCTGGACGACAATTTTGCCACCATTGTCGCGGCCGTGGAGGAAGGGCGGGTCATCTTCGACAACATCCGCCGTTTTGTGAAGTTTTCCATCGCCGGCAACCTGGGCAAGGTGCTGGTGATGCTGGCAACGCCGTTCATGGGCATTGCCGTGGCGTTGGAACCGCTGCAACTGCTGTGGCTGAATTTGCTCACCGACGGCTTGCTGGGGCTGGGGTTGGGCGTGGAACCGGCGGAAAAGGGCATTATGCAACGGCCGCCGCGCGAACCGCAGGCCAGTCTGTTTAACGAAGGTTTAGGTCGCCATATCTTGTGGGTGGGGGTGTTTGTGGGTCTGGTGGGGTTGGGCGTGGCCTACGCTGCCTTTGATCCGGCCCACGAGGAAGATGAAACGTGGCAAACGATGTTGTTTACCACGCTGGCCTTTTTGCAGGTGGGGCAGGCGTTGGCGTCGCGTTCCAGCCGGGAATCGTTTTTTACGTTGGGCTGGCGCACTAATCTGACGTTGCTCTGGCTGACGCTGGTGGTTATTGGGCTGCAATTGGTGGTAGTGTATTTGCCGGCGTTAGAGCGGTTCTTCAGTGTGGACCCACTTTCGCTACCGGAACTGCTGATTTGCGTATTGTTGGGCAGTCTGGCCTTTTGGGCGATTGAGGCCGAGAAATGGTGGTTCAGGAGGAACGGCCGTTAACTATCACAGTGATATATCCGTAACCCGAAGTCCGTATATCGTTTTCCGTAGGCGTTTACCCGAGATAGCGCCCTACGATTTACCGAATACGTGTATCAAGCATCAGCGTCAATCGTGATGGGCCAAGTTATGGTTATGGTACAATCGAACAGGAAAATAAACAGGCAAGCGATATTGCCTGGTTGGTTTCTGTGACGACGTTATGAAATCCACAACGACATCGCTTCAAGTTTTTTTGGCAATTCTGACCGCCGCCAGCGTGCTTGCCCTGGCTTATTTCACTGCGCCGGTGTGGCGCGCTTTGCTGGTGGCGGCAATCCTGGCCTACCTGCTCAACCCGTTGGTTAACCGATTGGAAGTGCGTTGGCATGGCCGGCGCGCTCTGGCGACATTCCTGGTTTACACGTTGATGGTGTTGATCATACTGGGGATTTTATCGGGAGCCGGGGCGATCATTTGGGGGCGAGCGCCGCAGTGGGGCGTGGAACTGGGTGAGGCGTTGGACGAAATTGGGCGATGGGTGGAACGGCCGTTTGTCTTCATGGGCTTTACCCTTTACCCAGAACTTTTGCTTGGTTACTTACAGCGTTCCGCCAGCAACGCCATTTCCGCTTTGCCGGTTGGCTCCGGTTGGCTGGGCAGCATCGGCGAAAACTTGCTGTTGAGCCTGATTGTCCTGGTGGGTCTGTTTTATCTGCTGCGCGATGGGCGGAACATCGCCCCGGCGCTTATCCAACTGCTGCCCCCCACCTACCACGACGACGCCCACCACCTGCTGACCGATCTAGACACCGTCTGGCGCGTTTCGCTGCGGGTCCAGTTGATTATCTTCGCCGTCATTGGTTTTCTCGTTCTCACCAGCACGGCGCTCATCCTCTGGTTGTTCCGGCGCGGCTGGCTGCCACTTTCGCCGGTCGGGCTAATCATCCTCATTGTCGTTGTCTATGCTGGCATTCAACAAATTGATAACTTGTGGCTGCGGCCGCAGTATATGGGCCACGCCCTAAAACTGCATCCCGGCATTGTCTTCGTGGCGCTCATCGCCGCGCTGGCGCTTACCGGCATTCTAGGCGCTATTGTCATCATCCCCATGCTGGCCAGCCTGAAAATTCTGGCCCAATATGCCTACCACAAGTTGCTCGACAACCCCCCTTTTCCTGCGGAAAACCCCTAACCTGGACAAGCCAGAATCAAAAAGGGTTATCAAAGATTATGCCGATTTCACAGATTAAGAATTTGTGTTATCTGCCTTTGCACAGAGTTGCCCGGTGGCTTTGACGCCGGGCGCAGCGAACCGTAAGCTGAGTAGGTGGTTGCCTAATATCTATTAAACGCTAATGGTTTGACCCCGTTTCCCGTGCTAGAATTGCGGATCGGCTCAAGTGAAGCCGATAGTCGGCCCAAGCACCTTTTGGCTTTAATTCCAGATAAACTTGACAGTTATTTTTCCCGACTACAAGAGTACCAGACCAACGGACTAATCCATATGTCTTTAGACAAAATCATCGTGCGCGGCGCGCGCGAGCACAACCTCAAAAACGTCACCGTCGAGATTCCCCGCGACAAACTCGTTGTCCTCACCGGCATCTCCGGCTCCGGCAAATCCTCTCTGGCCTTCGACACCATCTTCGCCGAAGGCCAGCGCCGCTATGTAGAATCCCTGTCGGCCTATGCCCGCCAATTCCTGGGCCAGATGGAAAAACCAGACGTAGACCAGATCGAAGGATTGAGTCCGGCCGTTTCCATTGACCAGAAAGGGGTCAGCCACAACCCACGTTCGACGGTGGGAACCGTGACCGAGGTGTACGATTATCTGCGCCTGCTGTTTGCCCGCGCCGGTACGCCCCACTGCCCCGAATGCGGCCGACCGGTGATGCCCCAATCGGCCGAGCAAATTGTGGAAAGCGTGCTGCACATGCCCCAGGGCAGCCGTGTTCAGGTATTGGCCCCGCTGATCAAAGATCGCAAAGGGCATCACCAAAGTGTTTTTGAAGATGTGCGCAAAGCCGGTTTTGTGCGTATGCGCGTCAACGGCCAGGTGCGCCAGGTAGATGAAGAAATCGAACTCGACCGTTATAAAAATCACAGCATCGAAGCGGTGGTAGACCGCCTGGTCATCCGCCACGAGCCGCACGATGACAGTGAAGACGCCAAAGCCGACCGCACTCGTCTGACCGATTCGATAGAGACGGCGCTGGCGTTGGGCAGCGGCATTGTTATCATCAACGACGTGACGAACCCGGACAACCCCAGCGACCAACTGTATTCTGAACACCTCTACTGTCCGTATGATGGCACAAGCATCCCGGAGATTGAGCCGCGCACCTTTAGCTTTAACAGCCCCCATGGCGCCTGCCCGGAGTGCCAGGGTCTCGGTACAAAAAAGCAGTTGGACGATGACCTGTTGGTTCCTAACAAAGATATGACATTGGCCGATGGGGCCATTGTAGGTTGGCCGACAGATGACAAAGCGGGTTACTACTGGCAATTGCTTAAAGCGACGGCCGATCATTTTAATATCCCCACCAATGCGCCGGTGCGCCAACTGAGTGAAGCGCAGATGCGCATTTTGCTGCATGGCAGCGGCGACGAGATCGTCACTGTCACTTATGTCAATCGGGAGGGAGATACGCGCCATTATCGCACGCAGTATGAAGGCGTCGTCACCAATTTATGGCGGCGCTACAACGAATCCACCTCCGATTATGTGTGTGAAAGCTAGAAGGGTTCATGGTCAATCGGCCGTGCAGCGCCTGCAACGGCACACGCTTGCAGCCGGTACCGCTGGCCGTGACCATTGGCACGGCGAATATCGCCGATGTGACGCGCTGGCCGGTGGCCCGCACCCTGCCCTGGGCTGAGGGGCTGCGGGAGAATGGGACGTTAACGCCGCGCCAGGCGCTGATTGCCCGGCCGATTTTTAAGGAAATTTGCGAGCGGCTGCAATTTATGATCAATGTCGGGCTGGACTACCTGACATTGGACCGGGCGGCGGGCACGCTGAGCGGCGGCGAGGCGCAGCGCATTCGCCTGGCGACGCAAATCGGCAGCCAGTTGATGGGTGTGTTGTATGTGCTGGATGAGCCTTCTATCGGCCTGCATCAACGGGACAATGCCCGGCTGATCCAGACGTTGAAAGGGATGCGTGACCTGGGCAATACGGTGCTGGTGGTGGAACACGACGAGGATACGATGCGGGCGGCCGACTGGATTGTGGACCTGGGACCAGGGGCGGGCAAGTTGGGCGGCGAAATTGTAGCCGAGGGAACGCCGGAGCAAGTGGCGGCCAATGAAAGGTCTATTACGGGGGGATATTTGAACGGCCGTCTGCGCATCCCCGTACCTGCCAAACGGCGCAAAGGGCACAAAGGCGAGTTTCTGACTGTGCGCGGCGCGCAAGAAAACAACCTGAAAAATGTAGACATCGCCATCCCGTTGGGCAAATTTGTGTGCATCACCGGCGTCAGCGGCAGCGGCAAAAGCTCTTTTCTGGTGGAAATTCTGAGCAAACGGCTGAACCAGCATTTCTACAAATCAAAAGAGCTGCCGGGCAAACACGCCGGCATGGAAGGGCTGGAGTATCTGGACAAAGTGATAGAAATTGACCAAAGTCCCATCGGCCGCACGCCGCGCTCCAATCCGGCGACGTATACCAATCTATTTAACCCGATCCGCGACCTGTTTACCGGCCTGCCGGAGAGCAAAATACGCGGCTACAAGTCGGGACGCTTTAGCTTTAACGTCAAAGGCGGTCGCTGCGAAGCGTGCCAGGGGCAGGGGCAAAATCGCATTGAAATGCAGTTCTTGCCGGACATTTATGTGCCGTGCGACATTTGTCACGGGGCGCGTTATAACCGGGAAACGCTGCAAGTGACGTTCAAGGGGCTGAATATCGCCGAGGTGCTGGACCTGAGCGTGGACGAGGCGCTGCTGTTTTTTGAGAATATCCCAACCATCCAGCGCAAATTACAGACATTGGTAGACGTGGGGCTGGGTTATATTCACCTGGGGCAGCCGGCGCCAACGTTGAGCGGCGGCGAGGCGCAGCGGGTGAAATTGAGCCGCGAATTGTCCAAAATTGCCACCGGGCGGACGATGTATATTTTGGATGAGCCATCGGTGGGTCTGCACAGCCATGACGTGGCGAAGTTGATTGTGGCCCTAAATCGGTTGGTGGATAAGGGGAATACGGTGGTGATTATTGAACATAATCTGGACATCATTAAGGTGTCGGACCATCTGATTGACATGGGGCCGGAGGGAGGCGACCGGGGTGGGCAGATTGTGGCGGAAGGCACGCCAGAGCAGGTGGCGCTGGCAGAGGGGAGTTATACGGGAGCGTTTTTACGGCCGTATCTCAACAGCCAGGTTCAGGTTATGATGTAACGGCCGTAAACTCCTGCTCGGCAAAATGCACGTCAAATCCAAAATAATGCCCGATGCTCAATTGCCGCATCGCGGCGAAACTAACGCAGTCCACCAGGCTTAATCGGTGGCGGTTGGCCGTTAGCAGCGCCATAACAGCAGCTCGATGCAATTCTTCATCAACCCATATAAGATGCAAAATAGGTGTCACGTCGGTATGGAACGTTTTCACAAACCGCATACCTAAACGCCGTTGAATTAAAACCGCACTCTCCAGCAAAACGTAATTGGTACAAAAAAGAGACGTATCTTCCTGCGTCAGCAGATGCAACCAGGTTGCACCGGCTTGAGGGTGCATTGTCTCTGACCGATCCAATAAGGCCAGGAACGCAGAGGTATCCACAAAGACTTTCATGCGCCAAAGTCCCCATAAGCTTCATCCAGATAGTGATCATGATTTGTGGCTAAATCAGTTATACCTGAATCGGCGATGCCAATGACGGCCGTTGCCCGCAGTCTCTTTTCTTCGAGCGTCGCTTCCGGGCTGGATTGAATTAGCAAGTCAATGCCTTGGCGAATGAGTTCGGCCACCGACACGTCGTATTCGGCGGCCATTTCCTTTAGTTTTCGGGATTGGTCTTCCCGTAATTGAATTTGGGTGCGTAACATATCTGCGCCTCCGGGAAATAGTGTAATCACTTTTCTGATTGTGATTACACTATAACATGGATGAACGGCCGTCACAATCCTTACTCCGTCAACTCTCCGCGCAGATTTTGCTGCATCAGCGCCCGAACCTGGGCCACATCCTCCGAAATGCTCAACAAATAGGCCAGTTTCGTCAGCGCCGCTTCCGGCGTCATGTCATAGCCGCTGATTACACCGGCAGCGGCCAGCGCTGCGCCGGTGGCGTACAGGCTCAGGTCCACTGTGCCGCGCAAACATTGGGTGCAATTCACAATCACCACGCCGCGTTCAGTGGCTTCCTGGAGTACGCGCAAAAACTCTTTGTCGCGGGTTGGGCCATTGCCCGCGCCATACGCCTGCAAAACCAAACCCCGCAGCGGTGGCTGAAGCATGTTCTCTAACGTTCGCGCCGACACGCCCGGAAACAAGCGGAAGGTGCCCACAACGGCCGTCGCCGCAATCTCGCCCAGATCAATGATGGATGGTGGCGGTGAAGACGGCCGTCGCACCAACCCCTCCCGTATCTCCACATCCACCCCCAGCGTCACCAGCGCCGGAAAGTTAGGCGAAGCAAAGGCGTCGAAGCCATCCGCATCCACCTTCACCGTGCGGCAGCCGCGAAAGAGGCGGCTGTTAAAATACAGCCCCACTTCTGGGATAACAAACGCATGGGCTACCAGGAGCAGCGACGAGATCAAATTATCCTGAGCATCGCTGCGCAGTTCGCCCAGCGGGATTTGCGAACCGGTGATGATGACCGGTTTGTCCAATCCATTGAGCATAAAAGCCAGCGCCGAAGCGGTGTAGGACATGGTGTCTGTGCCGTGTAGGACAATGAAGCCGTCATAGTCGTAGTAGTTGTCGCAAATGTCGCGGGCAATTTTGGACCAGTCGGCCGGCGTCATATCCGGCGAATCGAAGAGGGGGTCATATTGGTGGATGGTGTAATCGGGCAGGTCGGGATGGTGGAAAGCGGGATTGGCAGCCATCAGCGCCTGCAAATGGTTGGGCACGGGTAAATAGATGCCATCCACCTGCTTCATGCCAATGGTTCCGCCGGTATAAGCAATATACACTTGTTTTTTCATGCGCGTTTTCCTCAGACGGATTAGAATTGAGGTGATATTGTGGGCGAGAACGGCCGTTTTGCCAACCACAGTCGGCCCCAAATTGCGCCACAAATCACGCAGATTTTCTTTGCGTCTTTACACCTTTGCCTTCAATCATCTTCAGAGGTAATGATGAACAACGACCTTCATCCCGACCTGGCGCGCATTTTAGTGCCAGAAGAGACCATCCAGGCCCACGTTAGAGTGCTGGCCCACCAGATTTCGCTGGATTATGCCGACGTGGAACGGCTGTATCTGGTAGGCGTGCTGCGCGGCGCATTCATCTTCCTGGCCGACCTGGTGCGCCACCTGACCATCCCGCACAGCGTAGATTTTATGTCGGTGTCCAGTTATGGCAAAACGGCCGTTTCCGGCGAAGTGCGCATTGTCTTAGACTTGCGAGAACCCATCGTCAACCAACACGTCATCATCGTCGAAGACATTGTGGACAGCGGCAAAACCCTCAGCTATCTGTACCACACCCTGAAAGGACGCGGCCCCGCTTCGCTGCGCACCTGCACCCTGGTACGCAAACGGCGCGAAAACATAGATGTGCCCATTCATTACCTGGGCTTCAACATCCCCGATGTATGGGTCGTCGGTTACGGCCTGGATTATGCTGATCACCACCGCACGCTGCCTTACATTGCCGAGCTAAAAGAGGAGGTCTACAAGAAATGATTGAAGATGAAACCATCAACCACGACCCGCTGATCGCTGGCAACAGCCATTACAACCCGGTACACGTCGAAGTGAAAGAAGCCACCGGCGCAGCCTTCTTGGGCATCCTGGCGATCATTCTGTTGTTCGCCCTGCTGCTTCTGCAGCGGCAAAACCGGGCTTTGCTGAGACAATTGGGCCAACCGGGTGAACGGCCGTCGCCATAACCCGTTGTCTGGAAACAGCGTCAACACCCGGTTGCCCTTGTTAACCGCCGGATTCAATGATATATTCTCATATTATGTCACGTCATTGGCGATAGAGGCGCATTGACGGCCTATCTATTGATAAACGGTAGAACCAGGGTGAAGCAGCTATGCCCACAGAGGAAGCCGCAGCGGCCCCACAACCAGAAATACAATCGCCCGGCCCAGAGGCGCAGCAGCCGGAACTGCCGCCTGTTTACCAGCCTGAAGAAGAATTACCCGACGGCGTGTCGTTAGCGCCAACCGGACCAGCCACGCCGACGGCCGAGCTGATTCCACCAACTCCACGCGCCAAACCGATTGTCCCCGCCGAAACGATCCCCTCATCAACTGCGCCAACCGCCAACGATGAGCGCCAAACATTGGCGGACTTGTTTCACACCTTGCCCCTGGGAGCCAGGGTGGGCATTGTAGTGGTTTTGGCGATCCTGCTGACATTGGCTGTATTGGCGACCTTCTGGCCTTCGCCCCAGCAGACAGACGCCAACGATGCCGCGGCGACCGTTATGGCCGGTAATCTCACGCTCACGGCCCAACCAACGCCCACCCCCATCGGCACAGAAACCCCGCGTATGTACATCATCGAAGAATCGCCCGTGCCCACGCTGACACCCGACGTGACCAGCACGCCCATTGTGTACGTCGTCAAACAAGGGGATACGCTGAACAGCATCGCCCGTCTGTACAATGTTACCATCCAGGACATCGCCACCGCCAACGGCCTGTTCAATGTCAATACCATCGCCGTAGGACAAGAGTTGATGATTCCTACGCCAGGAGCGGGAACGGCCGTGCCACCTTCCGCGCCAGGCACACCCATCGTCCAGACCACGCCACCCGACAACAGGCCGCTCGTCTCGCTGCCGGAAATTGTGATCAAGGGGACTTCTGGCGCGCAAACGGTGGAACTGCGCATCGCCGCCGGACCAGACTACCAATCCATCACCACCCTGACGCGGGGGATGATCGCCTCTCTGGTAGCCAAAACGCCCGACAACCTGTGGTATCTGATTCAGCTGGAAGATGGCTATACCCGCGGCTGGGTCCCGGCCAACAGCGTCGGGCTAATTTATCCGGCCGACCCGGCCAATATCCCCACCACCCCTGTGCCCTAGCGCCGTAGTCAGTAATCAGTATCCAGTAATCAGTAGTCAGTGACCAGTATTCAGTGACCAGATTTCAGTTTGTAGTCGGAGGTATCACCGAATGAACACTGAACACTGAACACTGGTCACTCATCACTGGAACTCAGTTCCAACTTCTTCAAGCGATACAGCATTTCCTGCGTAAGCTGGCGGTGTTTGCTGGCAATGTCGGCCTGGATGCCAAACAGCAGGGTAATCACCCCCACCAGCAGCAGACCCGTGCCGATGGTCAGTGATTGGACATAACGGCCAATACCGCTGTCCCCTACGAATACAAAATAGAAAAAGCGCAGCCAGGTAAACAGTCCGGCCAACAAAAAGGGCAAGGCGATATAACTAAAGGTGCGCAGCGGCTCGTAAAAAGCGTACAGGCGCATGATGGTGCCGGCCTGGGCTTTGATGAAGTGCCACATGTTTTTTTGCAAACGAGACGGCCGTTCCGTCATATTCGTCTCAATAGGCACACTCACCACCGCCAGACCCAACTTACCGGCCTGAATAATTGTCTCCAGGGTGTAGCTAAAACGTGTCAGAATGTTCAGCCGCAGCGCCGCTTCGCGCGAATACGCCCGAAAGCCACTGGCGGCATCGGGCACGGCCGTGCCGCTGACCGTGCGCACCATCCAACTGCCAAACTTCTGCAAAAAGCGCTTTGCCGGCGAAAAATGGGCAATTTGCCCCACCTGACGGTCGGCAATCACAATGTCGGCCCGGCCGCCCAACACCGGGGCGACCAACTGCGGGATGTAGCGGCCGGGATATTGGTTATCGGCGTCGGTGTTGACGATGATGTCCGCCCCCAGGTGCAGGCAGGCATCCAGCCCGGTCTGGAAAGCGCGGGCCAGCCCCAGGTTTTGCCGGTGGCGAATAACGTGGTGGACGCCGAGAGATTGGGCGAGTACGGCCGTGTCATCGTCGCTGCCATCATCAATCACCAACCATTCCAGGCAGTCAATGCCCGGAATGCTTTGCGGCAAACCGGCCAACGTCTGCGGCAGAGTCTCGGCTTCGTTAAAACAGGGAATCTGGATGATGCACTTCACGCGCTGGATTGTAACACTGGCAGGCGGGTGGGCAAAGGCGCGAATCTATACCTTTGCCCACCGGGACGGTTACAGTCGTGTCCCGCAACAAACCATGAATGGCTGACGTATATATAATTGTGGTCAGTACACCAGATCACAGCCCACCACCACGAAGAGAAAAGCGCCGATTCGCAATCGGCGACATGCCAGCACAGTGCTGGCGCACCGCACATAAAGGAGATTTGAGATGAAAAAGCGTCAATTGTGGGTCAGCGCCGTGTTGTTAACAGCGCTGTGCTTAACTATGGGCGTTACCCAAGCTCAAGAAAAAGTGTACAGCGCGCAGCGGTTCGATGTGGACATCACTGTTGAAGAAGGCGGCTCTCTCCTGGTGACAGAGACCGTCATTTTCGATTTTGTCGGCGGCCCATTCACCTTTGTGTTTCGTGAACTACCCACGGACCACACCGATGGCCTGGACATTATCAGCGCCACGGTGGATGGTCTGCCTTATGGCCTGGGCAGCGGCGCCGGGCAAATGGAGGTGGCCGGCAGCAATCCGCTGCGGGTGACCTGGCACATGGAGGCCACCAGCAACACAACGCGCACTTTTGTGCTGACATATCGGGCGCAGGGCGTGATGCGCCAGGAATCGGCCGCCGACGCCTTGCGGTGGCAGTCCCTGCCGGATGAATATGCGTATTCGATTGGCAGCAGCGAAACGGCCGTCCACTACCCCCCATCTACCAATCTCATCGCCGAACCACAAGTCTATGACGGCGCGGCGCAAATCAGCCAGCAATCCGGCACAGTCACCTTCCGCGTGACCGATTTGCAGCCCAATTCGCCGCTGGTGGTGGGGCTTTCCTTCGCGCCGGGCAGCCTGACTTCGTCGCCGCCGGCATGGCAAATCAGCGAGCAAGCCCGCGCCGCAGCACGGGAGGGCGCAGCAGGCGCAAATACCTTATTGGCTGGCGCCGGCCGCGCTGCTTCTTGCCGGCGGTGTGGGTGGCTACGCCGCGTATTGGCGGCAAAACAAGCCGCCCCGGCTGACAAGCAAACAAACCCTCTACAACCCACCCGGCGATTTAAAGCCGGGCGTTGCCGGAGCCATTACCACCGAAACGGCCGGCCCCACCTGGGCCAACGCCCTGGGCACATTGTTCGACCTGGCCGACCGGGGGCTGCTGCGCATTGACGAACTGGCGGAGAAAAAGTGGTATCGCCAGCAAGATTTTGTGGTTCGGCTGGCGGCGCAACCATCTGGCCTGCTGCCGCACGAGCAAGCCCTGTTGGATGTACTCTTTGAAACCAAGAAAGGTCGCGTTGACGAAGTGCGCATCTCTGAATTGAGCGGCCGGATTACATCTTCGCAGTGGGACAGGTACAAAAAAGCACTGCAAAGTGACATGGAACAGGCTGGTTATTTCAGCGAGACGCGCAAAGGGGTACGGCGCACGATGCTGGTCGTAGGTGGGCTGCTGCTGTTGGTTAGTGTGTCCGGATTCTTGCTGACGGCCGTCATGAGCGAGACCTTCGGTTTTGGGCCGTTGATGGCTGCCGCTGCCGTGTTTATGCTGGCGGTAGTGGGGTTGGTGATGGGCGCCTCTTTTTCGCCATTGTCAGATGTGGGGGCGGAAACGGCCGTCGGCTACAAAGCCTTTGCCCAACACCTAAAAAACGTCACCAAAGGCAAAGAGGCAGTCAGTCGGCCGGATATGTTCGAGCAGTACCTGGCGCATGCCGCCAGCTTTGGCCTGCTGACGCAGTGGGCCAAATACTTTGAGAAGGCGGGTTGGAACAAACTGCCACCCTACTTCCATGTCTTGTCCACAGCAGATGATGCCAGCTACATGGCCTCTTTTGTGGCGATGTCGGCGGCGACTGCATCTTCTGGCGGCAGCGCGGCCGGGGCGGCTGGCGCAGCCGGGGCCGGGGCGGCCGGTGGCGGCGCGAGCGGCGCGGGGTAAAAACAAAAAAGGGACGGCCGTTAAACGGCCGTCCCTCTCTCCATTTAGCTCAAATCCACGCCGGATCAGGCGTGCGTTGGCGCCGCCTTGCCATTGCCTGCATGGAACTGCTCTTCTTCCGTCGAGCCTTTTAGCGCCACCGTGGACGATTCGCCGTGGCTGATCACCAACTGGATTTCATCGAAATAGCCAGCCCCGACAAAACTCTGGTGTTTGATGGCGCGGAAGCCGTGTTCCTTCTGCATTGTGAATTCTTTTTGCTGGAATTCGGCGTAAGCGGCCATGCCTCTGTCTCGATAGCCCAATGCCAGCTCAAACATGCCGGCGTTCAGGTTGTGGAACCCGGCCAGCGTGACAAACTGGAAGGCGTAGCCCATCTCGCCCAGCTCTTTCTGGAAGTTGGCGATGGTTTCTTCGTCCAGGTTGAGCTTCCAATTGAAGGAAGGCGAGCAGTTGTAGGCCAGCATCTTGCCGGGGAACTGGGCGTGAATGGCCTGGGCAAAGCGGCGCGCCTGTTCCACGTCGGGGTGCGAAGTTTCGCACCAGACGATGTCGGCATAGGGGGCGTAGGCCAGGCCGCGGGAGATGGCCTGCTCGATGCCGGCGTTGGTGTAGTAAAAACCTTCGGCGCTGCGTTCGCCGGGCAGGACGAACGGTTTGTCGTTGTCGTCAATGTCGCTGGTGATCAGGTTGGCGGCGTCGGCGTCGGTGCGGGCGATGATGAGGGTAGGTACACCCATCACGTCGGCGGCCAGGCGAGCGGCGACGAGCTTTTGCACCGCTTCGCGGGTGGGAACCAGGACTTTACCACCCATGTGGCCGCATTTTTTGGCCGATGAGAGCTGGTCTTCAAAGTGAACGGCCGCTGCGCCAGCCTCGATAAACGCTTTGGTCAATTCATAGGCGTTCAGCGAGCCGCCAAAGCCGGATTCGGCGTCGGCGACGATGGGGGCGAACCAGTGAATGCCGTTTTTGTTTTCTAAGTGGTAAATCTGGTCGGCGCGCACCAGGGCGTTGTTGATGCGCTGGACCAGCGCCGGGGCGCTGTTGGCCGGGTAAAGGCTCTGGTCGGGATAGGTTTGGGCGGCGACGTTGGCGTCGGCGGCAACCTGCCAACCGCTGAGGTAGATGGCTTTCAGGCCAGCCTGCACCATTTGCACCGCCTGATTGCCGGTGAGCGCGCCCAGGGCGTGGACATATTTTTCTTCGTTCAAAAGCTGCCACAGACGTTCGGCGCCCATCCGGGCCAGGGTATATTCGATCTGGATACTGCCGCGCAAACGCACGACATCTTCGGCGGTGTACGGCCGTTTCACGCCGTTCCATCGTTTGTTAAACTGCCAATCATTTTTTAAGGCGTCAATTTTATAACTACGCATGGTTTGCTCCTCCAAAACTTGGATTAAAAATAAGGTTCCTGAAGTATAGAGTGTAGGAGACGCTGTATCTCAACACTCTAATTCAAATATTCATACGCTGTCAGCGTCAGGAAATCGGTGAAGTGATCATCGGTGATGAGCTTCTCGAACAGTTCGGCGGCCAGGGTGTATTTGCCCTGAGCAAAGGCCGCGTCGCCGACGCGGGCTTTGATGTCGGCCAACACACTGGGGGCGACTGCGCGGTAGAGATCTTTGTTGACAGAACGGCCGTCGGTCAGCACCGCGTTGTCGTTATTCACCCACTGCCACAACTGCGAGCGGGAAATTTCGGCCGTGGCCGCGTCTTCCATCAGGTTGTAAATGGGCACGCAGCCGTTGCCATCCAGCCAGGCAGCCATGTACAAAATGCCGACATCAATGTTGGTACGCAGCCCTTCTTCGGTGATGGTCCCCTGGGGTACAGTGAGCAAATCGGTCGTCGTCACCTGCACATCTTCCCGCTTGCGGAAAATCTGGTTGGGTGTGGGCATGTATTTGTCAAATTCCTCTTTGGCGATACCCACCAGACCAGGATGGGCCACCCAGGTGCCGTCGTGACCGTCTTTAGCTTCGCGCTCTTTGTCGGCGCGCACTTTGCCCAATGCCTTCTCGTTGGCTTCCGGGTCGCTTTTGATGGGAATTTGCGCCGCCATGCCGCCCATGGCGTGAATGCCGCGCCGGTGGCAGGTTTTGATGGTCAGCAGCGAGTAAGAGCGCATCATGTGGGTGGTCATCGTCACCTGGGCGCGGTCGGGCATCACAAAATCGGGGTAGTTACGGAATTTACGGATGATGCTGAAAATATAGTCCCAGCGGCCACAGTTCAGCCCGGCAGAATGCTCTTTCAGCTCCCACAAAATCTCGTCCATCTCAAACGTCACCATGATGTTTTCGATGAGGACAGTGGCGCGAATGGTTCCACGAGGAATGCCTAACTCGTCCTGGGCCAGGTTGAATACATCGTTCCACAGGCGGGCTTCCAGGTGGCTTTCCAACTTAGGCAGGTAAAAGTAAGGGCCTGTGCCGCGCTCTAACAGGGCGTGGGCATTGTGGTAGAAGTAGAGACCAAAGTCGAACAGGGAGGCGGAGATGGCCCGGCCGTTTAGCCGCACATGCTTTTCCGACAAATGCCAACCACGGGGACGGACCATGAGAACGGCCGTTTTTTCATTCAACTGATAAAACTTGCCAGAACTGGGGTCCGTGTAGGTAATCTCCCGCCGCACGGCGTCGCGCAGGTTCATTTGCCCCTCGATGGTCGCCAACCAGGTGGGTGAATGAGAATCTTCAAAGTCGGCCATGAACACGTTGGCCCCGGAATTGAGGGCGTTGATGATCATTTTGCGGTCCACCGGGCCGGTGATTTCCACGCGGCGGTCTTGGAGGTCGGTGGGCATACGGGCGACGGTCCAATCTTTTTGGCGGATAGCGGCCGTTTCCGGCAGAAAGTCGGGCATTTGCCCGGCGTCAATGGCTGCCTGCCGCTCTTCGCGCCGCTTTAGCAGGTCCAGACGTCGCTGCCCAAACGCTTGCTCTAGTTTATGCACAAAAGCCAGGGCATCGGGCGTCAGGATTTGCGCAAATTCTGGGGAAATCTCACCGATAATCGTCAACTCTTGCAACTGCATTCACAACCTCCCTTTGTTTTGCCAACGTCCCGGTCAAATCTTCGCGGTCTCAAAGAGTTCGCAGATTTCCGAAAACCGGGCAGTTCGTTGTCAAAACGGCTCCGCTTAGTGTAAAATTACTATTAGCGAAAATTCGCTAAACGTGAAATCTAGTATAATCGGGAAAAAATTCTTGTCAACCTTTTAATAGGTCTCAAACTTGGCAGGTTGCCCTAAACCGGCCAATTCTAAGGAAAGCCGTATGAATCCCAATCTAATCAACATCATCTTCGGCATGAAAGTGCGCCAGGCGCGCACGGAAAATGGGCTGACGCTGTCTGAATTTGCCGCCCAGTGTGATCTTTCCCCCTCTTACGTTACTGAAATTGAAAAAGGGCGCAAATATCCCCGCGCCGACAAGATCATGAAAATCGCCGAGACGTTGGGCAAAGAGTACGACGATCTGGTCTCCATCAAACTGGCCCCTTCACTGACTTACCTGGAATCCACGCTGTCGTCTACCATCCTGCAAAAGTTCCCGTTTGGCGAATTTGGTCTGGAAACGGGCGACCTGGTGAATCTGCTCACTCGTGAACCAGAGCGGGCCAGCGCCCTGCTGCACGCCATTTTGGAGATGATTCGGCGTTATGATATGAAGGAAGAGGATTTTCTGCGCGCCGCGCTGCGCTCTTACCAGGAGATTCACGAGAATTATTTTCAAGATGTAGAGGACGCGGCAGCGGCGTTTACACGCCAATTTGCCGCGACCTATCACTTGGGGCAAAACACGCCCATCAGCCAAACCACGTTGGAGCAAATGTTGCAGAGCGTCTATGACTACAAGCTGGATTACACGACTCTCGCCGATGACGCGCAGTTGGCAGCGTTTCGGTCGGTTTTGGCGCCGGGGCGGCCCAGGCGGCTGCTGATGAACGGCCGTCTCTATCCCCGCCAGATTAAATTTTTGCTCGCCAGAGAACTGGGCTACCGCTATTTAGACATCAAAGAACGCTCACGCACCTCCACGCCGGAAGCCGTCAACTCCTTCCAACAACTGCTTAACGACTTTCGCGCCGCCTATTTCGGCGGCGCACTGCTGATGCCCCGCGCCAGAGTATTGGCCGACCTGGAGACGTTCTTCGCCCAGCCCACCTGGAACCCACAGCCATTGGTAGATATGTTGGTCCATTACGACGTAACGCCAGAGATGCTCTTATATCGCTTTAGCGAACTGATTCCGCAGCACTTTGGCCTGCAAATCCACTTTTTGCGTTACCACCATCAGGATGGCGACGAGTATCGCCTGATGAAACATTTGAACATGAATGACTTCACGCTGCCGGGTGGCCCGACGTTACAAGAACATTACTGCCGGCGCTGGTTGTCGGTGCGGCTGCTGCGGGAGATGGCTGAACGGCAGGCGGCCGGCGACAATAATCGTTTCCCACCACCGGCCGTCCATATTCAGCGCTTTCTTAATTCAGAAGAGCGGTATCTGGCGTTTGGTTTTGCCCGGTCGTTGGTCTTGTCGCCAGGGGTGAACAGCAGCGTGACGGTGGGCTTCCGCCTGACGACGGGCGTAGAGCGTATCATCCGCTTTGTAGACGACCCGGCCATCCCCCACGTGGTGGTGAACGAGACGTGCGAACGCTGCCCGCTGACGGCCGAGGAATGCCAGGTACGCGCCGCACCACCGCGCATTTTGGAAGCAGAAAAGGAGCAACTGGCGCGTCAATCCGCCCTAAATCGGGTCATCGCTCAGATTCGGAGTTGAGGGGTAGCAGCCGTAAACCGTTATCCGTAGTCCGTGACTCGTTTTCCGTTGGCATTTGTCAGAGTTAGCGCCCTGCGCAATACCGGTCACAAAGCGGTCGTGCCACAACATTACGGAATACGGAATACCGATTACATGTACTATGACACAGGTTGCAGCAGCGTAAGGCCATCAGTATCGGCAACGATGGCCAGGGAGGCCAGGCCCAAGAAGAGGCCATGTTCCACCACGCCGGGGCAGGCAATGATGGTTTGGGCCAGGGCAGCCGGATCGGTTATGCCGCCTGGGAAGGCGCAGTCTAAAATGTAATTCCCTTCATCGGTGAGAAACGGCCGTTCCCCACCCCCTCGTGCCAATCGCAGCGTCGGCTGCGCCCCCAGCGAACAGAGAAAATCGTAGACCGGCCGCCGGGCAAAGCGGATCACCTCCACCGGCAGCGGGGCCAGCGTACCCAATTGGGCCACCACTTTACGCGCCTCGCCGACGATGATCATTTGCCGGGAAGCGGTGGCGACGATCTTTTCGCGCAGCAGTGCGCCGCCCAATCCTTTGATCAGCGCCAGGTTGGGGTCTATTTCGTCCGCGCCGTCTATGGTCAGGTCTAGAACAGGGTGGTCATCGAAGGTGGTCAGGGGGATGCCGGCTTCTTGGGCGTCGCGGGCTGTTTGTTCGGAGGTGGGGATGCCGTAGATGTGGTGTAAACGGCCGTCTTGTAACATCTGTCCGATGGCTCTGGTGGCGTATACGGCCGTGCTGCCCGTGCCCAAACCCACCACCATGCCCGACGCCACAAATTCAGCCGCCTTCTCCCCAGCCATCCGCTTCAGTTCAGCCGCCTCTCGACTCATTGCTCAACCCCCATCACCATCACGCCAACCGAATAATGTCGTCTTCGGCAAAAACAGGTCCAACGTTCAGTTCCAACTTCGGCCCGGCGTACAGGTCCGGCGGTACGCCAATATCCGCCAAGTACAATTCACCCACCACCCCCTCGCCCGTTTCGTGGCGCAGTCCTTCTTTGGGCAAAGCCAGGGTCATGGTCGCCGAGGCGCGAATAGCGGGATTGTACACTTTGCCGGTGGTCGTATCCAACCCGGAGGGCACGTCCAGGCTGAGGATCGGCACATTCTGGACGTTGGCCCAGCGAATGAATTGGGCAGCAGCACCGCGGGGGGCGTCGGCCAGGTTATAGCCTATCAGGGCGTCTATGATTAAATCCACCCCCAACAAACCGGTCAACACCATTCCCGCGCCAATCGTCACCGGCAGGCCCATGCGCCGTAAGATTTCCAGTTGATGCGCCGGGACCCCGGTATACGCCTCATCGGGATTGGTAATAAAGACGTGGACACGCGCGCCCCAATTGTGCAGACGGCGGGCGCAGACCAACCCGCCGCCGCCGTTACCGCCGCGCCCGGCCAGGACAACAACCATCTGCCCGCGAGGATCGCTGTTGAGAAAACGCCGACGGGCCAGGTGGGCCAGATTCCGGCCGGCGTTTTCCATCATTTGCAGCAGGTCTATGCGGTAATCCTCGATCATCGCCCGGTCCACTTCGATCATTTGCGGCGTATCTACAGAGGGAATACCGCCGATGGGCGGCAGGGGTTTGGTATTGTCGCGCCGTTCGCTGGCGGTGCGCCACAACTCATAGCGGCTGGCTGGGGCGTGGGAAATCCAGCGGCTGAAGGTTTCGCGGTCGAACGCCAGGAGTTTCACCGGCGTGATGGCGCGCACGCTGGCGGTACGTTTGCTGCCTTCCAGCAGGCCAATCTCGCCGAAGTAATTGCCGCTGTCCAGCCGGGTGATGGGTGTGTCGCCGGTTTGGGGCAAGTGGTGAAAGACTTCGACGGTCCCTTCGACGATGATGTAATACTGGTCAGCCGGGTCGCCCTGGCGAATGATGATGTCGCCGGGTGCGTAGTGTTGCTGCCCGGCCATGGCGGGCGTGGCGGCTTGCAAGATTTCGGTGGCGGTGGGCACGGCCGTATGCTCTTCCTCGGTAAATCGGTCAACTGCATCCACTGGCTGCAATTCACCCGCCAGGGTCAGCCGTTCTTGCATCACGGCGTCTACTTCGTCGCGGCTAACCTGGGAGCTGCTCAACCAGCGCTCGAAGGTGTCGTGGCCCATAGACATGACCTGCACATCGGTTTTGGCCCGGACAGTGGCAATGCGTTTGGCCTTTTTGAGCAAGCCAATCTCGCCAAAGTAAGAGCCTTCACCCATGCGGTCTATGACAATTTCGTAACCGGCGGCATAATGACGCACAATCTCTACCTCACCGGCGGTGATGATATAGAACTTTTCGGGAATGTCTCCCTGGCGGATGATGTCTGTGCCGGCCGGATATTGTTCCGGACCGAATTTGGGTTTTGCTTCCATGGTTGGTTGATTCGTTGATTGGTTGGTCGGGGTCAGCAAACCAACCAACTCTGAAACTATGTATCCGTTCAGCCCCCTTGCCCTCTCCCCAACCCTCTCCCAGAGGGAGAGGGAGCAAGTTCCCCTCCCCTTTGGGGGAGGGTTAGGGAGGGGGGTGAACGCTTACGAGACTATTCCCTGTTTTCTGTCAGCTGCCAGACGCGCAGTAGTTCGGCGACGCTCCAGGCCTGGGCAATGCAGCCGCGGGGAGTGAAGGGGGGATCGCCATCGAATATTTCGCTGATGCTGCCGACGCCGTGATCCACCATATGTTGGATTAACGGCCGTAGAAAAGTGCGCGCCATTTCGCCATCATTATACACGCGAAGGTGCGCGGTTACGAAAGGCCCCATCAGCCAGCCCCAGACTGTGCCCTGGTGGTAAGCGCTGTCACGCTTGAGTTGGTCGCCGCCGTAATGGCCGACATAGGCTTTGTCATCGGGTGACAGGCTGCGCAGGCCATGGGCTGTGAGCAGATGGCGAGCGCAGGCGTCTACCACGGAGCGCTGCTGCTCCGGCGTCAGCGGGCTGTGGGACAGCGAGATGGCAAATAACTGGTTGGGGCGCAGTTTGCCATCGTGGCCGTCTGGCCCATCCACAATGTCGTAGCAGTAGCCCATTTTTTTGTTCCAAAAACGTTGAAAGCCGGTCTGTACTTTCTGGGCGAGCGCCTGATATTCGTCAGGTTCCAGCCCCAGGGCCTGAGAAAATTCGGCCATGCTCATGAGGGCGTTGTACCACAGGGCGCTGATTTCTACCGGCTTGCCAATGCGGTCGGTGACGACCCAGGCGCCGATTTTGGCGTCCATCCAGGTGAGCTGAATGCCTTCTTCACCGGCGTACAGCAGGCCATCGGCCGGATCCATGGCGATGTTGTAGCGGGTTCCCCGGCGATGCCAGCGAATGATGTCCTCGATAACCGGGTATAGTTCGCGCAGCAGGTCGAGGTCGCTGGTGGCCTGGAAGTAGGCGCGCACAGCCTGGATGTACCAGAGGGTGGCGTCTACGGTATTGTATTCGGGATGTTCGCCAACATCGGGAAAGCGGTTAGGGATCATGCCCTGGTCTACAAATTGGGCGTAGGTGCGCAGGATGCTGGCGGCGATTTCTGGTCGGTGGGTGTTGAGGGTAAGGCCGGGCAGGGCGATCATGGTGTCGCGGCCCCAGTCGCTGAACCAATGGTAGCCGGCGATGATGGAACGGCCGTCTGCATCTCGATTCGTCGGGCGTTTGACGATAAATTGGTCGGCTGCCAGGACCAGTTGTTGCACAGCGGGTGATTCAGCCATCACGCCGGCGCGTTCCAGCAGCGCCTGTTCGTAGGCGCGGCGTTGGGCATAGGCGGCGTCGCCGTCCAGGTTGGGCGCGTCTGACGTGCTGGCGACAATGGTCCACGATTCGCCCGGCTGCAACGTCTTGCGCAGCAGGGCGGCGTAGAGATGGTCATCCTGCACATCATTTTGTCCCCGGTACTCTTCAATGCTGAGGTAAAAATCTTCATACCAATCGCCCTGGGGCTGAATGTCGCCAGCGGCGCTGAGCAGGTAGAAGGGGATGAGGTTGGGGGCAAATTGAATGGCGACGCCCTGGGCTACGGGGGTAATGTCGGCGTCCCAATTGTCCATGTTGGTTGTGCTGTGGTAGTCGCGGTAGTTGGTAAACGCTTTGGCTTCCAATGTCAGGGGGCCGGTTGCCCGGACGAGTTTGTATTGAATGTAGGTGGTGTTGGCTCCGGGCTGCATCCAGATGCGTTTTTCTAGCAGGGCGTTGGCAATGGCGAAGGTCCAGACGGGGGTAGTGCCTTCCAGATGGAAACGGTTCAAGTGGCGGTAGCCGTTGGGTTTGCTGCTGGCGCCTTCGCCCCAGCGATTGTTGAAGAGGGGGTAGAATCGGCCGCTGTCCGGGTAGATGCCATCGTATTCGGCCGTTTCGTCCAGTTTGGTTAACAGCAGGGTACGTCCCAGAGGGGGCTGTAAAGCGGCCAGAAGGTAGCCATGATAGCGGCGGGTAAGATGGCCGGCAATGGACCCAGAGGCAAAGCCGCCAATGCCGTTGGTGACCAACCATTCTCGTGTTTCGGCCACGGCCAGTTTGCCGCACACTTCACGTCCAAAGTCAAACATAATCGTCTTCACTCCTTATCAAATTTAGCTATCTGGCGGTTTGGGATGGACAGACCACACAGTTTTACTGTTTTGAAATTGAAGACGTATATCTTACGCAGGGGTCTGGTTTTAGGCAAATTGGCGGTAGGCAGACAAAAAGAGAGCTGGCAGGTCAAGGCAGGCCGGCCAGCTCTGGGCAAAACTGAGGGAAATGAATGGGGTTAACGGCCTACGATCACTATTTCCGGGTGCGGCTGAGCGAAACGGGGGCCGTGAAACGGTTTGTGAATTTCGGGGGCTACGGCCGTTTCCAGCTTCAAGTCTTTGTAGGCGGTGGGGGCAATGGGCAGGGAAAAGGTGAAGGTGACGCCTTGTTCCAGGTTGTTGCTGGCCCAGATTTGCTCGCCGTGCGCGGCCAGGGCCATGTGGCAAAAGGCCAAACCCAGGCCGCTGCCGCTCTCTTTGTGGCTGCCAGTGACAAATTTGTCGAAGACCGTCTGGGCCAGTTCGGGCGATAGCCCTGGCCCGTCGTCGCTGACCGAGATTTCCAGGTGGGTTTTACCTTTGGCGATGTCCGGCACGGCAACGGCCGTTACCTGAATGACGCCGCCAATCGGTGAGAATTTCAGGCTGTTATCGAGCAGGTTTTGCAGAATCCGTTCCAACAGGCCGGCGTCTACCCACGCGCGCGGCAGGTCTGGCGCCGCGGTTGCCTGGATGTGGATTTGCTTTTCAGCGGCATGGGCCATCTGACAGGCGACGACTTGTTCAATCATGGCCGCCAGGGATACGGCCGTGCGATTGACCGGAATGCCCCCCTCTTCCAGACGGCTGACGTCTAAGATGTTATTAACCAGATGCAGCACTTTTTCGGTGCTGGAAAGCGTCATATCTACCAGGTGTTGGTTATCCGGCGAAGCGGCGTCTATTTCCAACCCACCGCGCAGCATTTGCAAGGCAAACAGGGAATTGCTGATGGGCGAGCGTAAGTCGTGGACCATAGAGCGAGTCAGGTCTTCGCGCAGCGCTTCGGTTTGTTTGCGTTGGGTGATATCGTGCAAAGTAACCAGATTGGTAGACGGCAGTTTGCGCCAATCCATTAGTGGCGAGATGTGCGCTTCGTAATATCGTGTGCCTTCCTGGCTCAGGCGTACCAGATCATGCGGTTTTTCGGCATCGAATTTACATTGGACCGCCAGTTCTGGCCAGACGGCCGTTAACGGGCGATTGATCAGATCGGGATACGGCCGTTGCAAAATATCGGCTGCCGCCAGGTTGGCGTCTACAATTTTCTGGCTGTGGTCCACCACCAACACGCCATCTGCCAGATTGTTCAGAATAACGTGTTGGGCCAACGGCGTCTTATCAACATAATAGAGCCGCAGCGCATAATAGGCCACCATGATCCCACTCAAGGCAAACGCCAGAGGCATCAGGTTAACAACATTAAGCCTGGCAACATGCAGCGCCAGTCCGAACCAGGGCAGCGATAACCCCACAACCAGATTAAATGCCTGCCGTGAGTGCAGCGAAGCAATTTCGTAGCGATGGCTGGTCATAATCAGTAAGGAACCAATCAGGTAACAGCCATACAAAAACAGATAGCTGATCCAATACCAGGCCCCTGGGTCAAAGGTCATCAGGGTCTGACCACCTGAGGTGTTCATTTGGATGTTGCGCCAAAACAACCCGTGCGTTTGGCTGGTCAGAACCAGGAAAAAAGTCATCAGGGAAAACAAGGCGGGAAAGAGGAGGCGCTGAGGGATTTGTTTGGCCGTCCAGCCGCTATATTGCAGCGTGAACCCAACCCAGGCGACAGGGAGAATGACGATGCCAATGTATTGAAATCTAAGCCAGGCCAATTTGCCAGGCAGATCTGGGCTGAGAATGTGCAGCAGGAAAGCCAGCGCCCATTGGGTAATAGACAGCATGGCAATGGCGAAAAGGACAGAACCAGGGACGGGTCGTCTTTTCCAGGCGTAGAGGGCAATGGTGGTGGAAGCAGCGGCAGCGAACAGTAACAATAAGCTAAAAGTTGTCAGGTACCAATACATGTTTTTGCTCTCAGTTCTTTCCTTAGAATCTACACACTACAAGTTGGGACTATAAGGATTCACATCTTATTGTATTTTTCCACAAATTTTCGTCTATGGTACATATCGGCTTAGTTCTTTGGTACTACCTGAAAAGGCGAGTATCATCGTGACTATATTCGCAGAGGTCATCATCTGACATTTTTGGCAGCTACTAACCCTGTTACCTGAGCTTGTCGAAGGCAACAGGGGCTACTAACGGGCTTCGACAAGCTCAGCCATCGATAAAGTGGAGTCTAACCATGCAGCACCAAGAAGGTACATTTAACGGCAGCGGGGGCCTGGGCCTCTATTATCAATCCTGGCAGCCAGACGGTCCGACGCAAGCGGTGGTTATCATCGTGCATGGGCATGGAGAACACAGCGGCCGTTACAAAAATGTGGTCACGCATCTGGTCCCGCAGGGCTTTGCGCTGTATGGACTGGATCACCGGGGGCACGGCCGTTCGCCCGGCCAGCGCGGTTATGTCAATAACATGGCTGATTTTCGCGGTGACGTGGGCGCCCTGGTGCAGTTGACCGCCGCCAGCCACCCTGGCCTGCCCCGCTTCATCTACGGGCACAGCCTGGGCGGATTGATCGGTCTGGACTATATCATGCGCCAGCCGGAAGGGCTGCGCGGCGCCATCATCTCTGCGCCGGCGGTGGGCAGCGTGGGCGTGGCGGCCATTTTGCTGCAAGTCAGCCGCGTCCTCTCGCGGGTATGGCCGACATTTGGGCTGGAAACCGGCCTGGACGTGAACGCCATCTCGCGTGACCCAGAAGAAGTGAAGGCGTATCAACGTGACCCACTGGTTCACGGCAAGGGCACGGCGCGACTGGCGACAGAGGTGATGGACACAGCGACCTGGTGCCAGGGCAATGCCCACACCTTGCGCCTGCCGCTGCTGCTGATTCATGGCACGGCCGACGCCATCACTTCCCCGGCCGACTCCCGCCGCTTTTTCGACAATGCCGCCTCACCCGACAAAACATACATCGCCTACGACGGCGGCTACCACGAATCGCACAACGATATTCATCATCAGCAAGTGGTGGCAGACCTGTCGGCCTGGCTGCTGGAACGGGTAAACAAGTCAGCATGAACGCACCAAATTAAGTGAACCATTAACAATCCAATTGACAGGACAGATGTATACAGGCAAAGGTGATAATCTGTCATTTTTGTCACCTTGTCAGATGTTACCTTGTCACCTTGTCAGGTATAAACGGAGCAAACAATATGGACAAGATCATCATTCGCAATTTGCTGCTGCGCGGTATTATTGGCATTAATCCCGACGAGCGCGTTAACAAGCAGGATATTCTCATCAACATGGTTATCTTCGCCGACATCCATCGGGCGGCCGCCTCCGATGACATTGCCGATGCAGTGAATTACAAAAGCATCACCAAGCGGATCATCCAACACGTCGAAGAATCATCCGACTTCCTGGTGGAGAAGTTGGTCAGCGATCTGGCGCAATTAGTCATCAGCGAATTTGGCGTGGAGCGGGTGCAGGTACGGCTAGAAAAACCGGGGGCGCTGCGCTTCGCCGAATCGGTCGGCATTGAAATCGAACGCACGCGCGCTGATTTTATGTAAAATCAGGTAACTACTAACCCTGTCTGGATTGAACCGCGGAGAGTGCGGAGGACGCGGAGGTGCGTCCAGAGAAATCTCTGCGTTCTCCGCACCTCTGCGGTTAGTAGGTACAAAATCAGAGTGATTGGGTTGGTTGGTGACTGACGATGAATCGTGTTGTTTTGACTTTGGGTTCCAACATAGACAAAGAGCATAATTTGCCGGCGGCGGTCGCCTTGCTGCGGCAGATGAGCCAGGTAACGGCCGTTGCCACCGTTTATGAAACCGCGCCCATGGGTTTGGTGGCGCAGCCAAACTTTTTCAACACGGCCGTTCTCCTCCAAACCCCCCTTTCCCCGGCGCAAATCAAAGACGACCTCATCGCCGGCATCGAAATAGCCCTGAAGCGGGTGCGCCAGGCCGACAAAAACGCGCCGCGCACCATAGACCTGGACCTGGCCCTGTACAACGACAGCGTGCTGGATTATGTGGCGGCCGACGGCCGTATCCGCCACCTGCCCGACCCCGACATCCTCACATTTGCCCACGTCGCCATGCCCATTGCCGACCTGCTGCCAAACCTACCCCACCCGGAAACCGGCGAATGGTTGGCAGCCATTGCCGTCCGGCTGCGCGCTGCTCTGGGCAAAAATGCGATCTGGCCTCGATCAGACATCCAATTCCCATCAGATGCTCCCCCCTAAAACGAGAATGTATTATGAAAAAAACTGGTTACTCCCTCCTCATTGGACTGCTCATGTTCGCCCTTGTGATGACGGCGCGCGCCCAGACGCCGGTTGACACATTGCAGCAACTGGTTGTGGATTTTTGGCCCGATTATGATCAGCCCAATGTGCTGGTGCTGCTGACCGGCACATTGCCCGACGACACGCCCTTACCAGCGGAGGTTGTCCTGCCCCTGCCGGCCGAGGCCGTTATGCACGTAGCCGCCCGGATCACGCCGGATGACGTGATGATTGATGACATTGTTTATACCATTGAGGGCAATCAACTGCGGATAACGCTGCCCGAAACGCGCTTCAGGGTGGAGTATTACCTGCCGTATACGGCCGAAAACAACACGCGGTCTTTCACGTTTAACTGGTTGTCATCCATTTCTGTAGACGAGATGCTCACCGCTGTGCAGCAGCCTGTGGCGGCTGCGGCTCTGACAACACAGCCTACAGCCGCAAACGTGACCCAAAGTCCCACTGATGGGTTTGTGTATCATACGTTCCCCGCCCAGGCTGTGCCCGCCGGAAAACCCCTGACCGCCAGTTTTGCCTACACCATGAGCAATCCACCGCGGCTTTCGGTGGAGGGTGTGCCGCTGGTGGGTAATGGGGCAGCGGCCGTTTCGACCCCAGACCCTTCGGCGGCAGCCACTAACTCCCCCGTTAACTGGATACTGCTGCTCAGCGTGGCGGCTATCGTCACCTCCGCCGTCGCCCTAACCTGGGTAATCGCCACGCAGCGCGCCCAAACAAAGGTACGTAAGCCTCAGCCTATCCGCCGGGCTGCAGAAAAACCAGATACGGCCGTTACCGCAAAACCCGCCGCCCGTTTTTGTCATCAGTGCGGTGAGCCTCTCAGAGTAGAAGATAGATTTTGCCGTCAATGTGGAACGGCCGTGAAAAGCAAATAAACCAAGTAACCCACAACAAAAAACCCGACAGTCGCCGGGTTTTTTGTTGCTGTGTCAAAGGGGTGGTACCTATCTATTGCTCCAGAAGTTGGAGATAAGCAAAAATATCTACCATATCGCCAGGGCTAACCGCCATCCGGTCCGGGAAGTTAGCTGGCATGGCGCTCGGCGGGCCGCTGCAAGGTCCGTTCGGGCACTCCGGCGCAATAAAATCGCTGGGGTGCAAAATGGATTCGTATATATACTGCAATGCTGTCTTCCCTTCAATACGAGTGGCCGCCACTTCGCCGATATTAGCCATATCTGGCCCCACTGCCGCCACAACACCTTCGTCGGGTATGCCATGGCAGCCAGTGCAGCCATAAGACAAGAACAATGCCTTACCATTTTCAGCGCTGCTATCGGGGAATGCCACCAACAAATCATCCACGCTGTCCGGCCATTCAAAGCGGATCACTTCACCGCTGCACAGTTCAACTGTTTCGTAGTTCAAGACATACGAGACGATGTTGCGAACCTGATCATCCCGCAAGGGGCCGCCAAACTGTTCCGACCACGTTGGCATTTCTGTACCCGCGCGCCCTGAAGAAATGGTACTGCGAATGAAGGCTTCTTTGGTACCTTGCCAATTCAGGGCAATCATCCGGTCCGAGATGTCGCCACATAACAGCGCCCGGTAATTCAGCGGCAAACCAATGCAGCCAATTTGCGCGCCAGTCCCTAAATCATAACACTCTTCTGCCAGGCCGTTCACGCCGTGGCAGTTGGAGCAGTTGGCCTGATATAGGTGCGCGCCGGTCTCAATGGAACGGCCTTGTTCAGCCAGCGTAAAACGCTCCAGGCGTGTGGGTTCGCGCAGGGCCGCGTATCCAAATATAACCATTGTTAGCATGAAAGCTATGGTTCCAATCGCAACTTTTATTTGCATGGGGGCTTATCCTTTTGAGTCATGCTTGCCGGCTGCTGCAAAGCCGCCGGTAAAAACCCGGCGCTTTTTCGCTGGTTAGCAGGATTTATTGATGAAAGAGCATTCCTCTTCATAGTTCGCATTTTCATGACGATAACCAACCCAATCCAGGTTGTACAGGTACTCATCTGTATTTTCAGGATTAAGCGCATCAATATGAATAACCATTCTCACCAGACCCTCCTGGGCTTGCTCAATGGTCAGGGTGGCATAGGGGTCGGGCATTCGATGGTCTTCTGCTTCACACGTTTCCAGACCCACTCCACCTATTGTCGTACCAGGGAAATTGGTGCAGCTGTGCTTTACCATCAGGTCATTAAACACTTGCAGCCCATAAGTCAGGTGCGGGTTATCTGCCACAACCTGTCCCGGTAAATATTGGCCTTCCCATAAATATTCCGGGGGAATACCCAACAAGACGCTTACCCCTTCTTCCGGCAGCAGCTTGGTTGCCACCTCCAGATCAGATGACGACTGTACACGATATCTGGGCGTGCCCATCCAGTTGGAAACCATCATAAAGGCAATGAAGAGCATGGAAACACTAAGCCCTACGCGCCGGTCGGCGTAGCGGCGGCTCTTGCCCACCTCAAAATAAGGCATGACGATGAAAATAACCATCAACAGCGGGATAAAGCCGATAACTACGGTTTTGGGCGCTAATTTCAACCAACCCTGAGACCAGGAGAGATACCAGGGGGCCACTACGTGCAGCGGCGTCACCACCGGATCAGCATGGTGTTCCAGCGGCGCGTCCCAGAACCAAAGAGAGCCGGCGACCAGGAACAGAGTTAAGAGGGCAGTCCACATCACTTCGCTGGTCATGATGTCGGGAATGAAGTAAGTACGCTCATTTTTGGGGATGCGTTTGGCAGTGTCTTCGCCCACTTCTTCACGGCCAGGAGGCAGCGAGAAGCCATGCAGAACAACTTTGTAATAATGGACAAAGAAGAAAATAGCCAACAGCAGCGGCATTAATAACACATGGAGCAGGTACCAGCGCAGTAAACCACCTGCCCCCAATGAAGGCCCACCCTGGAGAATGAGTAGGACGTTTTGGTTAACTACAGGCGGAGCCGGCGCCGATTCCGCCCCGGAAATAAAGACGGTCAACGCCCAATAGGCCAATTGGTCCCAGGGCAGCAAATAGCCGCTGAAACTAAGCATCAGGGTTAACACCAGCAAGATCATGCCGGTGGCCCAGGTGAATTGTCGTGGTTTTTTATAACTGCCGGTGACAAAGGTTCGCAGCATGTGCAGCGCGACAACCAGGACCATCACTTCAGCGCCCAGGCGGTGCATGTTGCGCATCAACTGACCCAGAGGGACATTGGCCATGATATTCCACATATTGCTGTAGGCCACCAGGGGGCTGGGCGTGTAGAAAATCATCAGGAAAATGCCGGTGATTGTTTCCCAGACAAACATAAAGGTGGATAACCAACCTAGATGGAAGGTGGGGTACACGCGGGTGATTTCGTTGTGGTAGAAGCTGGGGCGGATGTGCAGCCAAAAACCATCAGCGTGGGGACGCAGTCGGGGATTGGGGCGACGAGGTTCGTCGCCACGCAAAGCAGAACGGATATCACCGATATTCATCCCGGCGGTGATGCGTTCTACAACTTCATCGCTCTTGGCAACGAAGGCTTGTTTCAACCCCATTTCTTTAACTTGATCATAAAAAGTAGCCATAGACTATCTCCTTCTCCGAACCTGTAGCGCACACAAATCAAAAGCCTTCGGTAACATTGTGTCGGACAATTTCACCGAAGGCGGAAGGTTTTTTTATGGGCAGTTACCGGCAAAGTCACAAAGCAAGGGTTCCGAGAGACCCAGTTTTCGGTCGCCGGTATCTACGCGAATGAAGGCTGTATCGGCCGGGAGAACAAGCGGTGCATAGAAATTGTCCACCAATTCTGCTTCGGCCAGAACAGTTGTTTTGTCTTCAGCGACGGCGTATACCTTAAACCTGTCTAAAGCACGGGGGGCGGGGGATTCGATACGACGGCCGTCTAGCCGGTATTTAGACCCATGACAGGGACATTCAAAACGGTCGTTTGAATTTGTCCAGGTATAAATGCAGCCCAGGTGGGTACAAACTTTGTAAATAGCCGCCACGCCGACTATGGGTTGGCTCTCATCCGAGGCAAGATACATCCGATTATTGGCTTGATTGGTGTCCAGATTGACTAACCAGAAACGGCCGTCAGCAAAATTGTTCGGCGCAGCATTAATCTCTGGCAGATCTGCCAACGTTTTCATGAAAGAACCACCAAACTCCCCTTCACGGAACCGGGGAATCATGAACCAGATCAAAATCCCGCTGGCCTGAGCAGTCAACAAAACCATGGATGCCCCCCAGATATAATATAGGAATTCACGCCTTGTTATTCCACTACCAGCCACATTTGCATCTACTGCTGCTTCGGCCATAAGAACATTCTCCTCACTCAAAATCTATTTTTCGTACCTTGCAAAGACACTGCCATTCCCGGCAGACTTTAAGTTCACTTTTTATATACTTTTGTCAAGGTTTTTATGTACTTTTTATCACAATCGGATTATAACAAAATGTAAAGGCATATCAAGGATTATGAGCAATCCTCTTGGCTTCAATATGGAATGGTTGTGTATTAGAGATGCCTCCTCGCTGGCACAAGGATGAATTGGGCGCTGAGGGACTCGAACCCCCGACCTCTTCGGTGTAAACGAAGCGCTCTAACCAACTGAGCTAAGCGCCCTGACAATCGGAATTATAACGATACGCCGACAAGAAGCAAAGGCCAAAACAATGACAGTATTCAGTGGCAGTCTGCGCAAACAACACCGACTGATTGCGGGTTACTGAACACCGAACACTGTTATAGGCGCTGTCCACCCTCTAAATACGCGGCAGCATAATGCTTTGTTGGTTCTGATACTTGCCTTTGCGATCAGCGTAGGATGTCTCGCAGACCTCATCTGATTGGAAGAACAATACCTGAGCAATACCTTCCCCGGCATAAATGCGGGCCGGCAGCGGTGTTGTATTGGAAATTTCTAGTGTGACATATCCTTCCCATTCCGGTTCAAACGGCGTCACGTTGACAATCAAGCCACAACGAGCATAGGTAGATTTACCGACGCAAATGGTCAGGACGTCACGCGGAATACGGAAGTATTCCATTGTCTGGGCCAACACAAAAGAGTTCGGCGGGATCACGCAGATGTCACCCTGAAAATCAACAAAGGATTTGGGATTGAAATGCTTGGGGTCTACCACAGCCGAATGCACGTTGGTAAATATCTTAAACTCATTGCTGACGCGAATGTCATAGCCATATGAAGACAACCCATACGAAATGACCCCATCCCGTACCTGTCCATCCACAAACGGCTCAATCATTCTCTGTTCCTGAGCCATACGCCTTATCCAACTATCTGATTTGATTGCCATATAAAATCCCTTATGTAAATAATTATGGTGGTCCTACATGACTTCCGGTGTACTCATGCCCATCAGGTTTAACACAACAGCAAAAAGCTGCTGCGCTGCCCGGTAGAAACGTAAGCGCGCCAACCGCAATGGCTCCGGGACCTCGGAATGCAGCACCCGACAGGTTTCATAGGTGGGATGGAACAGAGAAGCCAACTCGTAGGCGTAAAAAGTAATGTGGTGTGGTTCCGATTCTTTGACGATGAGTTCGATAATGTTGCTGAGTTCCAACGCTTTGCGCAAGAAGTTCAACTCGTTTTCATGGGTGAGCAGGCTCAAATCGGCGTCTTGATCCGCATTGGGGTCGTGGCCGGCGTCTACCCATTTGCGAAAAATACCGGCGCAGCGCACGTGGGCGTTTTGGATGTAGTAGACGGGGTTTTTGTCTGATTGCTCTACTGCCAGATCCATATCAAAGTCAATTGGGCTGTTGCCAGAGCGGGAGATCATAAAGTAGCGGATGGAATCTGCGCCCACTTCGTCTACCAATTCGTCGAGGGTGACAAATTCACCGGCGCGGGTACTCATCTTCACCAGTTCGCCGCCACGGTAGAGGTAGACAATCTGGTGCAGGACAGTACGGACAAAGCTGGTATCGTAGCCAAGCGCCTGAACGCCCATCAATACCTGGGGCGCTGTGGCGTGGTGGTCAGGGCCAAAGATGTCCACGACCAGGTCAAAACCACGTTGGGCTTTGTCCCAATGATAGGCGATGTCGGGCATGCGGTAGGTTGGTTCGCCGGTGGATTTGACCAGGACCCGGTCTTTGTCATCGCCAAACGCGGTGGTGCGGAACCATTGGGCGTCATCCTTTTGGTAGACATAACCACGTTCTTGCAAAATATTCAGCGTTTCCCAGACACGGCCGTTTTCATACAAACTCTGCTCACGAAAATAGACGTCAAATTCAATGTTGATGCGCTTGAGGCTCTCCTTCTGGCTGGCAGAGATGCGCTTTTGCGCATAATCGGCAAAGAAGTCAACTGCTTCGTCACGCAGGTCAGCCCCGCGCGCTGTCAGCAGTTCTTGGGCAATGCCCCAAATGTAATCCCCTTTGTAATGCTCTTCGCCGAGGGTGACATCTTCACCGAGAAGCTGCAAGTAGCGAATTTTGGTGGATTCGCCCAGCAGCATCACCTGGCGGCCGGCATCGTTGTAGTAATATTCCAGAGTCACGTCGTAACCGGCGGCGTGCATGATGCGCGCCAGGGTGTCACCCATCACACCGCCGCGGGTGCGGCCAATGTGAATGGGACCGGTGGGGTTGGCGCTGACGCATTCCACCTGCGCTTTTTGGCCGTCGCCGAGGGTGATACGGCCGTATTCCAAACCGGCCGCCAAAATCTCCTCCACCTGTCCCTGCAAAAACGTCGTCGCTATCCGCAGATTAATAAAGCCGGGTGGCGCAACCGTCACCTCGCTCACGTAAGACAGCGGCGGCAAATGCGCGGCAATCACCTGGGCAATGTTCAGCGGCGCCATACGCGCCAATTTAGCCAACCGCAGGGCAATCGGCGTCGCATAGTCTCCGAAAACCGCTTCACGCGGCTTCTCGATCAAAATTTCCGGTATCACAAAGGCCGGCAGCGCACCGGCCGCCTGCGCGTTTTCAATGGCCGCCTGAACTACCACGGCTAATTGCGTATCAAGTCTCATCCAACGTATCCTTTTCCATACTTGACAAGGTGACATCTGACAAGACGACAAAACTGTCAGATAATAACCTTTGCGAGTATAACAGAGTCGGGGCATTTTAATGCGCCTGGGCGGGCGAGGCAAATAGCGGTGCAGCGCCTCACTTCCCGGTCAGCGCGTGATCGTATACCAAAAGCGTTTCTGTGGCCGTTTTTTCCCAGGAGAAAGCAGCCGCCTGCTGGATGCTTTTTTGGCGTAAGTCGGCCGCCAGATTCTCCTGAACGATGGTGGCGATGATCGCCCCGGCCATGCCGCGCGCATCGTCCGGGTCTACGACGAAGCCGGCTTCGCCGACAACCTCTGGCAGCGAGGTGCTGCTGCTGGTGACAACGGCCGTGCCGCAAGCCATCGCCTCCAACACCGGCAGCCCAAACCCTTCGCGGCGGCTGGGAAAAACAAAGGTCTCCGCATTACGATACAGAACCGGCTTGTCTTCTTCGTCCACAAAGCCAATCCAGCGCGTGTATTCGGCAATGCGCAATTTTTGTATGTAAGCGTCGTAATCGGGATAGACGGCGGAAACGGCCGTTGGTTTTTTTCCCGCCAACACCAAAGGGTATTCCTGCCCCAACGCCTGCCCCACATAGGTCCAGGCCAGCAGCAGGGTCGTTACATTTTTATGAATCTCATACCCGCCCAGGTAGAGTACATAAAAGTCAGGCAAATCATATTTGCGTAAGACAGCCATGTCTACCAGGCTGTTTTCTTTGGCGGTGTACTGCGGACCGGCGGCCAGGTGAACGGCCGTTACCCGTTCCGCCGCTATCCCCAAATGGGTCACAATCTCTGCCTTACTCGCCCGCGAATCGGTCATGATGTGGTTCGCGCCGCGCGCGCTGGCGCTGACCAGAGCATTGTACAGCCGCGCTTTGGCGCTGCGCCGATATTCAGGCACAAGCAGCGTCGTCAGATCATGGACTGTCACCACCAACGGCAGCGGCGATTGCAGCGGCCCACCCCAATACGGCACGTGGGCGATGGTCCCGCCCACTTCCCGGCAGGCTGCCGGAAACTGCCGCTGCTCGAACCACACCTTGCCTGCGTGTCCAGGACGCGCCGCCACCTTTTTCAGACGCACGCTGGGCGGCACATCTTGCGGCTCAGAATCACCGGGGAAATGGGGCACAACCAGCGTGATTTCCAGGTCAGATACCATCCGATTGAGATAGTAGACCAGATTTCGGGTATATTGCCCGCTGCCGACAAACGGCCGTTGCCAAAAATAACCATTTACAACAAGATGCATACACTAACCTTTTCGCCAGGGCAGCCCTGGGTCACGTTTACACTCCTCAGTCAGCTCATTGTAGAGAATAGCCGAAAGGCAGCCAAATAAAAAGACAAAAATCCCTTCGGTTGCGAGGCCATTTTCGTTATGCTACAATTGTGAAAACTTCCACGAATAACGGCGGCGCCCAGAGGAAATTCACCTGTGTCTCAAATCCCAGATATCGTCATCGGACGACTCCCAATTTATCTGCGTGAACTTCGTCGGCTGTTGCTTGAAGAAGGCAAACACACCACCTCATCCTATGAACTGGGCAAGCGGTTAGGCATCAGTTCCGCCCAAATCCGCAAAGACCTTTCTCATTTTGGCGAATTTGGCAAACAAGGAACCGGCTATCACATCAATTACCTGGTCGAGCAGCTGCAACAAATCCTCCACCTCACCCAGGAATGGCCGGTAGCCATTGTCGGCGCGGGCTATCTGGGCCACGCCCTGGTCCACTACAATGGCTTTCAGCATCGGGGTTTCCACATCCGCTGGCTATTCGACAACGATCCGGCCAAAATCGGCCAGGAAATGAGCGGCCTCGTCGTCCAGTCAATTACCGAGCTAGAAGAAACAATTCAACGCGAACAGGTGAAAATTGCTATCCTGGCCGTACCCATCAAAGCGGTGCAGGATATCACCGATATTCTAGTCGCCTCTGGCGTGAAAGCGATTCTAAGCTACGTTCCCGCCCATCTCAACGTCCCGTCCGATGTACAGGTCAGTTACAGCGATCCCGTCGTCCAAATGCAGCGTATGACTTTTTATCTGGAATAAGCTGTGGCGCTTTAGCCAATGGCAAAACGAGAGCATGACAGCACACATAAAAGGCCGCATGATTTATGCGGCCTTTTGTTTTTGATTGGTTCCTGGCGAATGGTTTAGAGATCAGGAATGCTGCGCTGCAAAATGGGCAGTTCGGCCAATGCTTTGCCCGCGCCAATGACGGTGCAGGCAATGGGATTGTCGGCCACGTAGGCCGGCACGCCGGTTTCCCTGGTAAGCAGCGTGTCCAATTCGCGCAAAAGCGCCCCGCCGCCGGTCAGCGCCATACCCCGATCAATAATATCTGAAGAAAGTTCCGGGGGCGTCTTCGCCAGCACAGCGCGCACCACGTTGACGATAGCCGCCAGGGGTTCGCTGAGGGCCTCGACAACTTCGCCGGAACGAATGGTGATTGTTTTGGGCAGACCAGCAATCTGGTCGCGCCCCTGTACTTGCATTTCCATTTCATTGTCCAGGGGCATGGCCGCGCCGATTTTGATTTTGATGGCTTCGGCCGTCGGTTCGCCAATAATCAGGTTGTACTTCTTACGCACATAAGCGATGATCGCTTCGTCCAAATGAACACCGCCCACGCGCACTGACTCGGCGCAGACAATGCCGTTCATTGAACACACGGCCGCCTCTGTGGACCCACCACCCAAATTCACCACCATGTTGCCGGTCGGCGTGCCGATGGGCAATCCGGCGCCAATCGCTGCCGCCAACGGTTCGGGGATCAGATGGGCCGGCGGGCGGGCGCCGGCGGCTACGGCCGCTTCTTTCACAGCGCGGCGTTCCACGCTGGTAACGCCGTAGGGCACGCTGATCATCACCACCGGTTTGCGCAAATGAAACCGCCCTGTTACCTTGCCGATGAAGTATTCCAGCATCCCCTGGGTGACAAAATAGTCGGCGATCACGCCATCGCGCAACGGCCGTATCACCTCTATTTCTTCTGGAGTACGGCCGTACATCTCCTTCGCCGCGCGCCCCACTTCCACAATCGTCGTCTTGTTTTCGTCTTCACGAATTGCCACCATGGACGGCTCTTGCAGCACAACACCCCGGCTTTGGTCAAACACCAAGACATTCACCGTACCCAGATCAATGGCAATATGAGGCGTAAAAATAGAAGCCACGAATTATCTTTCATCCTGGCGCATATCGCGCAAGTCGGTGGGCATAGCGCTGGACCGGCGGCGGCGCTGCGCCACATTCAGGCGAATCTGCGCCCGCTGCAGCGAGGCCCGAATCTGTGCATAACGTTCTGGATCATCCGGCACGCCTTCGGTCATCATTTTTTCGGCCCGCTGCCGCGCCGCCAATGCCCGCTGAATGTCAATCTCTTCCACATGTTCCGCCGAATCGGCCAGGATGATCACTTTTGTCGGTTGAACCTCGGCAAAACCACCACCAACCGCAAAATACTGCTCTTCGCCGCCCTGCCGCACAATGATCTCGCCGTAGCTTAACGTCGTCAACAGCGGCGTATGGTTCGGCAAAATACCCAACCGCCCTTCCGAACCGGGCAAATTAACCGCGTCCACTTCCCCGCTAAAAACGAGGCGCTCTTGGGTTACAATTTCGCACTGAATTGGCATCGTATCACCTGATAAAGAATAATGCGTGATGCGTCATGCGCCACTGAAACACGCATCACGGATCACGCATCACGTTTAACGCTGTTGGCAATGTCGCCTATGCTCCGGCGCGCAGGCGCTCCGCTTTGGCCACCGCCTGATCAATTGTACCGACCATGTAAAAGGCTTGTTCCGGCAGGTCGTCATGCTTACCATCCAGAATTTCGCGGAAACCACGCACTGTCTCATGGGTCGGCACGTATTGGCCTTCAAGTCCGTGGAACTTCTGCGCCACATACATCGGCTGACCCAGGAAACGTTCGATTTTACGCGCCCGCGCCACCAATAATTTCTGGTCCTCCGACAATTCGTCAATACCCAAAATGGCGATGATGTCTTGCAGATCGTTGTAGGTCTGCAAAACCTGTTTCACTTCGCGGGCGGTGCGGTAATGCTCTTCGCCCACGATACCTGGCTGAAGCGCGCGGCTGGAAGAAGCCAATGGGTCTACGGCCGGGAAAATACCTTTGGCAAACACGCCGCGATCCAACGTCAGGCTGGCGTCCAGATGGGCGAAGGTCGCCACCGGGGCCGGGTCGGAATAGTCGTCGGCCGGCACGTAAATGGCTTGCATAGAGGTGATGGAACCGGTCTTGGTGGAGGTGATGCGCTCTTGCAGCGCGCCCATCTCCGAAGCCAGGGTGGGTTGGTAGCCCACCGCGCTGGGCATACGCCCCAACAGCGCGGACATTTCGGAACCGGCCAATACGTAGCGGAAGATGTTGTCAATGAACAGCAGCACGTCGCGCCCCTGGTCGCGGAAATATTCAGCCATAGCCAGACCGGTCAAAGCCACGCGCAGGCGCACGCCAGGCGTTTCGTTCATCTGCCCAAAAACCATGGCCACAGAATCCATTACGCCGTATTCCTGCATTTCGTAATACAGGTCGGTCCCTTCACGGGTGCGTTCACCGACGCCGGCAAAGATAGATACGCCTTCATGTTCGCGGGCCACAGAGCGAATCAATTCGGCGATGGTGACGGTTTTACCCACGCCAGCGCCGCCGTAAATACCCGTCTTGCCACCCTTGATGAAGGGGGCAATAAGATCTACGACTTTCATGCCTGTTTCAAAGGTCTCTGCTTTGGTACTTTGGTCCTGAAACGTCGGTGCATCGCGGTGAATGGGATAATAAATCTCTGATTTGGGTGTTTCGCCGCCATCCACAGCTTCGCCGACCACGTCGAAGATGCGGCCCAGCGTAACCTCGCCAACCGGGACCATAATGGGGCTGCCGGTTCCAACAACGTCTACACCGCGGGATAGGCCATCGGTTGTGCCCATGGCCACGGTGCGGACCGCGCCGCCGCCCAACTGCTGCTGAACTTCTAGCACGAGACGGCCGTTTGGCCCCGCCACGTTCAATGCTTCATAAATTTCCGGCACGCTCCCTTCAGGGAAATTCACATCAACAACCACACCGCGTATGGCCGAAATCTTACCAGTAGCCATAAATTCCTCCAATTAGCCTTTGAGTGCTTCCGCGCCACCAACGATGTCCAGAATTTCACTGGTAATGCTCGCCTGACGCGCCTTGTTACGATCCAGGGTTAATATCTCAATCAATTCACCAGCGTTATCGGTGGCATTGTTCATCGCCACCATGCGCGCACTGTGCTCACTGGCTAATGCTTCTAAAACAGATTGATAAATCTGCAACTGTGTGAACCGGGGCACAATCACGTCTAACAACGCGGCGGGTTGTGGTTCATATAGATACACCCGGTCGGAAACGCCGCTGAGGTCTACCGTTTCGACGTACTCCGACACTGCCATACCCGCAAAGTCTAACGGCCGTAACGGGAGCAGCTGCTTCACCCGCGGCCGGCGCGTAATCAGATTCACAAAATCCGTATAGGCAATAAACACCTCGTCTACCACACCAGACAGATAATCATCCGTCACAACCTGGGCGATGGGCGTAATGTCCAGAATAGAAGGCGAGTCAGGGAGGCTTTCAAACGTCGCCACCACATTATAGCCCCGTCGAATCATCAGGTCGCGCCCTTTGCGGCCGACGGTAATCACCCGGCACGACAGCGGCAGCGCCCGAATAAATGCCTCCACCCGGTTGACAATGTTGGTGTTGTAAGCCCCGGCCAGCCCACGATCGCCGGTGATGAGAATAAGCGCCGAATTTTTAATCTCCGGCCGCGCTGTCAGCAGGGGATGCCCCACATCAGGCTGCGACGCCAGATTGTTCAAAATCTCAAACGCTTTGCCCGCGTAAGCCCGCGTTGCTTCCACCTGGCGTTGGGCGCGGCTGGCCTTAGAAGCCGACACCGCCGCCAGGGCGCTGGTCACTTGCGAGATATTCTTGATACTTTTGATTCGCTTGTTTAATTCGCGTTCAGTAGCCATACGTGTCTCCGGTGTTGGCGCACAATGGGGCAGGCGTCAGGCAAAGCCACACACTCACCTGCCTGGCACGCCAACACGTGAACGCCTGACGAATCAGGACGCCGACCAACCGGCGTTAAAATCTTCAACGGCTTCTTTTAACGCGGCTTGAAGCGGGTCAGTCCAGGCGCCGCTCTCCCGAATCGGCCGACCAATCTCCGGATGGGCCGTATCCATATAGCGCAAGAAATCCTGGCTCCACTTTTCCACCTGATTGACCGGCACACTGTCCAGATAGCCGCGACTGCCAGCAAAAATCAGCATCACCTGATGGTCCAGCGCCAGTGGTTTGTACTGCGGCTGCTTCAACATTTCCATCAGGCGCTCGCCGCGGCTCAACTGACGCTGCGTAGACGCATCCAGATCGGAGCCAAATTGGGCAAACGCGGCCAATTCGCGGTACTGCGACAGGTCAGACTTCAGACCACCGGCCACCTTGCTCATGGCCCGCTTCTGCGCGGCGCTGCCCACCCGCGACACCGACAAGCCGGTGTTGATGGCCGGACGCTGCCCGGCGTTAAAGAGGTCGGTCTCCAGGAATATCTGCCCATCGGTGATGGAAATGACGTTCGTCGGAATATAAGCCGAAACATCGCCCAACAGCGTTTCGATGATTGGGAGGGCTGTCAAGGAGCCGCCCGTACCAGGAATCTTCTTGACTTCGTATTTTTCTTGTTTGGGGTCGCCCATCGCTTCCAGGGCGTGGGGTATTTGTTCTTCAACCAGGTTACCGAAATAACGTTTGCCGTCAACGCCCATGGTGTCGGCGTTGACTTCGGTCCCTTTTTCCACAATGACCCAATCGTCGCGCAGGCGCACGGCGCGTTCCAGCAGGCGGCTGTGCAGAGAGAAAATATCGCCAGGGTACGCTTCGCGGCCGGGCGGGCGGCGCAAAATAAGGGACATTTGCCGGTAAGCCCAGGCATGTTTAGAGAGGTCATCGTAGATCACCAGGGCGTCTCGACCCTGGTACATAAATTCCTCGCCGATGGCGCAGCCAGCATATGGCGCAAAATACTGCATGGGAGCCGGGTCGGACGCGCCGGCCACAACCACGACGGTGTAATCCATCGCGCCGTATTTTTCCAGCGTATCCACCACCTGAGCCACCTGCCCCACGCGCTGACCGATGGCGACATAGATACAGACCATGTCCAGACCTTTCTGGTTGATGATGGTGTCCAGGCAAATGGCTGTTTTACCGGTCTGGCGGTCGCCGATGATCAACTCGCGCTGGCCCCGGCCGATGGGGAACATGGAGTCTATGGCCATGATGCCGGTTTGTACCGGAGTGTCCACGCCCTTGCGTTCAATGACGCCGGGGGCGACCAGTTCGACAGGCCGGACTTTGTTGGTACTGATGGGGCCTTTGCCATCAATGGGGTTGCCCAGACCATCTACCACACGGCCGATAAGGGCATCACCGACAGGCACAGAGGCAATGCGACCGGTAGAGCGCACTTCGTCGCCTACTTCAATGGTGGTGTAGTCGCCCATGACGACGATACCGACAAGGTCCGGCTCCAGGTTGAGCGCCAGACCGGCTGCGCCGCTGCTGAACTCTACCAGTTCACTGGCTGTAACGTCGGCGAGGCCGTTCACAAAGGCCACGCCATCGCCAACCGAGACAACGTTGCCGACGCTGCGGGCTTCTGTTTTACGATCAAACTCTTTGATTTGCTCCAGAAGCGAATCAGCTATGTTTTTAAAGTCTGGGGCAAGGGTTGTCATTCACCAACCTCCTTGAAACACATGGTTTTTATAGTAGAAGAGGGCAAGCCAGCCGTTACTGGTTTCCATTCGTCTTTCCCTCTGCTTGTAAAAAATTCGGTGGGCGCTGTTCCCAAATGTGAACAATTCGTAAGAAGTTTTTCCAACCCCGCCATTTATGGACAAAAATCACCGATGGTGACGGCCGTATTGCGGCGAGTACAGCCTGTTTTCACTGCCGTAAAGTGGGAACAGCCTCCAGTAAACATACTCCTGGCAGCCTAAAAAATGATACCCCAGCGATACCCTTTTGTCCAACAATTCACAAATGGGGCAGTGGTAGGGCGATAGGCGGATGCACGTTGGATGAAGGGCGTTATACTTGGGGCGTTATGGGCAATGTTGAATCTAAGCGAAGTCGCCTGGGTACAGGGCACAGTGCGTTTTTCTTATTGTTGCTGGGGTACGTACTGTTGGTCGGCTTTCTGGCATTGCGCCTGCCGCCACTTGCCGGACCCAATGAGGCGTTGCATTACGAATATGTCGCCTTGTTGCGCCAAACCGGCCGCCTGCCTGATTTGTCCACCTCTTATCGGCCAGATGAACGTCATCAACCGCCAGTTTATTACAGCCTGGCGGCGTTGTTGAGCTTGCCGTTTGCCACGCCCCAGTTGGATAGTGAATTGAGTCCAAATCCTCATTTTCCAGGCACGCTGCGCGGCAGCGGTAATTTGAACCCGTTTATCCACCTTACCCCAACCAATGCGCCGGTGGTTTATGCCGGTCGCATTGCTTCAATGCTGTTTGGGGTTTTGGCGATGGTTTCGCTTTATGCGGCGGCGCGCCAGACACTACCGCAGTCTGTCAGTCTGCTGGCGGTGGCTGTCATGGCCTTTCAGCCGTCGTTTTTGCATCTGAGCGCAACGATGAATAATGACTTGGCGGTAACGGCCGTAGCCACCCTGCTCACCGCCTATACCACTTATCTCATTATCCAAAAGAAATCTGCGCGTTATTATTTAGGATGGGGGCTGCTGTTTGGCCTGGCGCTGCTGACCAAAGCCAGCGCCATTTTTTTGCTGCTTACCCTGCCGGTTGCCTGCTGGACCGTCTGGCGTAGAACGCGATCTGTATGGCAGACGCTCCAGGCCGGACTTTGGGGTGGGGTTGGTTTTGTTCCCCTGGTGGGTGGGTGGCTGCTTTTCAACCATGAGCGCAGCGGCGACGCCTTGGGGTTGGCGCCAAGTGTTCCGCTAGGCCAGATACTGACTTTACGGCCGGCCGATTTGGGACTGTTACTGGCTCATTTGGTTGAATTATTCCGTTCTTTCTGGCTGGATTGGAGTCCGGGAATTTTAGGGTATGGTCCTGGCTGGCTGTACGGGATGGCGGCGGCGCTGCTGCTGTTTGCCTTGCTGGGTTGGCTGCGGCCCACTCGTGTTTTGGTTCAACCTACGGCCGTTGTTCTCGTCCATGTCATCTGGATTGGCGCATTGGCCACCGCATTTCTGGCTGTCAAAACAGTGATGATTCGGGATGTGGGATTTTTGGTCCCGGAGGGGCGCTGGCTGCTGCCAGCCTGGCCCAGTCTGGCCTGGCTTGTGGCGGTTGGCTGGGCCAGATGGTGGGGTGAACATGAACGCAAGATGTCTGGGTTGGCAACGGCCGTTCCGCCCCTCACCGCCCTCTTGCTTTCTCTCTTTTTCCTACCCCAGTTGTACCCCCAGGCTCGCCGCCTGACAGCGCTGACGCAAATCCCAGCCACAACCACATCGGCCAATTTGCTCTACAACGGACAACTGGCGTTGACGGCCGTTGAAACCAACCCCATCCATCTCGGTGAAACAGCCAGAGCGACGCTGTACTGGCGCGCCACGCAAACCCCCAACGCCGATTACACCGTCACTGTGCAGCTTCTTACCCTGGAAGCGGGACAATGGACCAAACTGGCCGAAACACGTAGTTTCCCCGGAGGTGGTCACAATCCTACCCTGGATTGGCGTGAGGGAGACATGTATCGGGACGAGGTTATTTTACGAGCCGATGGCGCGATTTCCGGACCGACAGCCGCCTGGTTAGGCGTCTGGCTAGACGACAACGGGACCAATGTTCAGGCAAAGCAAAATGGACAGATCACCGACTGGCCCCTGGCCATGCCCGTTGTCGTGCGGCCGGCCAGTCCCATCCCCCTGCCCGAAACGGCGTTCAACGCGCCGGTGCAGTTTGCAGATTTATTCGATCTGGCAGCCATCACCCAAGAGGTAGTGGGGGATGAATGGCTTGTTACTTTGTGGTGGCAGGCACGGCAGGCGATAACGGCCGATTATGTTGTGTTTGTCCATGTTCTAGACGATGCGGGCAACCTGGTGGCCCAGTCAGACAGCAGTCCGGCCAATGGCAGCAGCCCAACCTATATCTGGCAGCCCGGTGATGTGATTCGTGATCAGCACCGCCTGCCCAGGCAAACGGCCGTGAAACCCTCGCTGCTGATCGGCGTGTACGACAGGGCCACAACGCAGCGACTGCCCATTTACCACGCGGGCGTTCCACAGCCCGACAACGTGTGGCGCTACACACCTACCGAAAGTCGTTAATAGACCGCGGAACCGGCATCATGGTTTATGGATTGAGGATGAAATCAGGCAAGAGATTTAGCGGGTATCTGCTTTTGTCAGGCATATTGCTGTTGGCGTTTGCTTTGCGCCTACACAACATTGACGCTTTCAGCTTTTGGACCGACGAAGGATTGACGCCGCTGCGCGCCAGTTACCCAATCAGCCAGATTTTACGCAGCGAAATCGTAATTCAGGGGGTGGTGACCAAAGATACCCATCCGCCGCTGCATTATCTGGCGATCCATTTTCTGCGGCCATTGTTGGGGGAAACAGATTTTGCCTATCGTTATCCCTCTGTCCTGGCGAGTTTGCTGCTGGTTCCTTTGCTGTATCAACTTGGGCGGCGGTTGCACGGCCGTTCGTTGGGCGGGTTGGTGGCGTTGTTAACGGCCGTAAACCCCCTGCACATCTGGTACGCCAACGAAGCGCGCATGTACAGCCTCTTCACCCTGTTAATGGCCGGGGCGGCCTATGCCCTGTGGCGTGCCCTGACCGGCGGAGAACTGCGCCGCTGGCTGCCCTTATACCTTCTCCTGGCCGGATTGGGACTGTACACCCATTATACGGCCGTCTTCCTCATCGCCGTTCAATCCCTTTTCTGGGCCTGGTTGTTGTGGCGCCAGGGACAGAAAAAGCTGATCATCGGCCTTGGTGTGGTCAGCCTGCTGGCGGCCGTGCCCCTGATGCCATTGACCATTCCCCGTCTCTTCACCGGGGCCGAAGCCCATTACGATTATGTTTCCCCGGTCATCATGCTCCGCGACGTCGTCTATTTTTTCAGCCTCGGTCTGACGGTGAATTACCATCAGGCGGGCATTCAATGGTTGAGCTTGTCTGCGTTGGGCTTGCTGCTGTTAGGCCTGTATGCCGCCAACGGCTGGCGGCCACGGGCGTTTTTGCTTTCCTATTTACTGGCTGTTGTTATTGGCTTGATGGTTGGCTCGCTGCTGAAGCCGATGTACCAGGGAGTACGCCACATGATGGTGGGCAGCCCGGCCTTTCTATTACTCATCAGTTGGGCCGTTGTATTTGCCTGGGAGCAGACACGGCGGGCCACGGCCGTGCGCTGGCTGTGGGCCACGCTCTTTGTCCTGGGGCTGCTCACCGTCGTCGTCGGCCCGGTGATCGCCCTGAACAATCTCTATACCCGGCCAGACCTATACGCCAAAGATGATTTTCGCGCCCTGTTTCGCAGCATCGAACAGCAGGCCGGCGGCAACGATATCGTCGTTTTGAACAATGCCATTTTGCTGCCCCTCTATACCCATTATCAACAACGCGCCGATTTGCCAGTAACGGCCGTACCCCGTTACCCTACCCTGGCCGTCGAAGCAGACCCCGACCTGCTGGCCCTGGTCCAAACCTACGACCGTATCTGGCTCGTCACCGATCCCCCGGCCGATAACCGTGACCGCGAGAAATTGACGCAGCGCTGGCTGGCAGACCACCTGAGCCAGGTGGCCCGGTTGGGCGCGCACAGCCAATATGGCATTGTCGAAGCCCTGGCCTTTAGCAGCGCCAACAGCGCTGTAACCCAACTACCCGCCACAAGCCAGCCGCTCGATATAAATTGGCCTGATGTGCCCGCCCTGCACGGTTTTTACCCATTGGACAATCAGCCTGTCGCGCCGCCCACATTCTGGTTTGCCCTGTTTTGGGAAGCTGGCGGCCCACAACCGGCCGCTTCTTTGCGTTTCTCATTGCGCGATGTAGACGGCCGTGAATGGCTGGCGCTGGATCAGCCGCTGTCATCGGCCAACGGCCCGGGTTGGCCGCAAGCGGGTTGGCCGCAAGCGGGTTGGCCCCAAGCGGGTTGGGTACGCCGCGACTATTTTTTGCCGCTGCCCGATGGCCTGCCACCGGGCACATACCAACTTATGGCTCAACCGCTCCATGAAAGCAGCCCTCTGGCCGAAGCTGCACATCTCGGCGGTATCACCGTCGCCGCAACAGAACCCAACCAGTTAACGGCCGTTCCCTTCCAACCAGGCGACCCACACATACGTTTCGACAACGGCTTGCGGCTGGCTGGCTGGGAAACGGCCGACATCAACGTGCGCCCCGGCCACACCTTGCCACTTACCCTCTTTTGGCAGGCGGATGACGCCCTGCCGCTGGAGACCATCCGCTATGAACTGACTGTCTTACAGCCAAATGGCGAACCACTGCGCCAGCAAACAGATCGCCCCGGCGCATCCTGGCTGCCAGAACTGCCGCCAAACGCCATCGTGCGCGAACAAACCGGTCTTTACATCCGCCCAGAGACGGCCCCAGGCATATATACCTTGCGCTGGCGGCTGTTGGATGACCAGCGGGTTGTGCCTGGACGGCCGTCTTGGCGGCCCTGGTCCACAGACAGCATCACTCTGGGGCAGATCGAAGTGGTTCCCTGGCCGTTGGAAACAACCCTACCAGAGGGCGTAAACCGCACCACAGCTTCATTTGGACCGGCCATCCAACTGTATGGTTACACGGTGGCTGCGCTTGATGGCCCCACGCCGCAAATACAGCTCTCGCTCACCTGGCAGGCCCAGGCTGTGCCTGACGATAGCTATCTCTTGTTTGTTCATCTTACATCGCTGTCTACTGGCGATATGATCAGCCAGGCGGATAAAATACCGGGGCGATGGCTTGCGCCCAACGAGCGGCTGGCGAACCGGTGAGGTGATTCACGATACGATTACCTTGCCTGTTCCGGCGGACGCGCTCCCTGGCGATTATCGGCTGACGGTGGGTTTTTATCAGCCGGAAAGAAGTATGCGCCTGCCGGTTGTAGACGAAACGGGGCCTCAACCGGATGACCAGTTGGCGCTAACTACGGTGCATCTCCCATGAAGGACGACGCTGGCGTATCGGCGACATCCTGGCTGGCGCGGTGGCAGAGCGCTTTGCCCTGGTTATTGGCGGTCGCTTATTTGCTGATCACCATCGGCTACGGCCGTATCAACCCCTTGTTTGAAGCGCCCGACGAGCACCACCACTTTTTCACGGTGTTATACGTGGCGGAAAACGGCCGTCTGCCCATCGCCAGCCCCAACGAAGAATGGCTGCGCCAGGAAGCGGCCCAACCGCCGCTCTACTACCTGCTGGCCGCCCTGCTGGCCTGGGATGGGCAGGCGACCCCGGCCCAGGCCGATCTCTGGCCCAACCCCCACGCCATTCTCGGCGATGCCTCCGCTCTAACAAACATCAACCGCTTCATCCCGCTGCCCGCTCCCGGTTACGCCGCCCCCGCCTATCGGCTGCGCCTGCTCTCCGCGCTGATCGGCCTGGGCACATTGCTGTGCATCTATGCCGCCGCCCGCCTGCTCTGGCCGCGACAGCCAGAAATTGCCCTGCTGTCCGCCGGATTGGTCGCCTTTCTGCCCCAATTCAACTTCTTGCACAGCGCCATCAGCAACGACGTCCTGGTCATCTTTTTGACCAGCGCCGCCCTGTGGCAGCTTATCCGTCTATGGCAGACCCACACCACCCCGGCGCGTCTCCTTCTCCTCGGCCTGACCATCGGCCTGACCATCCTGACTAAAAATGCCGGAACGCTCCTCCTGGTTTATGCCCTGGGCTTTCTAATGGTCAACGGGCAATGGTCAACGGACAATGGTCAACCGCCAACCTTCAAGCGCCTGTTGACCATTCACAATTGGCGATTCACCATTGGTAATTTGCTCCTGGTTCTGCTGCCCGCGCTGCTGGTGGGCGGTTGGCTGTGGTGGCGCAACTGGCTGCTGTATGGCGACATCACGGCCACTGCGCCCTTCATCCAGTTCGCCGGAGGGGACCGGGAAGCCAGCCCGCTCCAGGTTTTGGGCGAATGGCAGAGCATCTGGCCGTCGCTGTTCGCTGTCTTCGGCTGGTTTAATCTGCGCCCGCCGCAGTGGGTGTATTGGGTGTGGTATGGGTTGGTTGTGGCCGCGGTGGGAGGCGTCGTCAAATCGTCAATCGCCAATCGCCGATCGTCACTCGTCACTCGTCAATTCGTCCTCGTTCTACTATTGGCCGGTTGGGTGCTGCTGGTTTATGCCGGACTGTTTCTGTTTATGCTGCAAACAGAGGCAGCGCAGGGGCGGCTGCTGTTTCCGGCAATTTTGCCGCTGGCGTTGGGCTTGGCCTATGGCCTTAGCCGGTGGCGCTGGCGCGGTGCTGCGCCGCTGGCGCTGTTGTTGGCCCTGGCAACAACCTTGTATTCGTTATTTTTTGTGGTGCGGCCGGCTTATGCGCCGCCGCCGGTTATCGCCGCTTTACCATCCACGGCCGTTTCGTTGGCGATGGATATGGGGCAAGGCGTGCGGCTGGTGGGGGCGGAACTGGAGACAGCAACGGCCGTTCCCGGTGATATCATCTGGCTTACCCTCTATTGGCAGGCGACCGAGCCACCGGAAAAGCCAGTTGAATTTGTGTTAGAGCTGTTGGGCCGCAACTTCGCGCCGGTCGCCGGGCTGCAAAGCTACCATGGCCGTGGCCTTTACCCCGCCAACCTTTGGTCCCCTGGGGCGATCATCGCCGACCGCTTCGCCCTGCGCCTGGATGAGACCGCCGGGATACCGGTGCTGGCGGCCCTCTACGCCGGGCTGGCCGGCGAACAAGCGCGCGCCCTGGTGGGCGAAATCGTCATTCAGCCGGAGGCCTGGCCGATGGCCGGTCCGGCCCTGGCAACCATAGGTGAGGGGATTGCGTTAACGGCCGTTTCCCTCACCCCTACCGCCGCGCAGCCCGGCCAGCCCATCACCCTGACCGTGCAATGGCAGGCCACCCACGCGCCAGGTGAAAATTACACAGCCCTGGTTCACCTGGGCGAAGCCGGGCAGCCGCCAGTGGCCACCGGCGACAACCAGCCGGTGAACGGCCGTTACCCCACCCGGCTCTGGCCCGCTGGCGCAGTGGTTGACGATGTTTACACGATCAGCCTGCCGCTGGATTTGCCAGACGGCCGTTATCCCATCTGGTTGGGCCTGTACAACAGCGCCACACTCGCCCGCCTGCCGCTCGTCGTCCAGGGACAACGGCAAACGAACGATGTCTACCTGGCCGGCTGGATCGAGGTGATGCGCCCATGATTCGCCGCCTTACTTCATGCCAAACCATTCTATCGGCCATCCTCCTGCTGTATGTTGGCCTGGCCATCAGCTACGCCCAGGCCACGCCCGTGCTGGAGTCTTCCGACGAGTACAAGCATTATCCTTTTGTGCAATACGTGCAAACAGCGGCACAACTGCCCGTCCTCGACCCGGAAAACCCCGGCCTCTGGCTGCAAGAAGCGGCGCAGCCGCCGCTCTATTACCTGCTGATGGCCGCCATCACCGCGCCCATCGCCACCGACGATCTGCCCGATCTGCACCGCAAAAACGAACACGCTTTCATCGGCAATCCCAACCAGGTGAGCAACAAAAACCTGATCCTTCACGATCCGGTGCGCGAAGCGTTTCCCTGGCAGGGCAGCGTGCTGGCAATTCATCTGATTCGCCTGGCTTCCATTGCATTGGGTGTGGGCACATTGCTGACAACGGCCGTTCTCCTCCGCCGCCTCTTCTCCCCCACCATCACCCTGCTTGGCGTGGCTCTGACGGCCTTCAACCCGATGTTTCTTTTCATCAGCGCCGCCGTCAACAACGACTCCCTGGCCGCTCTGCTGGGCCATGTAGGGCTGCTTTTGCTGCTGATTGTATGGCAAACAGCCCCGGCGGTCCGTTCTGGCTGGTGGCGCTATGGGCTGCTGGGGTTGGTTATTGGGCTGGGCGCATTGACCAAGTTGAGTCTGGCGGGGTTGTTGGTGTTAACGGCCGTTGCCCTGTTCTGGCTCGCCCGGCGGCAGCGCGATTGGACCCTCTTCTGGTTGGGTGGGCCATTGGTGTTGGGCAGTTCGCTGTTGGCGGCCGGTTGGTGGCTGCTGCGCAACTGGCGCATCTACGGCGATCTGACCGGTCTAAACGCCTTCATCGCCGTGCAAGGCACACGCGACACGCCCCTGACGCTGGCCGGTTGGTTGGATGAATTTGGCACCTTTTACCGCAGCTTTTGGGGGCTGTTCGGCGGCGTCAACGTGGCCGCGCCCAATGGGTTCTATTTTCTCCTCAACGTCCTGGCCCTGGTCGCCCTGGCCGGACTCATTCGTTGGTTGTGGCCGGCCGAAAACCGCCGCCAATTTGTGGCGAATGGCGGCTGGCTGCTGGCTGCCTGGATCGGCGTGTTGTTTCTGCTGCTGCTGCGTTGGAATATCATTTCCACCGCTTTTCAGGGGCGGCTTCTGTTTCCGGCGTTGGGGGCGATCAACGGGCTGCTGGCGCTGGGGCTGCTGGCCTGGTTTAAACCGCGTGCGGGGCAGCGACTGGCGCTGGCCGTCGGCGGTGGGCTGTTCTTGGCGGCGGCGCTGCTCCCCTGGTGGGTCATTCGCCCGGCCTACGCGCTGCCAGAGGTGGTAACGGCCGTACCCGCCAGCGCCGCCATTGATCCCATCCGCTTCACCGCGCCGGATGGGGAACTGCGGTTGGTAGGTGTAGAGATGGCCGCGGGACAGTCGGCCACGCCGGGTGGTGGTCCCATCGTTGCCGTGCTCTATTGGCAAGCAGCCGAGCCGGTCGCCGCCGATTATGTCAGCAGCGTTCATCTGTTAGGGCGTGATTTTGCCTCGGTAGGGCAGATAGACCGCTACCCCGCTTCTGGGACCATCGCCACAAGCCGCTGGCAGGCTGGCGACATCTATCGGGACGTGTATCATGTGTATGTGGGGCATACGGCCGTTGCCCCCAGCCAACTCCGTCTCGCCGTCAGCCTATACGACACAGACGCCGCCCAACCGCTGCCGGCAAGCAGTCTGAACGGTCAGCCGATCAACCCGGTATTGGTGGGTGGAACAGCGCGGCTGACGGCTGCCACGTCCATGCCAGAACCGGCGACGCGGCTGAACGTGCCTTTTGCCGACGGAGTGACCCTGGTGGGGTATACGTGGGGCGCGGAGACGGCCGTAGCCGGGCAGCCCATCGCCCTGACTTTGTTCTGGCAGGCTGATGGCGCGCCCACCCAAAATTACACCGTCTTCGTCCATCTGTTAGACGCCAATCGGCAGTGGCTGGTCGGGGCCGACGCGCCACCGCTGAATAATTTTTACCCCACCCATTTATGGCAGGCAGGCGATTGGCTGGACGATACGCACCATCTGCTGCTGCCGGCCGATCTGCCGGCTGGCCAATATGCTGTCTTAATCGGTTTGTACGAGCCGCAGAGTGGGGCGCGGCTGCTCCGGCTGGATGGCGCGGGTGATTTTGTGGAGATTGAACTGACGGTTGGCGAATAACTCACCGCTAACAAGAAACAAGGTAGGTGATCATGTTAACAGCACACGATAAATTAGAAAAAGACCTGGACATTCTGGAAGCCATGGCAGACGGGATGGCCGATTATCTCAAGAGCGATATTTTGTTTGGCAAACTGGCTTTTGGTGACATGCCCATGCTGACATTGGGCGGTTATCTGATGCGTCAGCACCGTTTATTCAACCTGAGCCATTTATTGACCTCGCCCGACGCTGCCCGGCTGGAGACGGCCGTCTTTCAATTTAACCAGGCGTTGGTGGAAAAAATTGTGCGCCTGGAGGCCAAAGCCAACAAAGAGTTGGATGCCCGCCTGCGCCAGGTAGATGAATACCTACGCGACCTGCAAAACAAAAAAGCGGCCGGGATGAATTACGCGACGGCCGTTGAACCCCGTGCCATGATCGCCGCCCTGATTCACAAATTGGAGATGCCCCCCTATCACCTCGACGAACGTATTCCCCAACGGGTAGACTTGCTGGACCGCAACCTGCGCCGCCGCTGGTCGCCGGGTGATTTTGTCTGGGCGGAAGAATGGCAGCCGGCGTATCCGTTGGACGAGTACTGGTGGTTATACGGCCGTCCAACATGACAAAATACACTTGACGCCATCGGGACCCCCTGATTATCATGAAGGCATGAATCGGTAAACATAAGCATCCAAAAAAGGGGGTTCGCCATGAGCGAGACAAAGGACGTTTTGGCTCAAGATTTGCGGATTCTGGAGACAATGATTGTCCAAATAGAAGCCTATCTGGACAGCGACGCGACGTATTGGCCGCTCAATCAGGCAGGCATGCCCCCCAAGCTGACGATTGGGGGCTGCTTAATGCGCCAGACGCGCTTGTTGGCCTTAAAAAACAAACTCGCCATTGTAGATCAGGTGCGGTTGGACAAGGCGATTGGGACGTTCAACGGTATGCTGCAAGAAAAAGTGGTGCGCTTTGAAAACCGGTCAAACGACGAACTGCACGCCCGCCTGCGGGAATGGAGCAGCTACCTGCGTAACGCCACCAGCCGGATGGCGACAGAACAAGAGTATTATGCCAACACTGTAGACACCCGGTTGGTGATTGCCGCACTGATGGACAAATTGCAGACGCCGCCCTATCACCTCAAGCCGCAGATAACAAACGATGTGGCCCAGATGGACAGCTATCTGCAAAAGCAGTGGCAGCGCGGCGAGTTTGTCCTGACGGCCGTGTGGCAAGAAGCGTACCCAGAAAACGACTACTGGTGGTTATACGGCCGTCCCAAAGCGTAACCTGGTTTTCAGGACAGACCTTTGACAATATCGCCCCAAAATTGTTCGGGCGGGTCTACCGGCTTGTAGTCCGGGTTGCCCCAGGGGGTGAAGCGAATCACCAGGCGAGCCACCTGCCAGCCCAGGCGAATGACCAACGGATGACGCGCCTTGTAGGCAATATGCGCCAGACGGGTGCGGCGATCCAATTGTTTAAATAACGGATCGGCCAACAATCGCTGGCGATAAGTGGCGTAGCTGAACTCCTGGCGGGCAAAGGCGTCCTGAATGGCTTGGGCAGCCACCTGACCGTAGCCGAGGGCAAAGGAAATACCTTCACCCATCAGCGGGTCGGCCCCGGCGGCGTCGCCGACTAACAAGACGCGGGGTTGGGCAAAACGGCCGTTCCTATCCCACCAACGAATCGGATGCCCTTTTAGCTGGTAATCAGCCAACTCCCGCTGCCGCTCGGCCAGCGCGTCGCGCAGCGTGGTCTTCAGGTCCGCTTTCGGCCGTTCTGGGCGCGCCCGGCTGTCGAACAAACCGCGATTCATAAACGGCCGTCCCCCCACATAGCTCGGAAAATCCCAATAGTACCCCTGCAACCCCTGGCCCGACATGGCCGAAAAATCAAAAACCGCCACCTGATTCTGAAACAAAGGATCTTGATGGGCATTTTCCGGCGTCAACACCTCCACCAGCCGCGCCACCCGTGATTCATCATCCCATTTCAGGGCGCGGCGCACATAACTGCGCGAACCATCAGCCCCAACCAATGTTTTGGCCCAAAAGGTTGCTTTTTCAGTCACCACTTCCACATAATCCTCATGCGGCGTGATCTGTTTGACAGCCTCGCCCTGCCGCACCGTAATGCCCCGTTTTTCGCACAGCTTCACCAACCAATGGTCAAATTCATCGCGGCGCACAATGGTAAAAACAGGATTGGCGTGGAAGGAATAGCTCTTATCCTGGTACACCAACCGCGCTTCGCGCACGTCGAAGTGGCGCGGCTCCAGCGTCAGCCCCAGGCGCGAAAGCACGTTGCGTCCCATATGGGTAATACCGCCGCCGCACAATTTTTCGCGGGGATGAATGGCCTTGTCTACCACAACAATCCGGCCGGCCCACTCCGGCTGCTCCTTCACCAGATGCAGCGCGGTGGATGTTCCCGATGGCCCCGACCCCACGATCAAAACGTCAACGTGCTGTATCTCTGACATGCCTGACTGTTCCTCCGTATTCAGTATTCCGTGTTCAGTGTTCGGTGTTCAGTGTGCGGTGGGACGAGATGAAACATGGGACACTGGCTGTTAATTCCGTTGAATAATCGGCAGCATTATAACATGGGGCAGGGCAATTGCCTGATCGGTGCTGATGTCGGCTGTGGCGTGGGGCGCTTCCAGATTGCCGGCCCAATCTACGGCCTGGCTGCGGAAATAGTAAACCTGGCCGGGGTTGGGCGGGCTGAAATGCGCGCTGGTGTGGGCAACGGACGTCAACCAATCCGTCCAACCCACATCACCCTCTGCCTGATATTGGATGGTATAAGCGGCTACGCCGGCCAGATTGTCTTGCCCTTGCCACAAGAGCAGGTAGCCTGTGTCAACGGTTGTGGTGTACACGGCCGTTACCACCGATTCTGGCGGCGTGCTGTCCAGGCCAAACGAAGCCACCGGCGAGACCGAAGGCGACCCACTCTGGTTGGTGGCCGTTACGCGCCAGAACAACGCCGGGTAATCCTGGGCAAAGGTGTGGCTGAATTGGGTAACGGCCGTCGGCCAGCTTTGCGCCGCCACCACATTGGCAAATGCCGCGTCCGTCGCCACTTCCACCTGTGTGGCATAGACCAGCGTCGGCAGGTCAAATTCCCAGGAGAAATTGACTGTCGTCTGATTGGCCCATACGCCGTTGGCCGGTGATAGGCCGCTGATCGTCGCCGTATCTACCGGGCGGAAGCGTACATCGTCGAACCAGACGCCCACGCCGCTGTCGGTGGTCGTCAGGTCGGTCAGGCGCACGGTGGTGTTTGGCCCGGCGGGCAGGGCAAACGTGCCCAGCGACATCCACAACCCCACGTTAGCTTCATGGCTCACCACAACCGTTTCCGTAACGCCGTCATGAGTAATCTGGTAGCGCGCCCCGTTGGTTTCCGAATTTTGGGTGTAGCAGTACGGTGCATACACCTGAATTTCGTAAGCGCCAGCCTGGGGGATGGTCAGCCGCCATTGGCCCCAGTGGGTGCTTTGCGCCGGATTGCTGACCGACCAGGTGTAATAGGCGTGGCCCTGCCAGCCACAACCGCCCGGCGGCTCATACCAGGTGTTGTTGCTGCGCGTAAACGCAGCGCTGGTCTCGCTGACGAAGGTGTAAGGCGAGACCTGACCGATGCGCTGGGATACGGCCGTGCGCAGCCAGGGCAAATAAGCATGGGCGTTGCCGCCAGGGCAGAGTGTATTGGCTCCGCCGTACACGTCGCGGTGGCTCATCACGTGCGGCAGCCCCCAGGCCATGTTCACCGGACGGCTGGCGTCGTAGATGGCGATGCCGCGCTGGTCGGCTTTCCAGGCGAACAGGTCTGCCAGGGCGCTGCGCATGGCCGCCGGAGGTGTATCCGACACCTGGTACTCATCCGGCGTGGTGAATGTGCCGATGAGCGCCACCCCCAGGCTGCCGCTGTTGGCTTCCCCGGCGTGGATGCCCACCACGTCCAGATTAAGAAAATCTTCGTTCATGTGGCCTTCAAAAATCACGCCGCTGCGATCAATGAGATAGTTGTAACCAATGTCGCCCCAGTCCTGCGTGTCGCGGTGGAACAGGTAGATGGCGCGCACCACGTCGGCGGCGTTGGCATAGCCGTTGTCGGTGACGGTGTGGTGGACAATCAGATGGGTGACCGGTTGATAGACCAGGTCGGCCAGGTCATCACAGGTATCGTAAATGCACCAGACGGCGCGGCTGATGGCTGCGGGACGGGGGAAGTTGGTGGCGACGGCCGTTCCCTGACGTTCGGCGTCTAATTCCGCCTGCTGTGCCTGCATCTCGGCGATGGTCGGGCCGGCCGTGCTGTCTATGAAGGTCAACCGGAGCAGGGATAGACGCGGCTGGGCGTCAGCCGCCTCGCGGGTAAGCATCACCCGCACCTGCACCCAGCGGTGGGTCCCATTGGCGGCCGGCACGGCAACCATATCCCCGGTAGTGATGGCGTCGCCGGGCAGGGTCCAATCATTGTGGCTGTGTATGTCGTACCAGTCGCTCCAGGCGTTCGCGTCAACGGCCGTGCGTATGGCTATTTCCAGCGCCGCGCCATCCGGTAGGTCTGCCTGCCAACCGGGCACAACCGCGTTAAAGGGAAAAGGGGATTCGATGGGAGCGGTGGTGTAGACGGCCGTTAAGCCCACCCCATCCATCACAATGCCTTCATCGGCTAGAGCATAAGCAAAACCCTGGCCGGCAGCCCAATCGTCACCGCTGAGGCTGAGGGTTTCAATGAAAGCTGGAGGTGAGGTTTCGGCCGATTGGGGCAGGCCCACCACAGCGCACAAAGCCATGAAGGCCAGCGCCAGCAAACTAGTAGATTTCATACAAATATCTCCTACAGCAAACTCATACCCTGAGTGTATCAAAAAAAATAACGCCGAGAACACGGAAAGAATAAACCGAGACTTCCGTGACCTCCGCGCATTGTATGCTTAAAACCCGACAGGTTCCCGAAAACCTGTCGGGTTTGGGCGGAAAGCTATTATTCTTACGCATCCTGACCTGGTCAAGCCAGAACCGAAAAGGGTTATCAAAGATGACGCAGAGTTCACAGATTGAAGATGAAGAATCTGCGTAATCCGCGCAATCTTTGACAATATTCTTGTTCGCTGTGCAAACAGTTCGCTCGTAAAGTACTAAAGCTCTTGGGTTTCAAAGGCAGCAATGCTGCCCATCAGGAGCAGGATGATAAGCAGGGTGTTGGCGACAACCGCGCCTCCCTGGGGCGGAACGGCCGTTACCAACCCCAACTGCCCGGCCCAGCCGACCAGCGCCGCCGGCGCAAAGGGGGCAAGCTGTGGGATGCTGCCCATCAACAATAGAAATACCGCGCCCAGCAAGGCCACGCCGGCCGCCGCACCGCTGCTGCGGCTGAGGGTGCTGGCAAAAAGGGTAACGGCCGTAAACGTCAACAGCCACAGCAGCAGCAGCCCGTTGCCCACCACAAAAGGCCAAAACTGAAAAGGTTCAAAGAGGATGAGGGTGTAATAGTAAGCCCCCAGCGCCGCCAACAAAAAAGCGGCGGCATACATCAGCGCCTGGGCGGTGAACTTGCTGAGCAAAAAGGCCCAACGCGGCAGCGGCTTGCTCAGAATCAACGCCGCCTGGCCGCGCTCCTTTTCTCCGGCTACCGCGCCCATACCCAGCAGAATGGCGATGATAAAGCCGAACTGGGTGATGTTTTTGATGTATTGGATCATGGCGTCCGCCTGCGTCGGTACCGGAATAAGGTCGGCAAACTGCTCCGCGCCCTCGATCATGGTCAGCATTTGCGGCGTGAACTTTGCCAGCAAAGGTGAACCGAGGCCAAAGATGACAAAAACGGCCCCCACTACCAGGATGCGCCGCGTACGCCACTGCTGCAACATCTCTTTGCGCAGCGCCGCGCCAAACAGCCGCAGCTCGATGGCAACCGGCTGGGTAGACGGCCGTTCGCCATCCACCGGCCACATGCGCCACAACCACACGCCACCCGGCAGCAGCATCACCAGCAAGACAAGATACAACCAACCTACCTGATCGAGGGTTTGGCCCAGGTAAACGGCCGTAAAATCAAACAGCGCATGGTACAACAGCGCCGCCAGGGCATACAGCGCCTTGCGCCGGCGAAACGCCTGCCACACCAACAGCGCCAATACCACGTGCATGAACATGGCTATCGCCCGTTCCAACAGTGCGGCCAACGGCGCCCAGGATACCTGCTCCAACCCTTGCAGTTGGCCGGTGAGATAAGTAAGCTGCTCGGCCGTCAGGTTAAGCGTGTTCAAATCTGTGCCGCGCAAGGCCCACAGACTGGAAAGGCTCGCGGCCATCAGCACGGCAACCAACCCCATGGCCTCAATGCCGCCATGCCCCAGCCCGACCATCAGGCCATCTTCGCGCCGTTCGGCGGCGCGCCAGCGAAAGAGCAGGGCGAAGCTGACAACGCGAGCGGCCGTCTCGCACAGCCCGGCCGACAGCCCCAGAATAACGGCCGTGCGCAGAAAATTAGCGTCTCCCGGCAGCGCCGGACCAATGACGCCCAAATCGGTGAGCCAGTTGTTGAGCGGCAGATGAACAATCTGCGAGCCGACAAAGGTGGCCGCGCCGACCAGGAACAGCCACCAGGGGGCCACAAAACGCCGCCGGAACCAGACGGCCGTCACCAATGGCAGCAAGATAATTAAAGCAATAACAATTGTGTAAAGAAAGATGGTCATGTTTTATGAACCCTTACTTGCTGAGTTGTAAGAACACATCTTCCAGCGACGGCCGTATCCATTCATACCGGTTTAGCACCACGCCTTGCCCCGCCAACAGCGGCAGCAAAGCTTCTTTAGCGACGGCAACGTCATCCACCGTCACGCGCAGGTGGTTATCCTCTTGCGTCACCCCCAGCGCCCAGGGCTGCGCCTGCAGCTGCGCCGGCAAATTGGCGGCTTGCGCCAGACAGGCGCGGTCTAGTTCCAGCGAGATAACGTTGGTGGCGTACTGCGCCAGCAGCGCCTCCCGCTCTTGCACCAGCAGCAGTTCCCCCTGGTGGATGATGCCAATCGTGTCACAAACCCGCTCCACGTCGGCCAGAATATGGCTGGAGAGAAAAACAGTTACCTGCCCCCGCAGCGCGCTGATGAGTTCCAACACCTCATAGCGGCCGGCCGGGTCCAGGGCGCTGGTTGGCTCGTCCAGAAACAGCACCGGCGGCGCGTGCAGCAGCGCCTGGGCGATGCCCAACCGCTGCACCATACCACCAGAAAAGCCAGCAATGTGCCGTTTGGCCGCATCTTCCAGACCTACCAGCGCCAACATCTCGGCGCTGCGCTGCCGGCGGGCGGCGGCGTCCATATGAAACAAACGCCCCACGTAGTCCAGATACTCCAGGGGAGTCATCCAGGTGTAAAAAGCCGGGTCTTGGGGCAGGTAGCCAAATTGGGCGCGGGCGGCGCTGTCGGCGCGAGTAGCTTCGATACCGTTGACCCAGGCGCGCCCATTGCTGGGACGCGCCAGCCCTGTCAGCAGGCGGATGGTGGTGGTCTTGCCGGCCCCATTCCGCCCCAGGAAGCCAAAAATCGCCCCGGCCGCTACTGTCAGGTCCAATGGTTTGAGCGCCTGTATTGTGCCGTAGGTCCGGCTGAGATGTTCGCAGCGGATGGCCTGCGGGCGGTCGGGCTGAGGGCTGTGAGCGTTCACGTCACGCCTCCTCGCGCCCCAACACAAAGTAAATGATGGGGCCAATGGTGTTGACAAAGATGATGATCAGCACCCAGAGCCATTTCGGACCGCGAGTAGACGGCCGTTTCGCCAGGTCAAGCAGCGCCGCCGTCATCAAAATAAGCTGCACCACAATCAACGGAATGAGCAAAGGGATAAATTCACGTAATTGGTCCATTAGGAAGCCTCGTTAGTTGGATGGTTGGATGGTTGGCTCATCAACCATCCAACCATCCTCTCACAGCGGATGGGTAATGAATACAAATTTGTGTTTGTGGCGGCCGGGCGCCGGGCCATTCTCGGCCAACAACAGAAACGCCTCCTGCAACTTGCCCTGAAAAGCGTCTAGCTCCGCCTGGCTGGCAAAGAGGTAGGTCTCGGTATAACCGGTGCGGTCGGCCAACATATCTACATGCCCGTCGGCGTCAGCCGCCTGCTGCAAGTAGTGGGCAAAGTCCCGCAGTGTTGCCAGAATGTAGTTCGTAAAGTAGCGCAGATGGTCATCGGTTGTCATGCCGGATACATCGTCTGGTCCCAGGCGTGGCGGCTGCGCCAGCCTGTACCACTTTTCCTGAATGCCGTTTACAAGCTGCGCGTCGGCAACGACAATCAACTCCCCGTCCAGCAGCAGCTTCAGATGGCGGTATAGGGAGGATTCCGGCACCTCGGGCAGGTGGGCGGCAATTTCTCGCGTTGTCAACGGCTCGTCGGCCAACGTCTGCAAAATGCGCAGGCGCACCGGGTGGATGATCAGATCGGCTTTAGGAAAATCCATACTGCCTCGATTAAAGGAACAATTAAATTATCAGAATTTGTAACATTATCAATAATAATAATGTTTTTGATATTGGTTGTCAAGAGGGAAAAGGCAAAGTGGCGAAAAAAGACCTGACAGGTTTTCGGAAACCTGTCAGGTCTTGATGAAACTTGATCTTGTACAGACCCCTCCCTTTACGGCAAATCTGTTTCCCCCATCAACCATTGGTCCACAGCCCGCGCTGCGCCGCGCCCCTCGTTGATCGCCCAAACGACCAGGCTTTGCCCACGTCGGGCATCACCGGCAGCGAACACGCCCGGCGCGTTGGTCATGAAGTGGCCATAAGCGGCCTGGGCGTTGGAGCGCGTATCCTGCGCCACGCCCAACTGCGCCAGCACCGGGTTTTCCGGGCCGAGGAAACCCATCGCCAGCAGGACCAACTGGGCCGGCCAGGTTTTGTTTGTGCCAGGGAGTTCGCGGAGCTGCGAACGGCCGTTGCCATCCATCACCCACTCAATCTCCACCGTCTCCACCGCTTGCAAGTTCCCCTGCGCGTCGCCGATGAACTGCTTGGTCATGATGGCATATTGGCGTGGGTCTTTGCCGAAAACGGCCGTGGCCTCTTCCTGCCCATAATCTTGCTTGTAAACTTTCGGCCACTGCGGCCAGGGATTGTCCGGGGCGCGCTGCGTCGGCGGCTGCGGCATGATCTCGAACTGCACCAGGCTCTTACAGCCGTGCCGCAGCGAAGTCGCCACACAGTCCGTGCCCGTGTCCCCACCGCCAATCACAATCACATCTTTGTCGGCGGCATCAATTGGCAATTGACCATTGACCATTGACCATTGACCATTTTCCACTGTTCCTAACACCGCCGCCGTATTGCCATGCAAAAAGTCCATGGCGAAATGGATACCGCGTAAATCGCGCCCGGCGGCGGGCAAATCGCGCGGCCTTGTCGCGCCGGTGCAAATCACAATAGCGTCAAACTCGTCGCGCAATTGCGCGGCGGGCACATCCACGCCGATGTGGCTGTTGGCGCGAAAGTTGATGCCCGACGCGGCCATCAACTCAATGCGCCGCTGCACCAACGTTTTGTCGAGCTTCATGTTGGGGATGCCGTACATCAGCAGCCCGCCGATGCGGTCGGCGCGCTCGAACACCGTCACCGCATGACCGACGCAGTTGAGCTGGTCGGCGCAGGCCAGCCCGGCCGGGCCGGAGCCAATGACGGCCACTTTTTTGCCGGTGCGTCTGGCCGGGATGTTGGGCTGCACCCAACCTTCGTCAAACGCCTTTTCGATGATGGCGTATTCGATGCTTTTAATCGTGACCGGCGGGTCGTTGATGCCTAACGTGCAGGCCGCTTCACACGGCGCGGGGCAGACCAGCCCGGTAAATTCTGGGAAATTGTTGGTTTTGGTCAGCCGATCATAGGCTTCTTGCCACAAGCCCTGATACACCAGATCGTTCCATTCGGGGATGAGGTTGTTGATGGGGCAGCCGGAGGCCATGCCATTGATGACTTTGCCGGTGTGGCAGAAGGGCGTGCCGCAGTCCATACAGCGCGCCGCCTGATTTTGTAAACGGCCGTCCGCCAAATGCAGGTGAATCGGCTGCCAGTCGCGCAAACGCTGCAAAACCGGCCGGTCGGCCGGGGTTTCACGTGCAAATTCCAAAAATCCAGTCGCTTTTGCCATGCTTCAGTTCCAATGTACTCAAGATAGGTACACGGATTTGACGGATTGAACGGATTTTTACGGATTCGTGAGAATCGCTGTCATTCTGACGAGTCTTCGAGGAAGAATCCCCTTGCTGCCGACAACCAGGGATTCTTCGCTGCGAAGACTCCGCTCAGAATGACAGCAACAAACTTTTGCTCACTACAAACTCCATGAAAATCCGTCTAATCCGTGTTATCCGTGTAGCTATCCAATTTTAGTTGCCGCTCACGCGGGCGGCGTCGTTCATGTTAGCCGCGAAGGCGGCGATTTCCGCTTCGTCCTGGTCCAGGCCGGTGGATTTGGCCCGCTCAATGGCCTGCAACATGCGTTGGTAATCGTTGGGCAGCACTTTTACGAACTGCGGAACCATCTCCGGCCAGACGGCCAGGATGTCCCAGGCGCGTTTGCTGTCGGTGTATTTGGCGTGGTCCAGAACCATCAGGCGCAGCGCTTCGATTTCGTCGTAATCCTTCAGGCGCTCCAGGGAGACCATCTCCATGTTCACGCGCTGGTAGAAGTCACCTTCGCGGTCCAGCACGTAGGCGATGCCGCCGGACATGCCTGCGGCAAAATTGCGCCCGCTGCGTCCCAGGATAACCACCCGGCCGCCGGTCATGTATTCACAGCCATGATCACCGACGCCTTCGACAACGGCCGTTGCCCCCGAATTCCGCACCGCAAATCGCTCGCCGGCTATGCCGTTGACGTAAGCCTCGCCGCTGGTCGCGCCATACAGCGCCACATTGCCGGTGATAATGTTCTCCGCCGGGTCAAACGTCGCCGCCGCCGGCGGATAAAGGATGAGTTTGCCACCCGACAGCCCTTTGCCCAGGTAGTCGTTGGCGTCGCCTTCCAGTTCCAGCGTCATGCCTCTGGGGATAAACGCGCCAAAGCTCTGCCCGGCCGATCCCTGGAAATGCAGGTGAATGGTATCTTCCGGCAGCCCCTTCGCGCCGTAGCGCCGCGTTACTTCGCCGCCCAACATTGTGCCCACCGTGCGGTGAACGTTGCGAATGGGCAGCGTGGCGTTGATCGTCTTGCCGGTGTCCAGGGCGTCTTTGCACAACCACAGCAAGACCTGGCGGTCCATGCCCTGATCCAGCCCATGATTTTGCGACACCTGGCAGGTGCGCCCCACTTTGGGGCTAACTTCTGGCTGGTGCAAAATCGGCGTCAGGTCCAATCCTTGCGCCTTCCAATTGTCAATGCCCGCGCGCACGCGCAGTTTGTCAGTCCGTCCGACCATTTCTTCCAGGCTGCGGAAGCCAAGTTGAGCCATCAATTCGCGCACTTCCTGGGCCACGAAGCGCATAAAGTTTTCCACGTGTTCCGGCTTACCGGCAAATTTGCCGCGCAGTTCCGGGTTTTGTGTGGCGATGCCCACCGGGCAGGTATCTTTCTGGCAGACGCGCATCATGATGCAGCCCAGCGAGACCAGCGGCGCGGTAGCGAAGCCAAATTCTTCCGCGCCCAGCAGGGCCGCGACGACCACATCGCGCCCGGTTTTAAGCTGGCCGTCCGTTTCCAGCGTCACGCGGCTGCGCAAATCGTTGAGCAGCAGGGTTTGATGGGTCTCCGCCAGGCCCAATTCCCAGGGCAGCCCGGCGTGTTTGATGCTGGTTTGCGGCGACGCGCCCGTGCCGCCATCGTGGCCGCTGATGAGGATGACGTCGGCGTAGCCTTTGGCGACCCCGGCGGCGATTGTGCCCACGCCCACTTCGGAGACGAGCTTGACGTTGATGCGGGCGCGCGGGTTGGCGTTTTTCAGGTCGTGGATGAGCTGTTTCAGGTCTTCGATGGAGTAGATGTCGTGGTGGGGCGGCGGCGAGATCAGGCCGACGCCGGGGGTGGAGAGGCGCACTTTGGCGACCCAGGGATAGACTTTGCGGCCGGGAAGCTGGCCGCCTTCGCCCGGCTTCGCGCCCTGGGCCATCTTGATTTGAATTTCGGTGGCGTTGACCAGGTAATGGCTGGTGACGCCGAAACGGCCGCTGGCGACCTGCTTGATGGCGCTTTTGCGCGAGTCGCCGTTTTCGTCGCGGCGGAAACGGGCTGGGTCTTCGCCGCCTTCGCCGGTGTTGCTTTTGCCGCCCAGGCGGTTCATGGCGACGGCCAGCGCTTCGTGGGCCTCTTGGCTGATGGAGCCGTAGGACATGGCTCCGGTCTTGAAGCGGCGCACGATGGTTTCGACCGATTCTACTTCGTCCAACGGAACCGGCTCGGCGGCGAAGTTGAAATCTAACATGCCGCGCAGGGTGTAGAGTTTGCGGCTCTGGTCGTTGACGCCCTGGGAATAGAGTTTGAAGGCTTCGTAATCGCCGCTGCGCACGGCCGTTTGCAGCGCATGAATTGTCTTGGGGTTAAACAGGTGGGGTTCGCCACCCTGCCGCCACTGGTATTTGCCGCCGACGGGGAGAACGTGGCCGTTCGACGGCCGTTCCGGGAAAGCCGTTTTGTGGCGGATTTCCACTTCTTTTGACAACGTGTTCAGGTCCGCGCCCTGGATGCGGCTGGGCGTACCGGTGAAATAACGGTCCACCACGTCTTTATGCAGCCCCAGCGCTTCAAAAATTTGCGCGCCACGATAGCTTTGCACGGTGGAAATGCCCATCTTGGACATAATCTTCACCACGCCCTTGTAAACGGCTTTGACGTAATGGTACTCGGCTTCGTCGTAGCTGACGCCCGTCACCAGCCGCTTGCGCAGCATGTCGCCAATCGTCTCGTAGGCCAGGTAAGGGTTGATGGCGTCCACGCCGTAGCCGATGAGGACGGCAAAATGGTGGACTTCGCGCGGTTCGCCCGACTCAACGACGATGCTTGTTTCGGTGCGGCTGCCCTGGCGGATCAGGTGGTGATGCAGCCCGGCGGCGGCCAACAGGCTGGGGATGGCTGCCTGCTCGCGGCTGATGCCCCGGTCGGAGAGGATGAGGATTTTAGCGCCGTGGGATACGGCCGTGTCCGCCGCCGCAAACAACTCGTCCAACGCGCGTTCCAATCCCGCGCCGCCATCGGCCACCGGGTACAATATCGGCAAAACGGCCGATTGGATGCCCGGCAGATTCAAGGCTTTTAATTTTGCCAGGTCGTCGTTGGTGAGAATGGGATGGTCCAGCTTGATCATGCGGCAGCTTGCCGCGCCGGGAGCCAGCAGATTGCCTTCGGATCCCAACAAGGTGATACTGCTCGTCACCAGTTCTTCGCGGATGGAGTCTATGGGCGGGTTGGTGACCTGGGCGAAGAGCTGCTTGAAGTAGTTAAACAGCGGCTGCGCCTTCTCCGACAATATCGCCAGCGGCGTGTCGTCGCCCATCGAACCCAGCGCTTCGACGCCGTTTTGGGCCATCGGCGTCAGCAGCAGGCGCAGGTCTTCAAAGGTGTAGCCAAACGCCTGCTGCCGCTGCACCACCGTGGCGTGATCGGGCAGCGTAGGACCGCTGCCTTCGGGCAAGGCGGCCAGGGTGATTTGCTGCTCGGCCAACCATTCGCCGTAGGGGTATTGGCGGGCGATTTGCGCCTTTAACTCTTCGTCGCTGACGATGCGGCCGGCAGCGGTGTCAATCAACAACATGCGGCCCGGCTCCAGCCGCCCTTTGTAGGCGATGTTTTCCGGGGCAATTTCCAGCGCGCCGGTTTCGGAAGCCAGAACGACCAGACCGTCTTTGGTGACGGTGTAGCGCGACGGCCGTAGCCCGTTGCGGTCCAAAATCGCGCCAATCTGGAAGCCATCGCTGAAACCGATGGAGGCGGGACCGTCCCACGGTTCCATAAGGGCGCTGTGGTATTCGTAGAACGCTTTGAGCGTGGGGTCCATGTCTGGGCGCTTGGACCAGGGTTCGGGGATCATCATCATGATGGCGTGGGCGAGGGAACGGCCGTTCAGCAGCAAAAATTCCAGGGCGTTGTCAAACATGGCCGAATCGCTGCCGTCGCCGTCAATCACCGGCAAAAGTTCGGCTAAATCGTCGCCGAAGGTGGGCGAGGCGAGCAGCGATTCGCGGGCGCGCATCCAGTTCTGGTTGCCGCGAATGGTATTAATTTCGCCATTGTGGATGATGTAGCGGTTGGGGTGGGCGCGTTCCCAGGAGGGGAAGGTATTGGTGCTGAAGCGGGAATGGACCAGCGCCAGGGCCGATTCCATGTCTGCGTCTTGCAGGTCGGGGTAAAAGGGTTGGACTTGCTCGGACAGCAACATGCCTTTGTAGACGATGGTTTTGTAGGAAAGGCTGGCGATGTAGAAGAAACGGCCGTGCGTATTCTCGCCATAACGAATTTGCTTCTCGGCCAGCCGCCGGATGATGTACAGGCGGCGCTCAAAATCCATGTCGGTCTGGATGGCCGGATTGCGGCCGATGAACACCTGGCGCACCACCGGCTCGTTGGAACGGGCGGTGATGCCCAGGGTGGCGTCGCTGGTGGGCACGGTGCGCCAGCCCAGAACCGTTTGCCCCTGGGCAGCGACGATGGCCTCAAACTGCTGTTCGCAGGCCAGCCGCAGGTCGCTTTCCAACGGCAAAAAGACCATACCCACGCCATATTGGCCTGGGGATGGCAGGGTGATGTTTTCGGTTGAGGTAACTTTTTGGAGAAATTTATGAGGCGTTTGAAAAAGGATTCCGGCGCCGTCGCCAGTGTTGGGTTCTGAGCCGGTGGCCCCGCGATGAGTGAGATTGACTAAAACGGTAAGGGCTTTTTGGATGATGTCGTGGGAAGGCTGGCCTTTGATGTTGACGACGAAGCCGATGCCGCAGGCGTCGCGTTCAAATTGGGGATCGTACAAACCCTGGGCGGAAGGAGGACGACAGCTTTGCTGGTGGTCTTCGCCCGCATCGGGCAGGCTGTTTTCTTCTGACCCATGCTGCTTATCGTGGGCCTTACTCTGCTTACCTGTTGCCTGTAACTCGTGCATGTCGCTTTCCTCTCTTCTCTCTTCAACAAACGGGGCGATGTTGAAGCAGTTTGTAAATGTACACGCCGACAAACTGGCGTCGGCGAGGCGTTGAAATGGCGCCTAACATGGTGTGAAAGATACACAATGCCAGCCTATAAAGTATAGGAAGAAAGCGCGCAAAAAAGCATTGGATAATTTTTACAAGAAATGGAGAGGTTGTATTGTAAGGTAACGCAGTGCATTATGGCGGGGTGAATTCAGTGTAGTTCATGGCGGAGCCTTAGGCGCGGCCGAGGCGCGGTAGGGCACGTCGGAATACCCGGCCAGGGGGTCAGGATGACGTCGCCTTAGATGGGCACGTCGCCGACGTAAAAATGTGGCGCGCGTGGCATCTCAATCACCGTCCACAAACTGTCGAAACCAGGCAGCGACTGTCTCTTGATGCAGCGGCGCCCAGCACGCCCAAACTTCGCGGACGTACCTGTCCAGCAGTTCTGTACGCTCAATCGCTGTTGGCCGCGCTACGATGTCGGGAATGGTCAGGCCGCCGCTGAAATCTGGTGGGGTCAACCATTGATAACGGCCGCGTTTAGGCTGGCGTTTCTCGCTGAGCGCTTGCAGGCGGATAGCCAACGCCTGGTCCGGGGACCGCCCTTTTTCCAGAACGCCATACAATGCCAACAAATGTACGGCGACGGATTGAATGGATTGGTCGGAGGGCACGCCGGGATGCTGCGCGGCATAAGCGTCTACCAATAACCCATTCAGCGGCCCAGGAACCAATGGCGGCGAACCACCATTGGACAATGCGGCAAATAAGTCCCAGCACGCACCCGACGCACCAATGTAGCGATGACTGGGCGCGTCGGAAATGGGCAGTCGGGCCTGGCAGCCGGGGCAAGTTTCCAGGGTTGCATCGTCCATGGGCAAGATTATAGCCGTTTGACGGAGGGACGGGTAAGGCCGATTGCCTGACTGCGGGCGACGGTGTAGCGCAGCAGCTCCAGCGTTTCCGGCAGGACGTCGGGTTGGGGTTCGGTCGGCCAGGCCAGGGCGCGGGTGATGAGGGGGGAGAAACGGCCGTTTTCCACCCCCATCGCCCACCGCGCCGCCGCCGGTTTGGAGACAATGGTCCCGGTCTCCAGGGTGTGCAGCGCCCGACACATCGTCAGGATGGCAAACACCTGATAGAGACGGTCGCGCAGCCAGGTCGGGTCGTCGAGCATGGGCATCCACCATTCGGCCAGCACGCCGCCCACCGCCCGGCGCAGATCGTCCGGCGTCACCGGGTCAATCAGCGTGTCGGGCGGCGGTCCGGCCAGCGTCACGCCCCATTGGCGCAGGACGTGGCGCTGGATGATCCAATCGCTGCCCTGCCCGGCGACGTAGAAGCGGCGTTCGTGCCAGTGGGGATAGGGGCCGCCGGCCGGGTCGTAGCGGCGTAAATCGGCCAAGGGGAGGTAGGCGCCTTCGAGGTGGATGGCCCAATGGGGGTGAACGGCCGTTAACTCCTGGTGCAGCTCCTCTAATTCTGGCAGTTGGTCGGGGGGGATGGCATGATAGGTGACGACGATGAAATCCACGTCGCTGCTGTCCGGGTTGAAATCGCCACTGGCTAATGAGCCATACATGTAAAACCCGGCGAAGTTCTCGGCTAGAATTGATTGTGCGCCGTTTAACAAATCGCGCAAAACGGCGTTTACGTCAGCGTATGGCGTGGGTAAGAATCCAGACACCGGTCAATGCAGCAGTTCGCCCGTCCAACGGTCACGGCCGTGCCAGAATGGGCACTGCGGGCATGATTCGCCTTCCGGGTAATCTATGCCTTCTTCGTGGGGGCAACCAATAATTCGGTCTGGAGTGACTGCGTTTTGCGCGTCATACTCCTGCATAAACGCCACGATCTGCTCTAAAACAGTTTCGTCGGCGCGGATATCGCTAGTTTCAGAATACCAACGACGCATTTCAAGGAGTTTGTCGTACCTATCCCTGATGCCAACCGCCACTTTTGTGGCTAACTGATCGGTCGGGCCATAATAGGCGATGGTGGCCAAGGGATAACCACGCGAACGACGACGCGATAACTTTATAAGATATTTCTGGGCGTTAGACATGCGTTTCATAGTAATGATCAGAGGTTAGTAGAACCTGGTCATTCTGACAAGTCTTCGAGGAAGAATCCCTTTCCCGCCAACAGGTAGGGATTCTTCGCTCCGAAGACTCCGCTCAGAATGACATAACCTGCAACTCGCGTATCCAAAAAGTAAGGCGTACCAAAACTGCAAACATCTGATTGACTGACAAAACTTATCTAACCGCGGAGAACGCAGAGCGCGCGGAGGCTGTACTAGAGAAAATCTCCGCGTCCTCCACGCTCTCCGCGGTGAAAATCTGAGATTTGTCAGTCAACCAGGCAAACATAGTGAGATTGTAGAACACGGCCGTTTTCCCAGTCAAGCATCTCAAGAAAACGGCCGTTTCCCCCCTCACCTCACAAACAAATCAACCACCTCAAACTTTGTCACGTCCACCAGGCCCAAGTCGGAGATGCGCAGTTCGGGGATGACGACGAGGGCCAGCAGGCTGAGCTGCATGTAGGCGTTGTTCAGGGCGCAGCCGCACTCGGCCATCGCCGCCACCATGCGGGCCGCTTTGTCGGCGACGATTTCCGCCCGTTCGTTGGACATCAGGCCAGCGATGGGCAGTTCCACCAGGGCGATCTCCGCGCCCTCTTTGTAGACGACCACGCCGCCGCCGACCGCGCCCAGGCGATTGGCGGCCAGGGCCATGTTCGCCTTGTCCGTGCCGACGACGATCAGGTGGTGGCTGTCGTGGGCGACGGTGGTGGCGACGGCGCAGGGGACGTTGAAGCCGAAACCGTGGACGAAGCCGTTGATGACGCCGCCGGTGGCCCGGTGGCGCTCCACCAGGGCGATCTGGCAGACATCTTGCGCCGGGTCGCCGATGACCAGGCTATCTTGAATGGGCAGTTCGCGGGTGAGGGCGCGGGTGGGGGCCTGGTTTTCCACAACGCCAATCACGCGAGTGGCAATTGACGATTGACGATTGACGATTGACGATTGAGGGGTGGGGATATTGAAGTCAACGGCCGTTAACTCCTTGCCCAGTTTGATGGTGTTTTTGGCGAAGTCGGGGTAGTGGTAGGGGGCCAGGTCGGCGATAAGACGGCCGTTTTCCGCCACCACCTCGCCTGCCGCAATGACCAACTCAATCGGTAGGGCGGCCAAATCGCTGCTGAGGATGATGTCGGCGTAACGGCCGGGGCTGATCGAGCCAATGTCCTTTTCTACGCCAAAATGTTGGGCGGTGTTCAGGGTGGCCATCTGGATGGCGGTGATGGGTTTGAGTCCCTGGGCGATGGCGTGGCGCACGACGCGGTTCATGTGGCCGTCGTGGACCAGCGTGCCGGAGTGACTGTCGTCGGTACAGAGGACGAAACTGCGGCTGTCCAGCCCCAATTCGGTGATCGCTTTCACCTGGGCGGCCACGTCGTACCAGGCGGAGCCGAGGCGCAGCATCGCCTTCATGCCGCGGCGGACGCGGGCGATGGCGTCTTCGACGCGCGTACCTTCGTGGTCGTCGGCCGGACCGCCGGCAACGTAACCGTGAAACGGCCGTCCCAAATCGGCCGAGGCATAATGACCGCCGATCACCTTGCCCGCCTTCATCGTCTCGGCCATTTCGGCGTGCATTTTGGCGTCATTCAGGAAGACGCCGGGGAAGTTCATCATCTCGCCCAGGCCGATGATGCCCGGCCAGGTCATCGCCTCGGCCACTTCGGCCGGGCCGATAGATGCGCCGGGGGTTTCCAGGCCGGGGGCGCTGGGCACACAGGAAGGCATCTGCACGTAGACATTGATCGGCAGGGTTTGCGCTTCGTCGTGCATCAGGCGCACGCCGGGCAGCCCCAACACGTTGGCGATCTCGTGCGGATCAATGAACATGCTGGTGGTACCATGCGGGATGACGGCGCGGGCGAATTCGGTCACTGTCACCATGCCGCTTTCGACGTGCATGTGGGCGTCGCAGAGACCGGGGATGAGGTAACGGCCGTTTGCCGCCACCACCACCGTCGCCGGACCAATCGTATAACCGGCGTCCTCGCCCACATAGGCGATGCGGCTTTGGTAGATGGCAATGTCGGTATGAGGGATGATTTCGCCGCTGTGGACGTTGACCCAACGGCCGTCCCGAATCACCATCGTCGCCGCCTTGCGCCCCATGGCCACGTCTACTAAATCTTGGGCGCATTCATGCCAGGGTTGTCGTTTTGTCATGGAAAGGCTCTCCTTATTGGGGGGGTTCACCTGTCTAAAAGTTCAACTTCTCCGAAGAAGTTGAACTTTTTAATGGGTTGGTCGGTTGATTCCGCGTTGCCCGTTCCCCGTCCTTCGTTCGCCTGCGGCAGGCATACGGTAAACGTCGTACCGGCGCCGGTGTGGCTTTCTACCTGAATGGTCCCTTGATGTCTTTCGATGATCTCGTGGGCGATAGACAGCCCCAGGCCGGTTCCGGGCAGGGTAGATTGGCTGACGGCCGTACCCCGGTAGAAACGCTCGAAAATATGGGGTAGGTCTTCATCCGTTATGCCCGTGCCGGTATCGCTAATGGACAGGCAGACAGGGCCGTCGGCGACGGCCGTTGTGCGGACGCAAACAGCGCCTTGAGGCGTATAGGTGATGGCATTTTGCAGCAAATTTTGCAGCACCACCACCAGTTGTCCCCGGTCGGCCAGGATGGGTGGCAAATTGGGCTGCAAAACGGCCGTTACCAACAGCCCGTCCGCTTTTTCGGCCAACGGCTGAACCTCCGCCACACATTCGGCCACAATCTCATTAACATCCTCGGCGGCAAACTGCATCTCCGTCTTGCCCATATCCAACCGCGACAATTGCAGCGTATCTTCAATCAGGGAATTCAGCCGGTCCACCTGTTTGCGCAAAATCGCCTGATACTGTTCGCGCCGTTCCGCCTGGCCCCGTTCCAACAAATCCAGATAAAGCGTCAGATTGGTGATAGGCGTGCGTAGTTCATGCGAGACATCGGACACAAATTTGGTCTTCAGCCGGTCCAACTCTTGCAGCCGCTCATTGGCCTCGGCCAACTCACGGGTACGGCGGTCTACCCGCTGTTCCAGCGTTGCCAGCACCAGCGCCCGGCTCAGGGCGCTGGCCGCAATTTCGGCCACAGCCAGGAGCAGATTCATCTCCCCCCTGAAAAATTCGTGCGGCCGGTCCAGGCTAATATGCAGCACGCCGATGACCTGCGTTTGCGTTTGCAGCGGCAAAGAAACCGCGGCGCACAAACTTTGAAAAAATGTTTCGTTAACCGGAAACGGCACAAACAGCGGATCCTGCCAGATATTGGGGCTAACATAGGGTTGGCCGCTGGCGGCCACGTGGCCGGTAATGCCCTCGCCCGGTGTGTGCCGATGACCCAACGCCACCAGATCAGGTGGCAAACAGGCTTGCAGCACCAGGTCGCCGCTGTCGGCATCCACCAGGTAGATGCTGCCAAACACCGCGCCCACAACGGCCGTTGCCTGCTGCAACACAATCGCCAACATCTCGTCCACCGACTGCGCCAACCGCAGCGCCGCCGAAATGCGCGTGATGGTCGCCAACTCTGCGGCCCGTCGCTCCATTTGGGCGAAATACTGCGCGTTTTGCAAGGCCACATTAGCCTGGGCGGTCAAAGACTCCACCAGATGGCGGTGTTCTGAGGTGAAAAAGCGAGGCGTCACCTTATCCAACGAAAACGCGCCAATGACCTTGTTCCCGGCGGAAATGGGCACACCCAACCAACTGCGCAAATAGTTGGTCGCCGGGAACTGCTCCCAATCTGGGTGGGTTAACGTGTCGGCGATGAGGACACTGCGTTTTTGCTGAAAGATGGGCGACAGTGTGCGGTTGGTGTGGATATTGATGCGGATTTGGGTAACGGCCGTGACATCTGTCCAGTTCTCAAAACCACGGGCGGCGTGCAGCCGCGCATAATCGCCATCTTCGTCCAACAACAAAATACTGGCGCTGTCTACGGGAACCAGCTTCACCAAAAAGTCCAGCAGCGTTTCCATCACCTGGTTGGTATCCAACGTTTGTGTCAACGCTTCATTGGCGGCGCGAAAAATTTCGGCCGTATGGTGGGCCATTTGCGCCGATTTGTAGAGACGGGCGTTTTCAATGGCAACGGCCGCCTGGTTGGCAAACGCCTGCGCCAATGCCACATCTCGTGACGTGTACGCCTCTGCCTTCCTGTTGTCCACTGTCAGAACCCCTACAACCTGGTCATGGACAACCAGCGGAGCGCAAATCCAGCCGCGAACGTGCGCGGCGTCCCCCCAACAGCGGAAATCGGCATGTTGTCTAACATCCGGCACGTAAATGGGCTGCCTGGTCCGCTGCATCTCGCAGAAAAATGGATCCGTGGCCGGGTAGTATGTGCCAAGCAGGGCGTCCGGATCGTCGAATCCATGCGCTGCCTGAAGCCTCAGGTAGTCGCCATCCAACAGGAAAAGGCAGGCTGTATCATGTTTCACCACTTTATCCAGATAAGCCAGAATCTCATCGAGTACCTGGTTATGGTCCAGTGTGGAGGCCAGGGTGGCCATAATATCGCGCAGCGTTTCCGCCTCTTGCCGCTGCTGCCGTTCTGCTTCAAACAGGTTGATTTTTTCGATGGCGGTAGCCAACTGCCGGCCCAGCGTCAGCAGCATTTGTTCATCGGCTTCGGTGAAGCTGTATGCTTTTGCGCTTTCCACGTTCATCACGCCAATTGTCTGGCCCTGGATGATGAGGGGGGCGCACAGTTCGGCGGCTGTGCGCGGGTCAAGGGGCTGGCAGTCTGGCTCGTTTGGCGCATCAGCGATGCGGCGCGCAAGGCCGTGTCGGGCGACCCAGCCGATAGCACTTTTCGTCTCGTCTACCGTGATGGGTAACTGTAGGGGATGCAGGCTGTGATAGGCCGGATGGGGCTGCCAACGGCCGTTTTCCTGGCGCATCACAAACCCAAAATGATACGGGTATAGGTTGTTGGTGATGATGTGCGTGACATCGGTTAACAAATCTGTCACGTTGGTCGCCCTGCTGGCCACATCGGCCACACTGTTCAGGACCTGCATCTCGCGCAAACGCCGCCGGGTTTCTGTATACAGATGAGCCGGCCGCAGCAAGCGGCGCATAATGTTCTCGGTTAGCTCTTCGGCGAGCAAATAATCTTGCACTTTGCCGGCCTGAATGATGGCTGTGGCCTCAGCTTCCTGTTCCAGCGTAACAAGCAGAATGATGGGCGTCCTGGCAAAACCGGCTTGCAGTTGTTCGATAGCGGCCGTTTCCAGCAGCTGGTACTCCAGCAAAATCAATAGGAACTCTGTATCAGAAAACTTGCGCAGCGCCTCATCGGCGGTTGGCGTCTGGCGCAAGACCCCTTCTGACGGTGCGCCCTGAAACAAAGACGGGCCGCGCAAAACGGAGTCAATTGTCTCTATCAGCCAATCGTCTTTGGCTATTAATAAGATCAGCTTATTTGTCTCAGCCATCACATAGATAAAGAACGCAAATAGCTTATCAGGTCGGGCCAGGGGACGGCGACCCGTTCCGATTGATCGCGCCGTTTCACTTCCAGCCGGTTCTCGCTCAGCCCCTTCGCCCCTACCGTCACCCGCCAGGGCAGGCCGATCAGGTCGGCGTCTTTGAATTTTACCCCGGCGCTGGCCTCGCGGTCATCATACAACACACGGATGCCGGCGGCGCGCAGTTCGTCATACAGGTGGTCAGCCGCCAGGCGCACCTCGTCGCCCTTGCCGATGTGCAGCAGATGGACGTGGAAAGGGGCGACGCTTTCCGGCCAGATGATGCCGTCGGCGTCGTGGTGCAGCTCGACGATGGTGGCCATGAGCCGGTCTAGCCCGATGCCGTAGGACCCCATGAAGATGGGTTGGGGACGGCCGTTTTCATCCAAGTAGTTCGCCCCGGTGGGCAGGCTGTAGCGCACGCCCAGCTTAAAACAGTGGCCCACTTCCACGCAGCGCCGCGCTTCAATGCGCCCGCCGCAGCGCGGGCAGGCGTGGCCGCTGTCCGCCTGAGCCACATCCGCCAGTTGGGTGACGGTGAAGTCACGCGGGTAGTTGGCGCCGGTGTAGTGATAACCGGCGTCGTTGGCCCCCACCACAAAGTTGCCGCCGGCCTCGATGGACAGATCGGCCAGGACCAGGAGGCCGGGCTGGTCGGGCGCAGCAGCCACGGCCAGACCCACCGGCGAGGCATAGCCTGGCTCGGCCCCGGCGGCGCGAATTTCGTCGTCGGTGGCCGGGCGCAGGCCACCGCCGCCCAATGCGTTGCGCAGCTTGACCTCGTTGATCTCTAAATCGCCGCGCACCAGGAGGAAAAGGAAACGGCCGTCATCCCCTCCCAGCGGTGTCCACCAATAAAACACCGCCTTGAGCGTCTGGCTGGCGGGCGCGCCGACAAAAGCGGCCACGTCGGCGATGGTTTTGCAATCCGGCGTCGCCACTTTTGTCAGGGTGGCCAGCTCGGCCGGTTTCTCGCCCTCGCGCACAAATTCGGCCGCTTCCACGTTGGCGGCATAGTCGCAGTTGGTACAGGCGATGTAGGTATCCTCGCCATCGGCGTGGGGCACGACAAATTCATGCGACGTTTTGCCGCCCATTGCCCCCGTATCGGCGTTGATGGCTACGGCCGGCGCGCCGCAGCGGGCGAAGATGTTGTCATAAGCCTGAATCATGCGCGGATAATAGGCGTCGAACGCTGCTTCGCCGGTGTCCAGGCTGTAGGCGTCTTTCATGATAAATTCGCGCAGGCGCAGCAGCCCGCCGCGCGCCCGCGCCTCATCGCGGAACTTTTTGCTGATGTGGTAGACCATGCGCGGCAGGTCGCGGTAACTTTCAATTTCGCGCAAGCACAAATCGGTGATGACTTCTTCGTGGGTGGCGGAGAGGGCGTATTCACGGCCGCCGCCCGCCTTCACCTTCATCAGCACGTCTACGGTGTCCCAACGGCCGGTGGCCTGCCACAGCGCCGCCGGGTGCAAATTGGGCATCCACATCTCCTGGCCGCCGATGGCCTCCATCTCCTCAGCCATGATCTGCCAGATGCGGCGGATGACGCGGTAGCCGAGAGGCATGAAGGTGTAGATGCCCGCGCCAATGGGCCGCACAAAGTTGGCGCGGATGAGCAGTTGATGGCTGGCCAGCTCGGCGTCGGCTGGGGCTTCGCGCAGAGTTTTTCCGAAGGATTGTGAGAGTTTCATAGTTGATAGTTGGTAGTTGATAGTTGGTAGTTTATGGGCGTCGGCTGGCGGTTAGCAGGCCGGCGAAGACGAATAATCCACCTAAGATTACCAGGGGTCCGGGTACTTCGCCAAATATCAGCAGGGCCAGGATAGATGCGCCGATGGGTTCGGCGAAGGTGGTCGCGCCGACGATGGCCGCCGGGAGATAAGCCAGGGCGTAGTTGAAGGAGGAATGGCCCATCAACTGCGGCCCCAAACCCATGAGCAGCAGCAGCCAATAGGCGCGGGCGCTGTAACCCAACAGGCTGCCGCCGCTGAGATAAACAACCAGAATGAGGCACAAGGCGGCGGTGGTGTAGACCAGGGTGATGTAACCCACCAGCGACAGCCGGGCGCGCAGTTTGCGACCGATGAGCAGATAGCCGGCGGCGGCGATGGCCCCGGCCAACGCCAGACTGCTGCCCAATAACGGCCGTCCTGCCGCCCCATCTGCCGCCGCCACATTGACGACCAGACGGCCGTCTACCAACCCCACATTCCCGCCCAGGCTGATAATCAGGCTGCCCAACAGCGCCAGGCCCATGCCGATCTTTAACGGCCGGGTGAAGCGTTCGTCCAACACAAAGGGGGCGGCCACCGCTACCCACAACGGCGAGGTGGAGACCAGCACGGTGGAACTGGCGACCGAGGTGTAGGCCAGCGAGCTGATCCAGGTGGCAAAATGAACCGCCAGCAGCAGGCCAGACAGCAGCGCCAGCCGCCAGTCGGCCGGCGTTAGCTGGCGCACTTCGTCGCGGTGGCGGGTGAGCAGGATGGGCAGCAGGATGAGGGCGGCGACGGCCGTGCGGCCGGCGGCGATGACCAGCGAGGGCACGTTTTCCGCCTGGGCCAACCGCGCCAGGATGGAGCCGGAGGAGACGGCCAGAATGCCGACGGCCAGAGCCAGAACAGGGGAAATGCGGGGTTTAGAGATTGTCACGCCGCTAAATTTAGCGCAGGTTGGGCGCGGGCGCTAGGAGTCAGTAGCCAGTGTAGGGCTGTTTCAAAGTATCAAAGCCCCATGGTATCCAGGGCTTTGTATGGGTCAGCAGAAAAAGCATCAATCGATTCAGTAACCGAATCGAAGCCGGACAACCGGACGAGACTAATGGCTATGTTGCGAAAGGCCGCCCGCACTTGTGGTGCACCCGGTTGACGAGTAGTGGAAGCATCCTCGCCCATAACAACATCCCTGACCCAGTGGAGACCATTCTCAATCGCCGCCCAATGGTCGCGGGTTATCTCGATAATTTCATCCGGTGATGCCTCAGCCGCTGACAACGACGGCTGACCCCATAGACAATAGTTTCCGTGGTTTTGTTGGGTTTTACTTCCTGTCGGGTGCGTTTCAGACAAAAGACTTGGGCGACATCCGGCCAGTCAAGGTAGCCATTCAGGTTCGTCGAAACCCAGATTTCCGTATTTCAATCCGACCATGTCCTTTTTTGACCTGCCGGGCATGGTCAAGGGCTACGCCAGGGCGGCGGGGTGGCGTAAACAGTTGGACCAGTGCCTGAAGCATTTGGGCTGATTGCCTTTGACATACATCACATAATGCCCCCCTGCTCGCCGAATCTGGGTAGCAATCTGTTGTTGCGTTAACAGGGCATCGACGGTGATAACCAGCCCTTTGAGCAACAAATGTTCCAGCAAGGTAGGGACACAGGTGATTTCGTTTGTTTTGTCAGCCACAGCGACCTGGTTGAGGACAAAACGCAGTTGGTGACAAACAGCCGCCACTAAAAAGGCATTGGGACTACCCAAGGAAGCGGCCCGACGAATGCTTTTGCCGTCCACGGCTACCCCACGAACCAGGCCGGCCAGGACAAGTTGTTGATGCACCTGGGTGGCCCACTCTCTGATTCTCGTTTCGAGTACCGTCGCTTCTATGTGCCAGAAAACACGACATAACATAGCTGGTGAAGGGTGGCGCTCCAGTTCGATACCTAACCGCTTTTTCACGCCTGCCGGAAGGTGTTTTCCCCAGCGAGACGCAGCCCGGGCGCTGTTCTTCCCGCACAAGATAGCCAAAACGATGAACTCGATCAAATTCTTCAAGCCGTACCTTTTCCCTTTTGCCTTGCGCCAATCAGGAATTGAGTCAAAAATAGTGTACACAGGTGGAATTTCGATTCGCATGTTTCCTCGCTTTTGTAGAATTTAGGAAACTTTGCATCAATTCCACCTTGTACGCCACTTTTTACTTTGAAACAGCCCTAAGCCAGTGTTCAGTAACCAGTGTTCAGTAACCAGTGTTCAGCAAACTGAACACTGAACACTAATCCAACCGCACCATTTTCCGACGGCCGTACACCATCATCAGACCAATCCATGCCAAGGGAATTGCGCCGGGGCCGCAGACGGTGGTGGATGGGGTCGGCGCGGCGGGCGGCGGCGCAGCGGCGGCGGGTGGGGTGGGCAGGCTGGCGGGGCGGCCCATGGGGACGATGGTGGCTACGGCGGCGGCGCTGATGGGGGTGGGGGTGGGCGGATACGGCCGTTCTGGCAGCCCACGCGCTGCCCGCCAGGCCGCTTCCAGGCCATCTACGTTGACGCCGTACACCTGCTCCAGGGCGGCGTCGCTGCCCTGCCCGGCGGCCAGCGCCAACAGAAGCTCTTGGAGTTTGTCGCGGCCGTAAGCGGCCAGCATAAAGTCTACCACGCTGTAGCTTTGGGCATAGGCGCTGCCCGCCTGCTGGCTGTGCGCCGGAAAAGAACCGGCCAGACTGCGCAGGGGTTCAAAGCTGTTGTTGGCCTGGGCTTGCGCCAGGGCGCTTTGCATGTCGCTGGAGGGAGCGCCTTCGGCGTAGACGGCCAGCCCTTCTTCCAGCCAGGTGGGGCGCTGGCCGCCGACGCAGCTTTGGGCGAATTGGCCGGTCACCAGGTGGGCCAGTTCGTGGCGCACGGTGCTGCGCCCCCAATCGGCGGCGCTTGCCGGCGGCACGCCGATGAGGATGGTGTTGTAGTCGCTGAAGGCCAGGCCGCCGGCCCAATCTTGCACGTAGAGCACGGCGGCGCGCATGTCGGCGGCGCTGCCGTAGATGTAGAACTGCACGTCGTCTTGCAGTTGGATGCCCATGTCGGTTTCCAGGCGGGCCAGGCCGTCTGTGGCCGCTTCCAGCAGCAGGGGGCCAATGTCGCCGCGATACCAGTGGAGGGTGATACGGCCGTCGGACACGGTTTGCCAGTTGAAGCGGTCGTCGGTGAAGGTGAGGCTTTGGCGCGGGGTGGTGGTTTGGCGGCCGTCGGCGTCGGTGAGCAGCCATTCCCACCAGAGGACTGCGCCGGGCGGCGGGTTGCCGGAACGGCTCATCACCCAGGTCCAATCGGCGGTGGGGCCATTGGCGGTGGGGGTCAGGGGGACGGCGACCTGGGCGGCGGCTTCCAGGCAGCTTGTGATGGGCACGTCGTAGCGCAGGGTGGCCTGGGTAACGGCCGTATCTGGCGGCAGCTGCAGGCTAAAGCGCACGTCGTTGGGGTAGTTAACGGTGGCGCTGTTGGCGAGGATGGGGGGCACGGCCGTTTGCGCGGCATTGAGGGGGAAAACAAAGCAAAAAACAGCGCCCCACCCCACCAGCCAACCGACCAGAGGCATAAGGGCCTTTCTATGAGAAATCGGTTTCACGTTCTTGTCCTTCATATTACTTCCGCGCATCTTGTTGGACTGGATTATACCATGCGGTCCCGCCACTTCAGGCCGCCCCCCAAAAATGAGGCTCTTCAGGATTTCATGGGGTTGACACCAGATGTAGGGGCGACCACAAGGGTCGCCCTCGACTGGGCGGGTACAAGACCCGCCCCTACATTTAGCGATACCCCACGAGATCCGAAAGACCCATATATTCTTGGTATATACCCGGCTTTGGTGAGCGCCAGGGTGTCTGGACAGGCAAATAGAAAAAGGGTCGGCGTCCAGGGGACGCCGACCCTTCTTACTAACAACTATCAACTCCCAACTATCAACTACAAACGGCTTCGTTCGCGGCGGACGATGAAAGCGCCCAGGCTGACGATGGCCAGACCGAGGAAGCCGATGAAAGCGATGACCGGCAGGGTGCTGCTGGCGGCCGGGGTGAAGGATTGGAGGGAAACGGCCGTTGGGCCAAAGCTGTAGATATAATCTTCCACTTCGCCATCCAGCGCAGGACCGGTCGAGCCTAACCCACCAGCGCTGCTAAGGCGAACCCGCACAGCCATTGGCTGCCCATCAACCGCAAACGAGAGATCTGGAATGTCAAAGTAAACTTGATGCGTCCCGGCGGCAAAAGTTGTGCCAAGCGCTGTCCCGGAACTGTTACGCAGCGTAACCGGAGTGAGTGTACCGCTTAGATTGCCATTGCCATCGCCGAAATCAATAAATACCTGTGGCACACCGCTGCCGCCGGTGATGGTAAGGTCCAGGCGTCCACCATTGCCACTAGCAACTGTACCGTTTGTCCAACCCCCATTCCCACCAGCGCCCGCGCCGCCAACGCCTGGCTGCCGCACGACGCCATCTTCATCATTGGTTGTACCGAAAGCAAAGTTGGTATTGTCACCCGTAGCATCCGCAGTAGGGAAGCCATTGCCTTCGGCATCTACGCTGGCGCCTAATCGCAAACCGGTTGTTGTGCGGTGTCTGGCGCCATTGGAGGCCAAAAGCGTACCATAACCATCTGGTAAATCGCCAAAGTCCCAAAGGCTTGTGGCCTTGATCAATTTAATGGTGAGGTCTGCGCCTGCTTCTATGGTAGCGTCAACTTCAACTTCAACAGCTCCAATATCAGTTGGATCCATACTACCGGCCCCATCACCAAATTTGCAAAGGGATAAAAAGATCTACGACCTGACCTGTAGAAACAGTTGTCTGGAACGTTTGGCTTTCTGCCCAATTACTGGCATCACTATAAAAGCGAATTGTAATCTCTACCGGCAAGCCATCAGAATTAATGATACGTACTAAAACACCATCGTTTAAGCCAGTGTCGGTAAAGTCTACAATCCCCAAACCAGTTGGATCGATATTTTCTGTAGCATCTGCCCCATCCCATTGCACATAAGCAACTGCGGTTACCGATGGATCTAGCGACAACAAAAGATATTGGTTAATTGCTGATGCTTGCAAACGCGCCTGAGCATCAATATCTCCTTCTAATACCTCAATACATAACTTCTCGATGATTACCTATTGTTCAAGAGGCAAGTGGACCGATATGATCACACACAGTTACAGGCAGTTCGTCATGAAAGACATCTTCATCGCCATCTCCTAAAGTTTGCGGTAAGTGTTGAAAAATGATCAACTGTTATCTCTGCCGCATACACAACGGCCGTTCCCACCACCATCGCCAACAACAACAGCATAAACACCCAATACTTCTGTGTTTTTCCACTTTTCTTCATCTTACATACTCCTTTTCTGTTTTGTAGTAGGTTCGTCTCCCCGCTCGCGGCTGTTTGCTCACCCGCCAGGTCAGACGCTCCCCTGATAATTTTTTTGTGGCGGCAGGCTGCCCACGCTGCTTTGCATGTTCAACAATTGCCACTACCCGGTTGGCAAACCAACCATCAAACCAGGCAACTGCCAAACTATTCCAGAGAATCGGGTGCTTCCGCCTTGTCCACTTGTTAGCAAGTATACGGCCGTGCAAAACAGAGTTCGTTGAGATTTGGTTACAACAACCTGGGAGCGGGGGGGGGTAATTTGTACTATGGACAGTGAGGGGGTGACAGGGTGGCAATTCCAATTATGGGCATGGTTCATTTTATGGTAGGGGCAGGTTCATCATTGGAACTGCCGGTGACAGGGTGACAACGATGACAGGGACAGGGGAAAGAAAAAAGTTCAACTTCTTGCCAGAAGTTGAACTTTTAGGGTCACTGACTACTGATTACTGAACACTGAACACTGAACACTGCCAAACGCTCCCCCAGGTCTACAAGCGCTGGCGGCGGGTAACCAGGAGGCCGGTGATGCCGCTAAACAGCACCAGGGCCAGGGTCACAGCGACGGCCGGCAAGGCCATGGGGTTGTTGGCGGTGATGGTGGCAAGGGAAACGGCCGTTGGCGTTTCATTTTTCAGCGTAAAACCACCCATCAACCACAAAAAGCTCGCGCCTGTCGGCTCAAATCCTTCCACAGACTCTGTTTGCAAGCAGACATAAGTGGAACCGGCGGGAATCACCACCCCCATTTGGCGGTACGTGTCCCAGGAACGGCCGTCGGCCGAAGTGAAAGGGTCTTGTATCGCTACGCTGCCCGGCGCGCCTACAACTTGTGTCGGCACAGTCCCACTGCCGACGATGTAATGCAGCCGATTGGGCCGGTCTTCGGCGATAGAATCGGCCGAGCCACCGACAAACACATAAAAGTCCATCACCCGCGGCGACGTGAGGTTGGCTTCAAATGTCATGCAGTTAACCGACGATGGGCTGTCGCGCGGCTCATCAAAACCAAACCAGACAGAATCTAACCCATCTTTCAGCACAATGGTGCGCGTGTTCAACGTGGGATCCTCATAAACCACCACGATGCCAAAGCCATACGCCAGGGCGCTGTCAATGGGGCCGCTAACGGTGTAATCGGACATGGTATACGTGTGCGTCCCAAGCTGCGCCAGGCTGGTGATGTCGCGCACAAACACATGGTGGTAAAACGGATTCAGATACCAAAACGAAGGGCCATAAATATGATCGGCTGTCAGCGATTGCGGCGCATTGGCGTTTACCTGGAACGTAATTTCATTGTCGCCAACTTCGTCCACGCCGGTTCCGGCCCAATAGAGATAAGCGGCCTCGATGCGGGTTCCCGGTACAGTCATAGTCAGGCTGTTAATGCCGGTGGCTACCAGCCCCGCACCGCCGACAACCGTGCCATATTGGCCGGTTACCGTTAAACGTTCAAGAAGGGGGCCGTCTATACCCGCCTGGGCGCTGGCGCGCGAAGTTGTCAGACTCAATAACAAAACCAACAGCGCAGCCATCGCGAGCGGGGAATAACGCTTTAATTTGCCCCAGACATTTTTTGTACTCATGAATTGTTTCTCCTTCATTTCAGGGAATGGATGACGAAATAAGGTTCTTGGGGAATTTGCGGCGGAGTGGAGGTGCAGCCGTAATCCGTATTCGGTGGGCTTCATCTCTGGCGAATGCCAATGGGACGGTATACAGCTAATGCCTCTGCTCCGACCTGGATATGGGTGCGTTGTCGAAAATTCCTGTAAAACCTGGGATAAAATAGTGCCTTGCGGTGGGCGAAGCTCAATTTTTGCCATTACCAACAGTTGAGCTTCTTGACCGCAGAAAGTGTGTGGCTGCCTTCTTTCTGCGCGCTGAACGGACAAAACCATTGCGGGGGAACTGCCAGACGCACCCACAACCTATGCGTCTTCGTCTGCGTTTTTGTTTACAGACCCTATTGTATGGTACTGAGGTACTACTAACTATATTCTATTTTACGTTCTTAAGAGATTACTTACCAAAAGGTTGGGATTTGGTTGAGGATTCAGGAGCCAATCACAATGGGGACCAGATGCGGTTCGCCGGCCAAACTGCCGTCGGCGCGGTAGAGAGAGAGGCGCAGGGTGTAATCGCCAGGGGGAAAGGCGTCGGCCTGGAGTTGGGCCAGGGTGCCGTTGGTGACGGCGCGGTCTTGGGGGGTGGGGTTCACGGCCGTCCAGCCGCCCGCTGCCCCACTGCTAATTTCCACCAGATACGTCTGGCCGGAATCCAACACGGCCGTGCCATGCACCATCACCAACCCACGCACCGTCGAACCGGCCGAGGGGGCCAGGATGTAATAATTGCCGCTGGCCGGGGCGGCTACCGGCGCGCCCGATGAACTGTTGATACGGCCGTCGTCCGTCGGCGCGGCCGCGCCGCTGCCGGCGGCGCTGGCATAACCCAGCGGGCAGACGGTGGCCGGGGCGATGCGATAGCCCGCGCCCTGCGCCCACAGCCGGGCGCGTACCTCGTCTGGATAGTGGGGCGGCGGCGGCAAATAGAGCCGCGCCGCGCTGTCGGAGGCGCGGGCGCTGTTGACCACGCATTCGGTCGGGCGCGGCGCTTTTGTGCCGTCGGCCAGGTCGGAGAGGGTGACTTTTTGCGCGTCTTCGACCCGCAGCGGCTGCGTTACCAGCGTCCAGGCCCCCGGATTGGCCGAAGCGTTGGTGTTGTATTGGATGCTGGCGATGCCGTGCTGCGGCGCGCCCACCAGAAACAAGTCCACCCGCGAGGCGGTACAGCGCGTTCCGCCGGTTCCCTGCGGCAGGCATACCTGTTTGGCTTCCAGCCCGGCCGGTTGGGTGAAGGCGGTGGGTGGATAACGGCCGTCTACCAGCAAACTGCCCATCATGCCCTCGTCGGCGTAAATGGCCTGCATGATGCGGTTCCAGACCACCGCCGAACTGCGTAAACCGGGCAAATCACGCATGGGACGGCCGTCGGAATTGCCCAGCCAGACGCCCACCACCACGCCCGGCGTGTAGCCCACCGCCCAGGCGTCGCGGAAATCGGTCGTCGTGCCCGTTTTGACGGCCGCCGGGAAGGGCAGTTCCAGGGCGTTGCCCCCGCCCATGGCTGGCAGCCGCGCTTTGTCGTCGTCCAAAATATCGCTGATGATGTAGGCGATGCGCGGGTCCAGGGCCTTCACCGGCGGCGTGCGGTCCCGTTGGGCGTCGTAGACCACATTGCCCCGGCTGTCAGTGATGCGCAGGATGCTGGTGAGGCGTGGTTTTTGCCCCATGTTCGCCAGGGTGGCGTAGGCGTGGGTCAGTTCCAGCAAGGGCACTTCGCCGCCGCCCAGAGTGATAGCCAGGCCATAATAGCTGGGGTCTTCGCGGAACGATTCGATGCCCATCGAACGGGCGGTGGCGATAAACGTGGGCAAGCCTACGTCGCGCAGCAGTTGGATGGGCGGGATGTTGTAGCTGTTGGCCAGGGCGTCGCGGAAGAGCACGGGGCCGCGGTAACGGCCGTCGTAATTCACCGGCGTCATCATCTGCCCGCCACCCAAATCCAGCTTGATGGGCACATCCCAAAGTACGTCGGCGGTGGTCCAGCCCCGCGCCAGCGCCGCGGCATAGGTGATGGGCTTGATGGCGCTGCCCGGCTGCCGCGGCCGCAGCGACACGTTCACCTGCCCGGCGATGGCCTCGTTAAAATAGTCCAGGCTGCCCACCATCGCCAAAATTTCGCCGGTGGCCGGTTTAAGCGCCACCACCGCGCCGTTGCCGACGTCGTGGGCGGCGTTGGCGGCCACGCCCTCGCGCGCCGCCTGCTCGGCCAGTTTGTGCAGGTCCAAATCCAGGCTGGTGGTCACCTGCCAACCGCCTTTGATCAGGGCGTCGGCCCCATAACGCTGTTCCAATTCGTTTTGGGCGTATAAGACAAAATGGGGCGCTTCCAGCACTGCCTCGGCTGCCTGCTCTTGCACTGGAATCAATGGCGCCAGCGTCAGCGGCGCGCCTTTGCCGACTTCGGCGTCTATATAGCTGATATAGCCTTCATCGAGCATTAAATCGAGGATAAACGCCTGCCGCGCTTTGGCTCCTTCCCAATTGCTGTATGGGTCTAGTTCGTAGGGCGACTGCGGCAGCCCGGCCAGGAAAGCGGCTTCGGCCAGAGTCAGGTCTGCGGCCGCTTTGCCAAAATAGGTCTGGGCGGCGGCTTCGATGCCGTAGGCCAGGTTGCCATAGTAGATTTCGTTGAGGTACATCTGGATGATGGCCTCTTTGCTGCGCTGTTGGGTGAGGATGAAGGCCAGGAACATCTCGCGTAGTTTGCGCTGGTAACTGACGGCGATGCGCTCTTCGTAGGTGAAGGCGATGTGGCGTACAAGCTGTTGGGTGATGGTGCTGGCGCCCACAGGACGGCCGTCTGGGTTGCGATAGTTGCGTACCAGGGCGGCGACGTTGGCGGCCACATCTACGCCGGGATTGGTCCAGAAGGTATCGTCTTCGGCGGCCACGGTGGCCTGGATGATGACACGCGGAATTTCGCTGTAGGTCAGCCAGCGCCGCTTTTCGGTGGTGGTCAGCTCAAACAGCAAATTGCCGTTGCGGTCGTAAAAGCGGGGCGTGCCCCCGGCCCCGGAACCCCGGTAAGTGGTCACCTGTTCGATGGCCCCGGCCAGCTGCTGATTGAGGAAAATATAGCCGCCAATCCCAGCGACGACCGCCAACAGCAGCGCCAACAAACTCAACTGCACCAGCCAGATGAGCAGGCGCACACAGCCGCGCGGTTTTTTTTGTCCGGCGGTTGGCCCTTCTTGTCCGGCGGTGGTGTAGACGGCCGCTGCCGGTACTTTTCCAGATACTCCAATTGGTAACCGCTACCTTTACTCATAGCCCGTATGGTAAGCAAATTGGCGAATTGGTCAAGGAAGAAGGATTTTGGGATTTGTGGGCATGGTCATTGACGGATCTTCTTTACATTTACGCATGGTCTGCAGCGGACTCATCGGACCAACTATCAACTAACTGGACGTTGGGATGCTTCGGATGCTTCGGCGGCCTCGACAGGCTCCCAGCACCGCCTTGTTGAATTTATAACCATTCCTCAAATAACCATGCGATTTGGATTTGGGTTCACGGCTAATGGTTACATTTACAAAACAGGCACTAACGCCGACATAACTCTCCTACTTTGCTCTACTGGTTGGCGTGGCTGCCAGCAGCAACGCGCGGCTTACGACGCCATCAATGCCCAACAAGCCTCGTTTGCCCGGGCCGGTGGGCGCTGTACGTGGAAGGGCCGGGCGTAGGCAAGCAGCTATTCGCCGCCGGGCTGGCCGACGTGGAGAGCGGTCAGGCTATGCGCAGCGACGCCCTCTTCCGCATCGGGCCGCTGACGCAGCCCTTCACCAGTACGCTGATCATGCAGCTTATCGAAGAAGGGGCCGTGTCGCTGGACGACACGCTGGATAAATGGCTGCCGGCGGAGATGCTGGCGCAGTTGGGCAACGGCCGTGCCGCCACCATCGGCCAGCTCCTCACCATGCGCAGCGGCATCCCCGATTACGCCCAAAACCCAGACTTCCAGGCCGCCTACGCCGCCAACCCCGCCTATGCCTGGACGCCGGCGGAGGTAGTGGCCTACGCCGATGGCCCCGCCGAATTTGCCCCCGGCGCGGGTTTCGCCCTTTCCAACACCAACTACGTTTTGCTGCAAATGGTCGCCGAGGCCATCACCGGCGAAACATTGGCCTACAGCGTTCGCGAACGCTTTCTCTACCGCCTGGACCTGGATGAGACGTATCTGGAGCGGGCCGAAGACCTGCCGGAAGGTCACGTACCCGGCTACCAGGGGAACAGCCGTGTCCTTGACGCCCACGAAGGCAAGGGGCTGGGACGATGACGGGCTGGTCTCTACGGCCGTAGACCTGGCGAAATTTGTCCCGGCGCTGGCCGGCCGCCAACTCTCCGGGGCCAACGCCGGTTTCACCCACCTGACCACCGACATGGATAACGGCGTGGGTTACGGGCCAGGTGTCATGCAGCGAGAAACGCCCTGGGGCACACTGTGGGGTTACGAAGGCAGCACCACTGGTTTTTCCGGCAGCATGTGGTATTTGCCAGACAGCAAGATCACGATCATCGCCCTGGCGAACCAACAGGCGGCTGCTCCGGCGCTGACCAAGTTGGTGGATGATGTGTTGGCGCTGGTGGCGCTGGTGGCCGGGGAATGAGCGGGTGAAGGGGTGACAGGGTGACAGGTAACGGACAACGGATAACGGACAACGGACAACCGGCTTAGCGGCGAGCGGGGTTGAGGCGGGAGATGCCGGCGGTGACGGCTTTGTAGCCGAAGAGGAATTGGTCGCGCTGTAAGGCGTCGGGGTCTATCCAGGTGGGGGTGGCGTCTGGTTCCAGGGTTTCGTTGAGGTAAATGGCGGCGGTAAACGGCCGTGACACCGCATAATACATGGCCGCAATCCGCCAGGCACGGCCGTCTAACCAGCGATATTGGTCTTCCAGCAGCAGCAGCGGCCCCAAATTCGGCGTAATAGCCGCCAGACGACGAAAGTAATGCCGAATAGCCTGCGTTGGAACCTGATGGAAAGTCAGAATACAACCGGGCGGCGCATATAGCTGAGTGGATTTCTGGGAAAGCAGCAGGAGGCGGTCGTTTTCAACAAAAATGCCATAAACGGCCGAGGCAAAAGCAAGCGAATCGGCGGCAGCCAGGTGGATCAGCCCATCATTGTCAAAACAGTGAACGCTGCTCATGGCTAAATGGCGCAACGCTGCCGGGCTACACTACTCCGGCACGGCCAGCAGCAGTTCCTGACGCAGCGCGGGAATTTTATCGGCCAATGTACCTAAAACGCCATTGATAAAACGAGGGGCGCTGTCTGAGCCATAGGTTTTCGCCAGCTCTACCGCCTCGTTAATGGCTACCTTCACCGGCGTTTCCCCATCAATCAAAAATTCAAAGATGGCGATGCGCAAAATATTGCGATCAATCACCGCCATCTGGTCCAGCGGCCATTCCGGGGCATAGCGGGAGATAAGTATATCCATCTCTTCCAGATGGGTGATGGTTCCCTGCACCAGGTGCGAAGCAAAGTCCACGCCCGCTTTTTCCATCGGTTGATCCTCTAACCGTTGTTGCAGAATCACGCCCGGCGGATGGCTGGCTATATCATATTCGTAAAGAGTCTCAAGGGTTACGCGGCGCGCGCGTCGTCTTGTTTTCATAGGCGGGTGAGAAAAACTGCCAAGCGCCCGGACAACAGTCTTTACTCCTGAGCATAAATGACGTCCTCAACGTGGACGTTAATCGCTTCTACCGGAATGCCGACCATCGTGTCAACCGCTTCCAGGACAGCCGCCTGTATCCTGCGGCTGGCTTCCATGATGTTAACCTGCGGGTCCATTATAACGTAAATATCAATTTTTACCTGATTTTGCTCGCCAATCTCCAGCAAAATGCCATCTTGCTTCACTTCGCGGCGAAACAGGCGGGCCACGTCTGGCGGAATAGGGGCCATTTTGGTGACGCCATCCACCCGCATCGCCGCATATTGGGCGATGGTAGCCAACACGCCTGGCGCAACTTCAATGCGCCCTAAACTTTCTTTTACTTCGCTCATCGTTTCACACGCCGTATTCGTATTGAACCCTAAGTGATCATCTAATAATTACATGGTCCAGATTGGGCCAATCTTGGAGATTGGGCCAATCTTCCGAATGATACCTTACATGGCAACGCCGCCATCCACATTGATCACCTGGCCGGTGATGTAGGCCGCTTTGTCGGAGGCCAGAAAGGTTGCCAGGTAAGCCACTTCCGGCAAATTGCCCCAACGGCCGAGGGGGATAAATTCCAATGATTTCTCTTTCAGGTCGTCCGGCAGCACGGTGGTTAAGGCCGTGGGGAAAAAGCCGGGGGCGATGGCGTTGACAGTGATGCCACGTGGCCCTAATTCTTTGGCGAGCGATTTGGTGAAGCCGATGACGCCAGCTTTGGAAGCGGCGTAATTGGCCTGCCCGGCCTGCCCAATCAAGCCAACGACCGAAGAGATGTTGATGATACGCCCGCCTTGTTTGCGCCGCAGCATGGGGCGCGTCACGGCTTTGCAGCAATTAAACACACTTTTCAGGTTGGTGTCCAGCACCAGGTCCCAATCTTCTTCTTTCATCATGGGCAGCAGCATGTCGCGGGTGGTACCGGCGTTGTTGACCAGGATGTCTATTTGCCCATAGGCGTCCAGGGCGGCTTTGATGAGGTCTTGGGCGGCCTGGAAATCGGACACATCGGCGGGCACGGCTGTTGCTTGTCCCCCCTGCGCCTGAATCGCGGCCACCACTGCGTCGGCTGCCGCCGCGCTGGCGTTGTAGTTGACGACCACCTTCGCGCCGTTGGCCGCTAAATCTTCGGCAATGGCCCGGCCAATGCCACGCGACGCGCCGGTAACAATGGCAACTTTATTGGCTAATGACACTATCTACCTCCCGTGTAAATCGAACGCCCGGTTCAGGCGCGCTGGCGCTGTCGTCCAAAGCCTCAACCGCAGCCAAGACGCAAGCCCTCCGAGGACTCGCGCCAGTATTGGCCGGAACCAATGTTAGAGGCATCCCACCTGACGCTGGCTTTGTTTCCAGAGTAAATTTGTTAAGACCTGCGCCGAAGCCGACTGACTTGGGCGGATAGGGCAGTTGCTGTTGCCCAAAAGTTTGCGAGCAAACGGCCGTTCGCCAGCCCAACTGCCCGCCATTCCCGAAAACTTCAACAACCAAAACCTCACAGCACTCCCAGAAATGCTAATACAAGGGCAATCGAGTTTGAAAAGCCATGTGTCAGAATAGGCATCCATAAGTTGCGCCGCCACATCAAGTATAATCCACCAAACACCAACCCAGAAACACCCGTGTCAATTACCCCGACGATACCTTGGTAGAAGTGTATGATGCCAAAGATAAAGGATGAAATCAGTAACGCTAATCCCCACCCTAACATATTTTGACCGGTAACATCAGAGATTCGATTTAAGAGATAGCCGCGGTACACAAATTCCTCGCCAAACGCAGCCAATATCCATACGGTGATCAGTCCAACCAATAACATGACAGGATTACCCTCTATCTGCTCTAGCAGCGACAGATCGATTGTTTCTCCAGTTAGTCGTGTTGCTATAGGGATCATTACCAAGAGAGAAAATAGTTGGAAGATGACAGCGGAAATCAGTGCAACAATCGCGGTTTGGCGAATATCTGAGGGGCGGCTCCATCCGACATCCCTCCAACGTAGGCCTCGTAGACGTAATGACAGCCAACCTATAAGAAAAAGATAGGGGGTATTTGATACAGGAAGAGAAATCCGATCTGTATAGTCAAACCAGAAAAATGCCCCTAGAAGAGCAAGTTCGATGATCAACGACGCAGACCTGAAACGATCCTTAGAACTGTTAATGGATGTCATGATATTATCTCCCAGCACAAATTGATATATTGCTGTATCACGCCCGCCGTTTTAGTGGCATAAGCTGAAAACCTGAATGCAGTTTTGTCGGCTTGATGCCTATGTTGGGTGGGCTTTGTTGGCTTTGGGATAGCGAATGATGGGTAATCCCGGCTTCAGCCGCCGTGCTGTGCAATGCCTTGAAGTATCACTCTGCAAGGGGGGGGTGGCTGGAAGTTTTGTTGGGCGACTGCCGTCTTACAACTGCCTACGATTGCCTGAAAGAGCGCACGGCCGTTTTCCACCGCACATCTTTCCCTTTCCACCAGCATACCCGAATCCAGCCTCCTCAACCGCGCCAAGACTTGCAACCCATTGTTACACGGTTCTACATTCATCCAAGTCGTCCTCCATCATTCCAATTGCCAAACACCTGGTTGGCTGAAGTTCGCTTCACAAAGTTTCGCAGTCGGCGTTCGAATTCACCAGGGTTCTTGCGCATCTCTTCGATATAGCCAATGCGCACCCGTCGGTACAGGTCGGGAAATGCAAGGAAGCTAGACCAGGCGCCAGGTTCTGCCTTGAGTGCATCCACAATATCCGCAGCTACTACAGACCGCGTTTCCAGATCAGGAAGCGTTGCCCGGCCAGAGTCAGTCATTAGCCCGAGCCGAATTAAGCGGCGAGCGCGCTCCTTGTTTAGTTCTGTCCAATTACTGCGTTGTTTGCGGGGTGTAAACCGCTGAGCACGTTCATTTGGGGAGAACCGTTTCTGGATGCTGTCGATCCAGCCAAAACAGATCGCCTCCTCCACAGCATCCAGATAAGACACCGCAGTCTCTTCAGGACGATCATCGAATAACAGCCAAATCTCAGCGGCTATTGCATGGTGTTCTTCAAGCCAGACGCGCCAGGCAACTCTGTCCTTTGGTTTGACGGTTGTAGTAACCTGCATTTACAGTTATCCTGTCTGCCGCCTAACGCCCCCATCAGGTGCGCTGGCGCGATTCACCAATGAATGAATCGTAGCCAAAACGCCAGCCTTCCGAGGCATCGCGCCAGCGTCACCTGGATGGGTTGTTAGGACGCTTGTATGGACTTTAAGCAGTCCTGATCAATCGTTTTTGACCTGTGTCAATAAATCAGCATCAATTAAATCTTGTGGACGACCAGAGGCACGCTTAGCAGTAATAAGGTCCTGGCGAGAGATAAACGCTACGAGAAGATCTTCAAACTTCACTTCGACCCTCCTTTCCCAGGCTTCCGCAAATTTCAAACCTGGTATTCCCATTAACACATCTACTCGTACTGGAGGGACGCCCATCTGATAAAAATATCCTTCTTCAGCAAAATCCGATTCTGTTAACCCTTCCAGTGGAGCGCCAAACTCGCGGAGCGATTTATACACTGCTGCGGCATTTTCTATGTCAGTGCTTATCCACAAATCGAGGTCTTTAGTAAAACGAGGTTCAGCATGCTGAATGACTGCATAGCCGCCAATGACCAGATACTTAACCCCGTTGTCTTTGAAAAGACTCAAGAGATCGCTGAAGTCGGAGTTGACGAACATCTAAACCTTTAACTTTGACATAATGAACGATTAGTTCCCAAGACGCATTAAAACGAGCTTCTGAAGACTGTGCTTGCCAAAAGTCCAGATCAAAACTGCGATCTAGCTCGTTAATTTTCCCTCTGCGCTCAAAAAAATCAGTTTGTATCATAACTGAATTATAGCACTTTCGGTGTGGCGATCACCTTGCTGGCTTTCAAAACGAGTAATGATGAGAAGATGCCGTCCTAACTTTCAGTTCGAGGCATGTAAGTGGAAATCGCGTTACGGAGCATCGGCCTTGACGCGCTTTGTTTGTCGGTCAATCCGTTTCATCAGGCTCAGCAGCACGTCGCCCGGTCCCACCTCAACCACCGTGTCTACACCGTGGGAAAGCAGGTAATTCATGGAATCGGTCCACAAAACGGAGGCGGTTAGCTGCGCCTTGAGTTCGGCGCGAATGTCTTCTGGGGTCAGGAGGGGCTGGGCGGTCACGTTGCCGATGATGGGGATTTGTGGGGGGGAGATGGGGGTATGGTCAACGGCCGTTGCAAAATCTGCCGCCGCCGAAGCCATCAGCGGTGAATGGGCGGCAATGGTGATGGGCAAGATGACAGTTTTGCGCGCCCCGGCGGACTGGGCCAGGGTAACGGCCGTTGCCAGCGCCGCCGCATCCCCAGAAATGACAATCTGACCGGGGCAGTTGTCGTTGGCTACCTGCACCGGACGGCCGTGCTGCTGCGCCGCCTGGACGCACACATCGGCCACCACCGGCAAATCCAACCCCAACACGGCCGCCATCCCCCCCGGTTCCTGCTGGCCGGCGGCCTGCATCAGTTCGGCGCGCCGCCGCACCAACGCCAACCCATCAACAAACGTCAGGCTGCCGGCAGCCGCCAACGCCGAAAGTTCCCCCAAACTATGGCCCACCACAAAGTCTGGCGCGGCCATGCCCTGCGCTTGCAGCGCGGCAAACAGCGCCAGACTGGTGGTAAACAGCGCTGGCTGCTGGTTTAGCGTATCTGTCAGCGCCTCCTCTGGCCCAACAAAACAGAGCGTGGACAAGGAAAAGCCCAACAGCGCGTCGGCCTGTTCATACACCGCACGCGCTTCCGGCGTTTGCTCTACCAGCGTTTGCCCCATCCCTACATATTGGGAACCCTGTCCGGGAAAAAAGGAAGGCACTGCTCATAGGATTGTTATGGAAAAAGATTCCGTGCCTGGCGACGCGGAATAACGGGATGTACAAAAAAGGCCGCACTAAGACGGCCTCTTTCAGGACGGCTCTACTCTTCCGCCGCAGTCAGGATTTGGCGGCCCCGATAGGTGCCACAATCCGGGCACATGTGGTGGGAACGTTTCATCGCCCCGCACTTCGAGCAGCGAACCAGGTGAAATGGTTGAATAAAATCGTGTGCACGCCGACGGTCACGCCGGGCTTTGGAAATTCTGCGCTTCGGTACAGCACCCATTGGTCATCCTCTCTCAACGAATTTGGGCGTTTACTGCCCAGACAAAAAATAAGCGGCGATTTGGGCCGCGACTGGCAATTATAGCCGCCGGTCAATGGCTGTCAAGACAGGTTTAGAGAAAAACCTTGGAGAAAGTGGCGGATAATCGGTTAATCGGCGGGAGTGGTTAACGGCCGTTCGCCCGCATCCTGCTCCACTTGCACTTTCCGCATCCCATTCCGCACCACCGCCAGGGAACGCAGCAAGTCTTCCTCCAGCCTGGTCAGAACCTCCACCACATACACATCGGCGTCCTGGCGCAGCGCTTCGGAATCGCGGCGCGAACGTTCCAGGATGTTTTCGGCCCGCTGTTGGGCGGCAGACATAATGGCGTCGCGCTTGACCAATTCGGCCGCTTCCTGCCGGGCCAGGTCACGAATACGTTCAGCCTCTTCATGGGCCTGGGCCAGGATGCGGTCTTTTTCTGCTTCAACCCGATTGGCGCGTTTTACTTCTTCAGGGATGGCGACGCGCATTTGGTCAATGATGCCGTAAATTCGGTCTTCGTTTACCAGCAAATAGGCGCTCAACGGCAAATGGGCGCTGGTATTCAGCGCTTCTTCTAATCTATCAACCAAATGTTGTATGTCCATGATGACCTCGCCCTCGGTTTTTGCTCACAATCCAACCTTCTCAAGGGGTATTATAATGTCTAGTCCCCTGGTAGCACAACAAAACAGCTTAATCACGCAGCGGCGGCATCTGGCGCAGGCTGTGCGATTCGTCCATGGCCTGGAAGCGTTGGTACAACATATCGGCCACGTTGGGCGGAACCATGCTGCGCACATCACCGCCCAGCGACGCGATTTCGCGCACGGTGGTACTGCTGAGAAAGGTGTGTTCCTCGCGGGTGATCAGGTTCACGGTTTCCAGGTTGGGGGCCATGCGCCGGTTTGCCAGGGCAAACCGAAACTCAAACTCGAAGTCGGAAAATACGCGCAGACCGCGCACGATCACCGGGATGCCCAATTCACGCGCCAGGTCCACCGTCAGGCCGCTGAAGGGAACAGTGGTGATATTGTGATCAAGGCCGTTCATCACTTCCAGCGCGTCTTCGATCATTTTACGGCGTTCGTCCACCGAAAAGAGGACGGATTTAGACGGCCGTTTATGTTCATACACGCCCACGACTAACTCGTCAAAAATCAAACCGGCCCGCTGCATCAGGTCCAGATGACCATAATGCACCGGGTCGAATGTACCGGGATATAGTGCGCGTCTTATCAAGCGATGCTCCTTTGTGTGGGTGATCAGTAGTCAGTGTTCAGTGTTCAGTATTCAGTTTACGACGATCAGCTTACGTCGCCGGCCTGTTCCCAGAACTTGTGTACTCGTTCGGCCAGCCAGCGGTGCTGCGGCTCCTCCAGGTTGGGATCGGCGTGGAAAAGTAGTTCGGCCTCGCTGCGGGCGATGGTCAACATCTCCATATCCAGCAGGGAAGCCAGACGCAGTTCCGGTATGCCGCTCTGGCGACGGCCGAAAAACTCGCCGGGACCACGAATTTCCAGGTCTTTTTCCGCCAGCACAAAACCATCGTTGGTTTTTTCCAGGGCGCTGAGGCGTTCTTCGGCTTCGGCCGATTCGTTGTCGGCGATGAGCAGGCAGTAGGATTGGTGTTCGCCGCGCCCCACGCGCCCGCGGAACTGGTGTAGCTGCGCCAGACCAAAGCGGTTGGCCCCTTCAATCACCATCACCGTGCTGTTGGGCACATCTACGCCCACTTCGATGACCGATGTGGCCACCAAAATGTGGCTGTCGCCGCTGTAGAAAGCGCGCATAGCCGCTTCCTTCTCGTCAGATTTAAGACGGCCGTGTATCAGCCCCACCCGCAAATCAGGAAACACCTCGGTCTGCAGGCGCTCATGCTCGGCGACGGCCGCTTTGGCGTCTATCTTGTCCGACTCTTCCACCAGCGGGTAGATGATGTACGCCTGACGGCCGGCCTTCACCTGCCGCCGCACAAAAGAGTAGGCCCGTTCACGTTCGCTGCTGCGCAGCCAGCGGGTCTTAATTTCCTGGCGGCCAGGCGGCATCTCATCCAACAGCGACAGGTCCAGATCGCCATACAATGACAGAGCCAATGTGCGCGGGATGGGGGTGGCCGACATGACCAATACGTGCGGGCTGGCGACGCCGCTCCCATTGGGCGCGCCTTTGTCGCGCAGCGCCTGACGTTGGTCCACGCCAAAGCGGTGCTGCTCGTCTATCACCGACAGGGCCAGCGTGTGGAACTGCACACCCGGCTGAATCAGGGCGTGGGTTCCGGTGGCGACATGGATGGTCCCATCAGCCAATTCGGCGTAGATGCGCGTTTTTTCGGCCGCAGGGGTGCTGCCGGTGAGCAGGCAAACGTTGACGCCCAGCGGCGTCAGCAGTTTGCTTAGCCCCTGGTAATGCTGCTCGGCCAAAATTTCCGTGGGGGCCATCAGGGCGGCCTGCGCCCCGGCTTTGGCCGCCATGAGCATGGCCGCTGCCGCCACCACCGTTTTGCCGGACCCCACGTCGCCTTGCAGCAGGCGGTTCATGGGGATGCTGCGGGCGAGGTCGGCGGCGATTTCGCCGATTACCCGCTGCTGTGCGCCGGTGAGGGCAAAGGGCAGGCTTGTGTAAAATGGGGTCAGCGATTCCAGGTCGAATAGGAGCGGCAGGCCAGGCTGCGCCTGCCAATCACGCCGGAAGCCTTGCATACCCAATTGCAGCAGGAATAGTTCGTCGAAGATCAGCCGCCGCCGGGCATGGAAGAGAGTGTCCTGGCTTTCGGGGAAGTGGGTCTGGCTGATGGCCTGGGGCAGCGAGTAGAGGTCCTGGCGGCGGCGCACATCGGCCGGTAATGGTTCCGGCACCCGTGGACTCCAGTGGGAAACGGCCGCTTGCATAATGTCGCGCATCCGATTGCTGTTCAGGCCGGCCGTCAGCGGATAAACCGGCACAATGCGGCGGGTTTTCAGCGGGTCCATTTCCAGCGGTTCCCATTCGGGCGAGTTGAACACCAATCGGCCCAGGAATTGATCTACTTTGCCGCTGATAACCACCTGCATCCCTGCTTTGAGCTTTTCGGCCAGCCAGGGCTGATTAAACCAGGTAACTTGAATGGTTCCGCTGCCGTCGCTGATCATAGACTGGACCATGACCTGGCTGCCGCGAATGCGTTTGGCGCTGGTCTGCCACACCGTGCCAATGACGGTGACTTGTTCACCGTAGACCAGGTCTTTGATGGGTTTCATCAGGGTGTAGTCGTCGTAGCGGCGGGGGAAGATGAAGAGCAGGTCCCAGATGGTCTGCGCGCCTAATTTTTCCAGGGATTGGGCAATTTTGGGGCCGATGCCTTTGAGGGAGGTGGTGGGTTGGGCCAGGCCGGCCGGGTCGGGTTCTGCCTGGGACAAGGTGGGAGGGGTAGACGGCCGTTTCCTTTCTTGCGGCGCTTCCGGCTGGATTTCCTCCAATTCCTCATCGGTTTCTTCGATTGCCTCTTTCACCGCCGCCGGTTTAGACGGCGGTGGGGGGGACGGTTGTTTCCTCTTGGGCGGCGGGGGCGCCGGTTTGGCCGCCGAGGGGGCGCTGGCTCCCAGCCGTTTTTGCCGTCGTTGTAAGCTGTCTTGCAGATTTTGGATCGCTTTTTGGCGCGCTTCTGGGCCGGGGAGACGGCCGTAATCCAGCAGCACCTCGCCCACCTGCTCCACCAACGCCTGGTCCAGTTCATCGGTCGCCTCAGCGCGGGCCTGCTCTACCCAAAAAACAGCAAATTGGCGGATGCCGCCGACGACAGCTTTGTTTTGATACCCTTGCTGCCCTTCTAATTCCAATACCCGTTGTAGTCTGTTGAATGCTCGTGTCATAGATACCTGACGTATGGCAAAGCGGCCGGAAATGTTTGCGACGCTCTTTACCGGGGTGGTTAGTGCTTATCCAGAAATTACATGGCCCAGATTGGACCACTCTCCAAGATTGGTCCAATCTAAAAACAGGAAGTTATTCTTAGACGATTACTTAATTATGGTCTTGGGTGGCGATGCAGGCAAAGCCGACAGCGCCCAGCCCCAGGTGTGTGCCGATGGCCGGGGTAATGCCCATGATCATCGGTGGATGGGTGGATGATAACACACCCTCGGCCATCTGCCGCAATTCCTCGGCGGCTTCGGGGGCGTTGACGTGGATGATGGCGAGCCGCTCGAAGGGGCCAAACTGCTGCACCATCTCGATGGTGTGGCTGAGCGCCTTTTTGCGCGTGCGGATACGGGCGACCACGGAAACATCGCCCCGGTGGATCATCATCACCGGTTTGATTTGCAGCAGGGTTCCCAGGCCAAACTGCGCCCAATTCACGCGCCCACTGCGGCGCAGCGATTCTAACGAATCAATCATGCCAAACACGCGGGTGCGCGGCACCCGCTGGCGCAGCATAGTCACAATGTCGGCCACGCTGTGTCCGGCGGCGGCGGCTTGGGCGGCGGCCAGCACTTGCAGCCCACTGCCCATGGTGATCTGCTCGGAATCGAAGACCGTCACCGGCGCGGCGGCGGCTTCGGCGCCCAGGCGGGCGGCGTTGAAGGTGGCGCTGAGGCTGGAGGCAATGTGGATGGACAGAATGTCGGTGGCGCCGGCGGCGGCCAGGTTGTCGTAAACGGCCGTAAACGACCCTACAGCCGGCGCGGCTGTTGTTGGGTACACCGAATAGGTGGGCAGGTTGTGGTAAAACTGCTCGCGGGAAATCTCCACGTTTTCCAAAAAGCTCTGCTCGCCCACGTTGATATACACCGGCACGATGGTGATGTCTAGTTCGCGCGCCAGATGTTCGGGCACGTCACAAGCGCTGTCAGCGACGATTTTAACAGTCATAAGGGTTCCTTTATTCAGCCCCAAGAATGTAAAAATAGTGGGCTTGCCCGCCGGGCAGGACTTCGATTTCGGCGTCTGGGTACAACATGCCGATTTGTTCGGCCACTTGCTGGGCATCGGCAGGGAGGACATCACGGCCGTAATACAGCGAGAGCAGCTCCCGATTGTCCATGTCCATGGCGGTCAGCATTTCAGCCAATACGTCATGTAAATGGTGGCCGGAAGCGCAGAGACGGCCGTTGACCAACCCAATAATCTCGCCTTCATTCACCGTCACCCCATCCAGCGTTACCGAACGGACGGCGCGGGTGATTTCGCCGGTAGCCACATGGGACAGGGAGGCAGCCATCGCTTCGGCTACTTCATCCAGGTCGCCATCCGGGTCGTGGTGCAGCATGGCGTTGAAGCCCTGGGGGATGGTGCGGGTCGTGACGACACGCACCTGTTTCGGGCTGAGGTCGCGGGCTGCTTCGGAGGCCAGGACGATGTTCTTGTTGTTGGGTAGGATGATCACCTTGTCTGTGGGCACGTCTTGAATGGCCTGGAAAATTTCTTCGGTACTGGGGTTGTTGGTCTGGCCGCCGTTGACAATATAAGCCGCGCCAAGACTATGGAAGATGCTGGCAAGGCCCTTGCCGGCGGCTACGGCAATGACGCCGATCTGGCCGGGCTGCACGGCCATTGGCGGCGGTTCCGCGTGGCCGTTGCTGGGGAAAACGGCCGTTTCTCGCTCGCCGATAATCTCTTCCATCTGCATTTGCATGTTTTCCACCACCACGTCGGTAATACGCCCCAGGCTGATGCCATAACTCAACGGTTCGCCGGGGTTTTTGACGTGGATGTGGACTTTGATAGTCGTTTCATCGCCGACGACGACGGTGGAGTCGCCCATGGCGTCTATGCGCTGCCGCACTTCTTCGACGTTCAGGTTTTGGCCCATGAGGATGAACTGCACGTCGTAGGGATTTTCCAGCTCGCCGCCTTCGGGAATGGCGTGTGCCTGAGCCGGGGTGCTGGTGGTGGACGGGATAACGGCCGTTACCACCACCGGCTCCAACGACAGCTCACCTTTGGCATAACGCAGCATCCCCTCCAAAATATAAACCAGCCCCTGACCGCCGGAATCCACCACACCAGCCTGTTTTAGCACCGGCAGCAGGTCTGGCGTTTTCTCCAACGCCTGCTCGCACCGTTCCAGCACCCGCGCCAACAAAAAGCGCAAATCTTTGGTGATCAGTACCGAATTAGCCGCTTCGTCGGCCCCGGCGCGAATGACGGTGAGGATGGTGCCTTCCACCGGTTTCATCACCCCGCCATAAGCGGTGTCGGCGGCCTGCTGCAACGCATCGGCCAGGTCATCGGCGTTGAAGCTCTCTTTGCCCTTCAACGGTTTGGCTAAACCACGCCATATCTGGCTCAAAATGACGCCCGAATTGCCACGAGCGCCCATCAATGCGCCATAAGATAGATCACCAGACATCTTACCCACGTGGGTGGTATAGTTATCTTGAATCTGTTTATAGGCCGAGCGCATGGTCAACAACATATTGGTGCCGGTGTCGCCATCGGGCACGGGGAAAACGTTCAGGGCGTTCACCTTTTCATGGTTTCTTTCCAGCCAGAGCAATCCGGCGTGGGCCATTTTTCGCAGTTGTTGTCCGTTGCACTGTAACCATTTGCGGTCAATCGGGGGTGCGTCGGCAGAACTGTTTGTCGTCACTATCCTCTTCCTCCAAAATGGCGGGTTGGTCTGGGCCGCAAGCGTGAACACCGGGAGTGGTGTATGGGCAACGGCCGTTTTCCAAGACCGGAAGCGTTTTGTCTCAGGGACAAAAACCTTTCAGGTTTCTTGGCAGCTTGTGCGATTCTATCTGTTTACCTGGGCGGGCTGCGGCCAAAGCGGCCTCATCTGTCGGCCGGCCTGGCTTATTTGTCCCGATTTATCCGTAATCCCTGAACATAGACGTTCACGTCTCGTACCGGCAGCCCTATGGCTTTTTCGACATGGTATTTGACGGTACTCTGAATGCTCTCAGCCACCGTGCGAATGCGCACGCCATACTCCACAATGACATAAACATCTATCACGATCTCTTCATTTTCAATAACAATTTCAATCCCCCGCCGGCCGCCATCCCAGGCCAACAGGTGGGCGATGCCATTCACCAGATTTTTGCTGGCCATGCCCACAACCCCGTAACATTGGTTCACAGCCTGGTTGGCGATGGTAGCTATCGTAGCGGTCGAGATGTCAATGGTTCCTAGCGGTTCATCTTTTGTAGGCATGGTCACTCCTGTCCAATCGCCTGTGTCAGGGAATCTGGTTGGTCAACAGGTTTGTTGGTCTGTTGGATCGCTTTTGGCTAACCAACTAACAAACTGCACCACCTTGCATAAAAAAACCTGATTGTTTATAATCTTCACTCGTTCGTTATGAATCTGAGCGACCGCAAGGGGTCGCTTTTACTTTGTCCAGGTGAGGTGAAATTATGGCTAAATGTGAAATTTGTGGCAAGAAGCCCATGTCTGGTAATATTCGCAGCTTTTCAGAACGAAAAAGTAAGCGGCAGTTTAAGCCGAATATTCAACGTGTTAGTATGCAGGATGACGGCCGTAAAGTGCGCAAGTATGTGTGCACGCGCTGCTTGAAAACCCAAGCCAAAAGCTAACTGCTTTCTTTCTGAGACGGATGAGCCAGCCCTGGGGCTGGCTTTTTCATTTTAAAGTGTACCCGTACAGGTTATCTGGGATTTCACCACGAAGGCCACGGTGGATTACCGGTTTCATTGTCGTGCCCGCTGGTGCATTGCGACCATCAGATTAGATTTAGCGCAACACACCTGTATCATATCTCATTGTCGGGAATCGGGGAAGTCGAGGCGAGGACGGTGCTGAAGACAGCGCGGGCGCCAGCCTGGTAGAGGGACTGGGTGACGGCCGTTTCCCCCGCCGTCGTCACCAGCGCAATCATATTACCGCCGCGCCCCGCGCCGCTCAGTTTAGCCCCCAACGCGCCGGCAGCCCTGGCCGCCAACACCAGCCCATCCAGCGCCGCCGACGAAACCGTCATCTCTTGCAGCAGGCGGTGATTCTCGTCCATCAACTGCCCGACCTGTGTCAGGTCGCCAGTCTCAATGGCCTGACGCGCCTGGCGGGCGATGCGGCCACAGCCATCAAAAATTGCCTCAAAATGGGCCGGGTCCGCCTGCCACTGACGGCGCACATCGCCAACGACGGCTTTGGTGCTGCTGCTCTGGCCGGTGTCGGCTACCAACAGGCGCAGCGGTTGGGCCACGGCAAACGGTTCGATGCGGTTTTGCGGCTGCTGGCGCACAAAGTAGACCGGCCTTTCGTAGGCGACGACGGTGTTGTCTATGCCGCTGGGCGTGCCGTGATGGATTTTTTCGATCTCGTAAGTGAGGTTAGACACCCAATCATCGCTGGAAAGGTGCGCCAGACAGAGGTGCTGCGCCAGGGCGCGAATGACGGCGGCGGTGATGGCCGCGCCGCTGCCCAGGCCGCTGGCGATGGGAATCTGGCTGGTGATGGTGATGGTCAGGTCGGGCAGGCGGGGGAGATGGGCGGCCGTTTGCAGTTGGCGCACCACAGCGGCGACCGGGTCGTCGGGGGCGGCTTCGTCTAACAAGATGTTTGTGCCCAGATCGGCGGCCAGCAGGCGGATGCCGGGGGTGGGGCTGTCTTCGACAACGGCCGTCGCCCGTAGTTGGGAAAGGGGGGCGGCAATGGCGGGACGGCCGTATACCACAGCGTGTTCGCCAAACAAAATAATCTTACCGGGGGCAGTGGCGCAGGTCATGGCGGGAGGCTAGTTGAGTAGATAGAGGGCGGTAAAGACCACCGCGCCATACAGCGCCAGCGTCACTTGCATCGGTCGGTCGCGGAGCAAAATTTCTTCCGGCGCGCCGCCTTCGTGCCGCACGTGGATCAGGTAGAGATAGCGAAAAATGCCGTACAGCACAAACGGGATGGTGAGCATCATCATATGGTTGCCCGGCAAACCCTCGGCCAGGAAGGTGTAGAGGCTGTAGGCGGCGACGGCGCTGGTGGTGACAATCATCAACAGCAGGTCTATCAGTTCCAGGCTGTACTCGTCCAGGCTGGAGCGATGGCCGCCGGCGTCTTCGCCCAACAACACCAATTCGTGCCGCCGCTTGCCCAAAATCATGAAGAGGGCCAGGAAGCCGCCAAACACGTAAAGCCAGGGGGAAAAACGCTGCACGTCTATCACCACCACACCGGCGGCGATGCGCAAAATGAAGCCAAAAGCCACAACAAATACGTCCAGTAGGACGACGTTTTTCAGGTAAAAGGTGTAGGCGATCTGGATGATCAGGTAGCCCAATAAAACCAAAGCCAGGGGCGGCGAGAGGAAAAATCCGGCGACCAGGCTGCCGACCGCAAATAGGATGATCATGATGACGGCGATGGTGGGGCTGAGTTGACCGGCGGCTAACGGCCGGTTGCGCTTCACCGGATGCTGGCGGTCGCTTTCGATGTCGCTGAGGTCGTTCATGATGTAGACGGCGCTGGACATGAGGCACAGCAGCACAAAAGCGGCCAGGGTGCGCAAAACGCTGGTTGGGTCGGTGATCTTGCCGTCGAAGAAAAGGGCGACAAAGACAAAGACGTTTTTGGTCCACTGGCGTGGACGCATGGTTTTTAGCAAGCCGACGAACACGGCCGTTCTCCTGGTTGACATTAAAGTTGATAAGGCTTGCGGAGTTTAACTCACGCAGGGGTGGTGGGCAAGACGGCCGTGTTGTGCATTCACCTGACGCACGACAGACTTACTTCTGCCCGCCGCGGCTGCGCCGGGGCTTCACGCCGCCGCGATAGCTGGGCGCTTCGATCAGGAAGAAGGTGCAGCGGCTGCCATCCAGCATCCGCGTCGCCAAACGGGGGTCAATTTCGTCTACCGGCGTGGCGGTAGTGATGACGGTGGGCAGGCGGGCGGCGTAGCGGTAATTGAAGAGTTGGTACAATTTTTCCCGCGCCCAGGCGGTGGCGCTTTCTGTGCCTAGATCGTCCAGCACCAACAGCGGCGCTTTTTTAACTTCGTCGAAGCGCTTGTCCAGGCGCACGCCGCTGGCCGGGTTAAACGTCGCCCGCAAATGGTCCAGCAAATCGGGCACGACGATGAACAGCACCGGCTGCCCCTGTTTGGCAACGTAGTTGGCGATGGCTGCCGCCAGGTGGGTTTTGCCGTTGCCGTAGGCCATGCTGTTGAACACCAACCAATCGGCCGGCTGTTCGGCAAATTCTCGCGCCGTTTCGAATGCGCGGCGCAAGTTTTCGGCCTGCCCCCGCGGCAGCTCCCGTTCGCGCAAGTCGAACCGCTCAAAAATCTGGTCGTTGTGCAGGCTGAGGGTAGAAAGCTCCGACTGCTCCTGGTCTACGCCGGTGTGGCGGAAATCGGGCGCGGTGATGGGCACGATGCGCACCAGGCTTAAATCCATGATGCGCGAGCGGACGCGAATTTCGATGGCTTCTAATTCTTCGTTGGTGGTGATGATGGTGGCCAGGCGGGCGTTGTAGCGGTGGTTGAAAATCTGGTACAGCTTTTCTTGCGCCCATTCGGTATTGCTTTGCGTGCCCAAATCGTCCAGGATGAGCAAGGGGGCGTTGCGCACCTGGTCGAAGCGTTGGTCGTAGGTGGTATCGGAGGCAGGGCTGTAGGTGGCGCGCAAATGGTCGAGCAAATCGGGCGTGTTGACAAAGAGGACGGGGTGGCCCATGTTCAGGCGGTGGTTGGCAACGGCCGCTGCCAGATGGGTTTTGCCGCAGCCATAGCCGCCTTTGAGCAGCAGCCAGCCTTGCGGATTTTTGGCGTAATCCAGCGCTGTGTCGTAGGCCATGCGCAGATTGCGCTGCTTGTCTGGGGTTAGCCCATGCCCGTCTGGCAAGAAAGTGTCGAAGGTGCAATCTTTTAACATGCCGATTTGGCTGAGGCGCAGCAAGGTGGACTGGCGAGCCATTTCTTCTTCGGCGGCGCGGCAGACGCAGACGACAGCCCGGCCAAAGCCAGGATTGGTGGCGGGTACGTCGGGCACAACGTAGCCCAGACCGCCACAGAAGGGGCAGTCGGGTTGGCCCAGACCAGGTTGTTCCAGGCCGGATACGGCCGTATCACCGTTTGATAATGTCGCGGTATTCATCAGGTATTTGGTTGCGAAGCTCTTTCTGAGTATCTCGGCGGCCTGTTCCATCTTGTTTTCCTTCTTGTCGCCAGCGCTCCAGAATGGTGAGGATGTAACGCCATTTACGGGCATTGTTGGCGACGGCGAGGGTGATCGCTTCTTCGATCCAGCGTGGCGGGTACGCTTGTTCGGCGTCACGCAGTTCATCGGCGATGATGGGCGTGAGGGGGCCGATGTTTTGCTCGTAGAGGATGAAGATGTTGGGCCGTTCTACCAGTAGGGTAATGGGTGCGTCTTCATCGGGATTGGGCCGCCATTCGCCACGGGTGATGCCGTCTACGGCCGTGCGCCCCTTCTCCGTGTTCAAAAAATAAAGGTCCATCTTGCCATCAGCCCCTTCGACGTTGATGTGCAAGAACGTGCCCCGGGCCACGGCGCGTTCGAGGCCGTCCAGCAGCGCTTCGGCGGCCAGTTTAAGCGTAGGGCCAAGTCCTTTCACAAATTCGGTATCGTTGAGGAAGTCGGCCAGGCGCAGGTAGCGGACCTGCCCTTCACGCTGCGACAAGGCCCAAAAAGCGTAGATCGTTACCTTCAACTCGGCCAGGTTGTCTATGATGGGCAGCAAATCGCTGAAAAAAAGGTTGGGAACCTGGGTCAGGCGCATTTTGCCATCTGGGAAACCGGGAAAACCTTTCATAAGGGTTAATTGTTAATGGTCAATGGTCAATTGTCAACCGTTGGCAGTTGACCATTGACCATTGGCTATTGACTGTAATGTGGCTCCGCCACACTACAGGTTGATTTCCTGGCGCTGGAGGTTGCGGAAGGTGGCGAGTTTGCCGTGCCAATAAAGGTCTATGGTTCCGGTGGGGCCGTTGCGGTGTTTGGCGATGTTGAGTTCGGCGATGTTGGGGCGTTCGGTGGTATCGGGATTGTAGTATTCGTCGCGGTAGATGAACATGACGATGTCGGCGTCTTGTTCGATAGAACCACTTTCGCGGAGGTCGGAGAGCAACGGCCGTTTCTCCTGTCTTTGCTCCACCGCCCGGCTGAGCTGCGAGGCGGCAATCACCGGCACGTTCAGTTCGCGGGCTAGCCCTTTTAACCCACGCGAAATCTCGCTGATTTCTTGCACGCGGTTGTTGGTGCTGCGCTCCGCTTGCATCAACTGCAAATAATCAATCATCACCAGGTCCAGACCATGCTCGGCGTATAAGCGGCGGCACTTGGTGCGCAGTTGGTTGGGCGAAATGGAAGGCGTGTCATCTATAAAGATGCGCGTTTCCGAGAGGCGGCCCACCGCTTCCAAGAAGATGGGCATTTCCGCCTCGGCCAGTTGGCCGCGCCGCAGCCGCTGCGAATCTATGCGCGTTTCGGCGGCGATCATGCGCTGCACCAACTGTTCGCCAGACATTTCCAGGTTGAACATGGCGACTCGTTTGCCGTGTTTGGTGGCGGCCGTCAGGGCCATGGCGTTTTGCAGGGAGGTTTTGCCCATACCGGGGCGGGCGGCGATGATGATCAGGTCCGATTTGTTCAGGCCGCCCAACAAGCGATCCAGCTCAGTAAAGCCGGTGGGGATGCCCACCACATCATCGCCGCGTTCGCGCAGTTCTTGAATGCGGTCCAGGTATTCGGCGGCAATCTGACGGATGGGAACCAGGTCACGGGTGGTGCGCTCTTCGCTGATGGAGAACAGCGTTTGTTCGGCGCGGTCTATGACGACGCTGATGTCTTCTTTTTCGTCGTAGGCCAGGTTGGCGATGGCGCTGGCGGCGGAGACGAGTTTGCGGCGGATGGCGGTGGCTTCGACGAGACGGCCGTAATTAGGCGCGTTGATCGCCGTCGGAACCATGTTGATCAGGTTGATGATGTACGCTTCGCCGCCCACATCCTCCAACTGCTCCTGGCGGCGCAGTTCCTCCGTCAGGGTGATCAGGTCCACCGGTTCGCGCCGGTCGCTCAGACGCAAAATCGCTTCGTAAATCCGGCGATTTTGCGTGCGGTAAAAGGCTTCTGGCCGTAAAAAGCTGTTGACTTCAAAGAGGGCATCCGGGTCTATCAGCAAAGAACCCAGAAGCGCTTCTTCTGCTTCCTGACTATGGGGGGGGAGACGTTCGCCGTTTGCGCTCATAAGTAAAATGGAAAACGTGAAACACAAGCTGACTCGTGTTTCACGTTTTATAATCGGGAACCTGTAACAGACAGAGGAAAAATCGGGTTGTTATTCGTCGAAATCGTCGAAATCCAACGTGTCCACAAAATCAGAAAATATATCTAGCACTTCGCCTTCTTCGCCTTCTGTTTTGGGGCTTTCTGGCTGTTGAATGTCGCTTTCCGGCAGAACACCAGCCTGATCCATCACGTCGTCGTTGATAAAAATGGGGACTTTGACGCGCACAGCCAAAGCAATGGCGTCGGAGGAGCGGCAGTCTACTTCCAGCAAATCGCCATCACGGTCTACAAATAGACTGGCGTGGAAGACGCCATCCTGCAAAGCGCGAATCAACACATGGGAAACACGGCCGCCCATTTCATCTATCACATTTTTCAGCAGATCATGGGTGACTGGTCTGGCGACTTTGACATCTTGCAGTTCAATGGTGATGGCATCTGCTTCACAGGGACCAATCCATATGGGCAATTGGCGGTCGTTATCCAGCTCTTTTAGCAGCACAATGCGATGCTGGGAGACAAGGCTGATGCGAATGCTTTCTATTACAACTTCGATCATAGGTTATCCCTCTGCTTTGGTTTAGTTGAACCGGTCAGCGGTCTATTCTAAACCGACTATGCCCATAAGATGGGTTTCGCAAGGCGCAAGGCATAGGTTGGATGCTGGCGGCATTGTAGCACAAAAGGCAAAATGCTTCACCAAATGGCAGGTAATTTTCAGCCGGTCCAGCAATTCCAATTATAGTAGGGGCGGGACGACGCGGTCAGGCGCTGGCAGTGAAGAATGGCGTTTTCTCCGCGCCGTCGCGCCCCTTTTGCCCAAACTGGGGCGCGACAGGCGGGAGGAGAGGCGCTGGAAAATGGACAAGGCGTTGGCCCGCCTGTCCTGCCCCTACGCCAGGTTCATCATTAGAATTGGTGCAGCGTGCTGCCTAATTTGTCAGAATCCATTCCTGCCCACGCAGGACCATATTGAACTTGTTCAGGTAAGTGGTGTTGGTTTTGGTGACAATGAGTTCGGCGCGCTGGCCGTTTAGGGTGATGTGCTGGACTTCGTACCCTTCTTCGGCGGTCTGACGAACGATATTGCGATAGTTGGTCGCCAATGGGTCCAGAAATGCGCCGTCGTTGTCTAAAACGCGGGTTACGCTGTCTAGCAAGATGTTGGCACGGCCGTAATCACCAGCCCGCAGCGCTTCATCGGCGGAGGCGAGCATGGCTTCCAGGGTGATGTTGACCTCAGCGCGGGGCCGGCGGGTGAGATCGGCGGTGTTGCCCTGGGTTTGCACATCGTTGGGATAGGGCAGCCAGGCGGTGAGGAAGTAGGCGGCGGGATCATAGTCAATCTGGTAGCGGCGCATCACGTCGTAGTAACGAATGGTGGTGGCCAGATCGGTAACGGCCGTTTCATCCACCACCAGCGCCCGTAGATAGCTCTGCCACTCAGCTTCCATCTCCGCCAAAGACTTTTCATAATACACCTGGAGATTGGCGTCCAGGGCAGCGGAAGCGGAGGCGGTGTTGTCCAGCGTCACAACACTGTAAAATTCACGGAAGCGAGACCAGCCATAGGTATTGACCAGGTATTCGACAAAACCACCGGCCTGCAAATAGCCCACTTCGTGCTGCACCGGATAAAAATCATCGGCCAGGTTTGCCAGGGGCACATATTCGCCCATCGTTAAAAGCGCGGCGCTGCGGGTGTTTAAATCTTCCGGTTTGTAATGGCCGCCGGTGGCCCAAACAGCTACACCCTCGGCCAGGAAAGAGATGCGTCGTGGCGCAAATTGGCGGTCTATCACATGGGTGCTTTCGTGAACCAGCGTCTCGTAAAGCCCTTGCCCATTGTACTGCCGGTCCAGGTAAGAGATGACCATGGCCGACCCGGCGTAGCCCCCTTGCCCAATCACCCGGTCTATAAAATAGATTTCGATTTTCTGCCGCAGTGGTTCGCTCAGACGGGCGGCGGCCTGGGCCGTGGCCTGGTCTAGCAGCACCAGCAGGTCGGTCAGGTCGCGGTAGGCGGCTGTGTTGGTGACGACGTGGACGCGGCAGCAGTTGTTTTCGGCCGTGACCCAGGTGGCGTTGACTTCGGCGGCGGTGCGGGCGGTGTGGGGCTGAACGGTGATAACGGCCGTCACCTGGTTGTTGTCCGGGTTTTCATCACCAATCTGAACCAGGTCATCCCGGTCCAGGATAACTTGCACCTGGTGGTCGCCGGCCAGCCCAGTCGTGTCCCAGGCCCACTCAAAGAGGGCTTCCGGGCTGGTTGCCAGATTGCGCCACATCAGGGGGCCACTGGTAAGTTCCTGGTCATTGACCAGTACGTGGACGGTAACATTTTCCCAGTTCACGGCCGCCGGCATCTGGGGGATGATTTGAATTGTCACCTGGTCGCCGTCTACCACATAGGGTGCGGGGTAGAAATGCAAATTGTCGGCGGTGATGGCTAAATCTGGGGCGGGCACGGCCGTTTCCGTGGCTGGCGGCGGCAGGGTGGCCGTCGGTGGGACGAGTGTGGGGGTATTGACTGGCGTGGCCGTGGGCAGAACGGCCGTCGCCGTATCTTGCGCCACAACCAGCACATTCTGCGCTGGCGGCGATTGGCACGCGGCCAGAAGAAAGAGTGGCAAAACGGCCAGCAAAAACAATTTATCTCGCAAAACAAAAACCCAAACGCGCATAAAACTTACATCCCTATACCATCACAGAGGCACGGAAAACACAGAGGATTGATTGATTCCATCTCCGTGTCCCCGGCGCCTCTGTGGTGAATCATGACTACTATAAGCATACAGACAAGGTAGAAGGGTATCAAGACAGGAACCTTAAAATTCATGCAAAACACAGGTTTATAAGCGGTGAACGGTGGGAAATCGTCTGTAACATACTTGATTTAAGACGGCCGTTTCGATTATGCTATACTCAACGTTTGGCTGGGAGTGGTGGCATTCAGGTTAACTTTGATTCTCTTGTCAACGACACCGGGTTAATTTAGAAGCAGCGCCAGACGTTTGAACCCAGGTTCGTGTTCCGCCGCCAGAGCGTATGTTTAAGTAAAGGTACCGCCGTACATAACAATCTCAGTGTGAAATCATCCGGTCTTTCGCGCGGGTTGGTTTTGCGTTCCTAGTGTAGGGGAGATTGAGTTTATAACGGCCGTCGCCAATCGAGGTCATTATGTTTCCATTACCTTCGCCGCCAGACACCCTCGTCGTCCGTCAGTTGGAATGTGTCTCGTGCCAGGAAAAGTTCGCCATCACCGAAGACCACCCTAACAGCAAAAGACGGTCCCGCCATGCCGACGCAGCGCCGGATATATTGGCCGTCACCCAGATGCGTTACGACCCAAACCGGTCACTGCGTACTGTCCTGCCTGAAACGCGCAGCATGCCTCGTTCAGTGCCCGCAGACAATCAGGCGGAAAATGGGCCAACGCACATCAACTGCCCCCGCTGCGGCGCCGACAATCGCAACTGGCTGCACCTGCTGGCGCCAGATGGGGACCTGGACGCTGCCGCTCAATCCAACCGCCTGATGAATTATTGGCGCGGCGCCAACACCCAGGAAAAAATCCCTATCATTTTGATCGGCCTGGTGTTGGCGATTCTGATGTTTGTGACCATGGGCGCAATTTTGGATTCGCTCTTGAACGGATTTTTACTCAGCCTGGTGGTGATCATCGGTGGGTTGGGCGTCTCGGGATTGGCGCAGACAGAATACTTCCGGCGCTGGCGCGGCCGTTTTCCTTTGGCGGAGACCGGTGTGCTGCTGGGGCTGATTCTGGGGATCGTTAATTTTGGTGCTGCTCTCGTTTTGGGGGTTGCGTTTAGCAAGGCGCTGACAATTGCCCTGGCCTGTGTTGTCTGCGCGGCCTTGCTTGCTCAAAGTTCAACCGGCGACGAATGGATGGCGCTGCGCGTCAACCAATATCTGCGCCAGGTGCAGCCCACAGCGTCTAACATGGAACAGCGGTTATGGTTAAGAGGCGGGGCCACCATTCTTATTTTTGCCCTGGTTATTCCCGTGGTTTTTTACAGCCTATTGCCCATCGGCATCACCAATTTCACCGAATGGCTGACGGCATCGGCCGGCGGCGACGTGACAGCGGCGGTGCAGATTGGCGACGACACCACCACCATTGTCATTGACGGCACAAACCCGGTCTTTCTGGAAAGACGACGCGCGGCGATAGACGACGCCATCAAACGGGCTGGTCTGGAAAAGCGTTTTTTTGTGTTATGGGCCGGCAGTGTTGGTTTGTCCAGTTTGTTTGCCCTGGTACTGAGTATGCGCGCTTTGCGGCAATTTACGGAAACGGCCGTACAGCAGCTCCCACCGCCTATTTTCTACAGCATTGCCAACATGACCCGTGTGGTGGCCTGGGAAGCGAAAAAAGCGTTGGAAGTGCCCGGCGATATGGGCCATATTCAATGGACGCGCGTTGCCCGAAACGAAGCTGGGGGAATTGATCTGGTGGGCGTATATGCGGCAACGGCCGTATCCCCAGCCGCCCAACCCCCGCCCAAATACATCCCGGCTCAAGAATACAGCCTCACCACCGACGCCTGGGGGCGTGTTGTCATGGCCGAAATCAAACCAATCCGAACATTGAACCTGCCACCCATTTCACAAGAGGGGCAGTTAGGCGAAGCCTTCTTCGAGCGCGTCTCGCCGCCAATCTCCATCGCGCGCGAATAAAAATGGCCCGGTGCGGCGCACTTTGATAAGTGCGTCGCACCGGCAAAAAGCGGGGTATAATGCGCCGCGAATCAAGCGACAACTCCTTTGTTGGTTGAAACCTTAACCCCCGCTAAATTTAGGAGAAACACCCATGTCATTTACAAACATACATGTTCCCGCCGGTGAAAGAATCACCTATGAAAACGGCAAACTCAACGTACCGGACAATCCCATCGTGGCCTTCATTGAAGGCGACGGCATTGGCGTAGACATCACCCCCGCTTCCCTGTTGGTCTGGGACGCGGCCGTAGAAAAAGCGTATGGCGGCCAGCGCAAAATCGCCTGGATGGAAATTTACTCCGGCGAAAAAGCGGCCACCCTTTACGACGGCAACTTCATGCCCGAAGAGACCTTCGAGGCCATGCGCCAATACGTCGTTGGCATCAAAGGCCCCCTCACCACACCCATCGGCGGCGGCTTCCGCAGCCTGAATGTGACCCTGCGCCAGGTGCTGGACCTGTACGCCTGCGTGCGCCCGGTGCGCTACATCCCCGGCACACCCAGCCCCATGAAACAGCCCGAACTCATGGACATCGTCCTCTACCGTGAAAATACAGAAGATGTGTACTCCGGCGTAGAATGGCCGGCCGAATCGGCCGAAGCCAAAGCGCTTATCAAATTCATGAACGAAGAACTGGGCAAAAACGTGCGCCCAGATTCGGCCATCGGCATCAAGCCAGTCAGCGCCTTTGGCACCAAACGGCTGGTGCGTCAGGCCCTCCAATACGCCATTGACCACAACCGCCCCAGCGTCACCATCGTCCACAAGGGCAACATCATGAAGTTCACCGAAGGCGCTTTCCGCGATTGGGGCTACGAATTAGCCCGCGACGAGTTTGGCGCGCAGCCATTGGATGGCGGTCCCTGGCACATCATGAAAAACCCCAACAGTGGCGCGGACATCCTCATCAAAGACGTAATTGCCGATAACATGCTGCAACAACTGCTTACCCGCACATCTGATTACGACGTCATCGCCACATTGAACTTGAACGGCGATTACATGAGCGACGCGGCGGCGGCGCAGGTGGGCGGCCTGGGCATGGCTCCGGGCGGCAACATTGGCGACGGCGTGGCCTTGTTTGAAGCCACCCACGGCACAGCCCCTAAATACGCCGGCAAGGATATGGTCAACCCTGGCAGCCTCATTCTCTCCGGGGTGATGATGTTGGAATATATGGGCTGGCAGGAAGCGGCCGATTTGGTGGTGAAGGCGATGACGCAAACCATCCTGGACAAAACCGTCACCTATGACCTGCACCGCCAGATTGATGGGGCGACCAAACTCAGCTGTTCTGAGTTTGCTAAGGCGATTATCGCCAATATGTGAGCTTCTTGATTGGCGCCACGGCGGCGCGGAGAATACAGAGGCGGAAAGATTGTGGTGATGGGACACGGCCGTTCCAGAGACGATTTATCTTAGTAATCGTCTAAGAATAACTTCCTGTTTTTTAGATTGGACCAATCTTGGAGATTGGTCCAATCTGGGCCATGTAATTTCTAGATGGTCACTTAGCCAGCCCTGGATACTCCGCGCCCTCCGCATCTTCGTGGTGAATCTTCTGCCTAAATTCATGAAAATCGTTCATTCTAACATTCTCTGGCAGGGAACCTCCTGGCGCTTTCGGGTGGATGAATTGGAAGCGCCGGGCGGCGAGCGGCTGGCGAAAGGGATCATTGAGCATCCTGGCGCAGTGGTCCTTGTGCCGCTGCGCGAAGGCACGGCCGGCCCGGAACTGCTGCTGCTGCGGCAATATCGGTTGGCGCTGGCGCAGACAATTCTGGAACTGCCGGCCGGTACGCGGGGCTGGGATGAGGATTGGCTGGCGTGCGCGCAGCGGGAACTGCGGGAAGAAACGGGTTTCCGGGCGAATTCGTTTCATTTTTTAGGCGAAATCTGGCCGTCGCCGGGCGTTTCTAGTGAATTGATGCGCCTGTATCTGGCGACCGATTTGCAGCCCGACCCGCTGCCCGGTGACGTGGATGAGGAGATTGAACTCCACCCCCTCCCGATGGCAGACCTGGTGACAATGGCCCAAGACGGCCGTCTCCGTGACGCCAAAAGTATCATTGGTATTCTAAAAACGGCCGTGTTCCTGCAAACCCCCTGACTCCCCCTTCGCCCATTCGTGGCGAAACCCAACTATCGGCTACAATTAGGCGGCTAAACGTCCTGGTCGCTTCAGCCAGAAGCGGTCACAATCCTGACGATATTCACGGCAGCAGCGAGAAACCTTGTCCGGCGCAGGGGTTTTTGCTGGCGGAGCAGAACATGAGCAACAGCAAGGAAATCAGGCAGCGCATTTTGGCGTTGGTGCAGGAATATTACGAAGCGGAGTTTGCCGATAAACCGTTTGTGCCGGGGGAAACGGCCGTGCCCGTTTCCGGCCGTTCATTTGATGGCGACGACATGGTCCATTTGGTAGACGCTTCGCTCGATTTCTGGCTGACCACCGGCCGTTTTGCCCAACAATTCGAGCGCGACTTTGCCCGCTACGTGGGTGTACGCCACGCCCTGCTGTGCAATTCCGGCTCCTCGGCCAATTTGCTGGCTTTGTCTGCCCTTACCTCGCCCAGTCTGGCCGAGCGGCAGCTAAAACCAGGCGACGAGGTCATCACCGTCGCCGCTGGCTTTCCCACCACCGTCAACCCCATTGTGCAAAACCGCCTGACACCGGTCTTTTTAGATGTGGAACTACCCTCTTACAACATGTCGTTGGCCCACCTGGAAGAAGCCATCACGCCGCGCACCAAAGCCATCATTGTGGCCCACACGTTGGGCAATCCGTTTGAACTGAACGCGGTGTTGGAAGTAGTGAACCGCCACAATCTATGGCTGATTGAGGACAACTGCGACGCGCTGGGCAGCACGTATCACGGCCGTCTGACCGGCACATTCGGCCATCTGGCAACCATCAGCTTTTACCCGGCGCACCACATCACCATGGGCGAAGGGGGCTGTGTGCTGACGCGCCATTCACGGCTGAAAAAGTTGGTAGAATCGTTCCGCGATTGGGGGCGCGACTGCTGGTGCGTGCCCGGCGAGGCCAACACCTGCGGCACGCGCTTCGAGTGGCAGCTTGGCGACCTGCCCTATGGCTATGATCACAAATACATCTACTCTCACGTTGGCTACAACCTGAAGCTGACCGACATGCAGGCGGCCGTGGGGCTGGCGCAGCTGCAAAAGCTGCCCGGTTTCATTGCGACGCGCAAACGCAACTGGCGTTATTTACGCGCCGGCCTGGCCCCCTTTGAGGAATTTCTGATTTTGCCGGAACCGGCGCCGGACACAGACCCCAGTTGGTTTGGCTTTTTGCTGACGGTGCGCCCGGATGCGCCTTTCTCGCGCAACGAGTTAATCAACTTTTTGGAAACAAACCGGGTAGCGACGCGGCTGCTGTTCAGCGGCAACATCACCCGCCAGCCGGCTTACCAGGATGTGGATTATCGCATTGTGGGCGACCTGACAAACACGGATATAGTGATGAATCAGACGTTTTGGATTGGCGTCTACCCCTCGCTGACGCCGCAAATGTTGGATTATGCGATTGAGGTGTTTGCCCGCTTCTTTAAGCAATTTGGTTGAAACGTAAAGCGGTCGCAGCTCTTCTGGTCACCGATCAGACAACGAGCTGTTCCGGCAAGACGCCGAGCGCAACTGCCAGTTTTGCCAATGTTGCTTTCCGTAGGTTGGCTTCTGGCTTTTCCATTTGAGAATAGGCTGATTGGGAGACGCCTATTTTTTCAGCCAATTCCTGTTGGGATAACCGCTTATGCTCGCGCCAGGCGCGGACAAGACTCATCCCTTCCAAAACGTGTCTTTCTACAACGCCATGCGGAATTGTAACGGCCGTATCCCCTTCAATCAGCGAAAGATATTCCTCGTAAGGAACCAGCACAAACAGCGGTTGTCCATCTCGTTCAATAATTTGGTGACTAATAGGTGCGTTCATCTCGTTTTTTAACCTCTTCGATTTCAATGATGCGGAGGTCGTTTTCAACATCAAACAAAACCCGATATCGCCCAACACGCAAACGATACCCTGGACGATTTCGCAATGCCTTTACATTCTGACAGTCTGGCCATTCCTGCAAACTGCGCACCGCTAAAACAATTTGCTTTTGGCGTTGCTGTGGAATGGTTTTTAGATGCTTTAAAGCGCGGCGCGTCCATTCAATGGAATACATATCACCAATTATAAGTAAAATATAAGTTTTTGCCAGAAAACATAAGTTTCTGAATGGGTAGAAAAGGTCTCAAAACTCTGTAATCTTTACTCGTTACTCTTCCCCATTGCCGAATGCTTTCAAATCTTCGGCCAGTTCCAGCAGGCGGTTTTGCACAGCATAATGAACCGTGCCCTCCGGGTACAGGCCATCGGCGTCTAATTCGCCGGCGGGGATGCCGGTGAGCAGTTCGATGCCTTCATCAATGCTGCGTACCGGCCAGATATGGAATTGGCCCTGGGAGACGGCCGTTACCACATCTTCATGCAGCATCAACGACTCCACATTGCTGGCGGGAATAATAATCCCCTGTTCGCCCGTCAGACCACAGGCGCAGCACACCCGGTAAAAGCCTTCGATCTTCTCGTTCACACCGCCAATCGGCTGCACATCACCCCGCTGATTCACCGATCCGGTGACGGCAATGCCCTGCTTAATGGGAATTTCGCTCAGGCTGGAGAGCAAGGCGTACAGCTCCGTAGAAGCGGCGCTGTCCCCTTCGATGCCGACGTAATTTTGCTCGAATGTCAGGCTGGCGGTCAGCGATAGGGGCTGCTGCTGGGCATAAGTGCCGCCCAGGTAGCCGGTAAGGGTGAGTACGCCTTTTTCGTGGATGGGGCCAGACATTTCCGTCTCCCGTTCAATGTGGATGACGCCGCCTTCACCCATGAAGGTGCGGGCGGTGATGCGCCCCGGCTGCCCAAAGCTGTAATCGCCAATGTCTATTACCGACAGCCCATTTACCTGCCCCACAACAGCGCCCTCGGTAGCGATGAACAACGTACCTTCGATGATTTCTTCCTGGATGATTTCCTCGACGCGGTTAGAGCGGTAGATGCGTTCGTCGAGGGTTTGCTGCACGTCATCGGCGGTGACAACGGCACGGCCGTTCACCCCCGCCCAATAACTCGCCTCCCGAATCAGGTCGGCAATGGCCCCAAAACGGGTAGATAGTTTGCTCTGCTGGTTGACCAGCCGCGAGCCATACTCAATAACTTTGGCAACGGCCGTGCGGTCAAAATGGCGCAGTCCTTCCTCATGGCAGCGGGAGGCGATAAAGCCGGCATATTCGTGCATATTGCTCCCATTACGCACCATTGTCGAATCAAAATCAACCCGCACCTTAAACAAATCAGGAAAATCCTCATCCTGCTGATACATCAAATAATACACATCCAGGCTGCCCATCAGAATAATTTTCACTTTCAATGGAATGGGTTCAGGCGTTAAAGATTTAGCCAGGACGCGCGTCTCGTCCATCGTGGCCGAAGGCAATATCTGGATTTCCTGGGCGCGCAAGCCCCGTTTCAGCGCTTCCCAGGCATCTATGTTTTTGAGCAAATCGGTGGCCTGCATAATCAAATAGCCGCCGTTGGCCCGGTGCAAACTGCCCGCTTTGATATTGGTGAAATGCGTAAACACCACCCCCGATTCCATCTCGTATTCCAGACGGCCAAACAGAGTGTTATAGGTTGGGTTTGGCTCGATAATCACCGGCGCGCCATCCGTCTTGCTGTTTTCCACCACCAGATTGACCTCATAACGGCGCAGGTTGATTTCTTCCTCGCTGTCTAAATGCGGCGCAAAATCGTCAATCTGGTCCAACACGTCCTGGTGGACTTCCCCCAGGTACAACAGCAGTTCGTCATAGTCATGGTAGGTGTCGTGCAGTTCAGCAAAATGGTGCTGCACGGCCGCTTCCGCCACAGCCCGATCAATCTCCTGAATTTGCTGCCGGTGGTCGGTTTCTAACCGGTAAATCTGATACAGCGTGTCTTCCAATTCTTCGCTCAACACGGCCAGCAAATCTTCCAATTCCTGTTGGTCAGCCAGCGACAGGTTTTGCAGCTCTTCTGGCGTTAGTTTCTGTCCGTTCCGTACCGGGGCGATGGTGACGCCGCTGGCTGTTTTTACCAGGCCAAAGCCTTGCAGCGCCGCTTTCTGCTGCAAGGCAGAAAATAGCCTGTCTTGCTGCTCTTCAAAAGCGCTGCGCGCCGCTTGAATGGCCTCTTTGTAGGTGTCGGTATCAAAGGCCTGGGGCAAATCTTCGCTGATGCGGGCGATAAGCGCGGCCATGCGCGCCTGAAAAACGCTGCCCTCGCCGGCCGGCAGGGCGATAGCCCGCGGCTGATGGGGTATGCTGAAGTTGTGTACGTAAATCCAATCGGCTGGTGCGGGTTGGGCAGCGGTGCGGTCTTGCAAGAAACGCTCAATGGCTGTGGCCCGGCCGGTTCCCATCGGCCCTAAGAGGTAGATGTTATAGCCCTGGCTTTGGATGCCGATGCCAAATTCGATGGCGTGGGTACCACGTGGCTGGCCGATGATATGATTGCTGGCGGGTAAATCGGCCGTTGTCGCAAAAGTGAACAGGTTCGGGTCAACCGTGTGGCGGAGTTGTTTTGGCGCTAAGGGTTGTACGGGCATTAATTTTTAACCTCGATAAAAGTAAGGAATGTTACTCCTGTGTTCTCTACATAGCAAATCATATACTCAGGAACGAGGTAAAAACATAGCCTCTCTGTCTGCGGCCGCAGCTCAATGCTTCGCGACAGAAATGGGGCCACAGCAGTTCCTTCGAGGAGGTATTGATGTTTGATTTTAGCGATCAGATTGTTGTGATAACGGGGGCGGCCGGGAATTTGGGGCAGGCGGTGGCGCGGGCGTTTTATGCCGCCGGGGGCAAGTTGGCTCTGGTAGACCGTCGTCGGGAGAATACGGAAGCTGTTTTTGGCGCGGCTTTGCCCGAAGGCGACCGGGTATTGTACGTAACGGCCGATTTGACCGATGAGCAAGCAGTGGCGGCTGGTGTGGCGGAGATTATGGCGCGGTACGGCCGTATTCACATCCTCGTCAACGCCGCCGGCGGGTTTAAGATGGGCACGGCCGTTCACCAAACGCCGCTGCAAACCTGGGACTTCATGCTCAACCTGAACGCCCGCTCCGTCTTTTTGATGAGCCGGGGGGTCATCCCCCACCTGTTGGCGCAAGGGGGTGGCAAAATTGTCAACGTGGCCGCCCGCGCCGGGTTGGAAGGCAAGGCCAACATGGCTGCTTACACCGTCGCCAAAAGCGCCGTCATCCGCCTGACAGAAAGCATGGCCGCCGAACTCAAAGCCGACAACATCAACGTCAACTGTATCTTGCCGGGAACCATAGACACGCCGCAAAACCGCGCCGACATGCCCACGGCCAATTTCAGCCATTGGGTGTCGCCAGACGCCCTGGCCGACGTCATCTTGTTTCTGGCGTCTGATGGGGCGCGGGCGGTGCAGGGGACGGCCGTTGCGGTATACGGCCGTAGCTAAACATCCAGCAGTAGAGACGTTGCGACGCAGCGTCTCTACTCCTAGTGATGCAAAATCTGGTTGAGGAACAACTTAGTCCGCTCATTAGACGGATTGGTGAAGAACGTTTCGGGCGTGTTCTCCTCCACAATTTGCCCGGCGTCCATAAAGATGATCCGGTCGGCTACCGTGCGGGCAAAACCCATCTCATGCGTCACGGCCAGAGAATGGTGTACCCACCCGTCGCCAGATCACGCATCACGTCCAGCACTTCCTTGATCATCTCCGGATCCAGCGCCGAAGTTGGTTCATCGAACAACAAAATGTTGGGTTCCATCGTCAGGGTCCGGGCGATGGCGACCCGCTGCTGCTGCCCGCCGGAAAGCTGCCCCGGATATTTGTTAGCCTGTTCCGGGATGCCTACGCGGGTCAGCCAGCGCATCGCCCGCTCTTCCGCCTGTTCGCGCGGCCATTTACGCACGTGGATAGGAGCCAGGGTCACATTTTCCAACACAGTCAGGTGCGGGAACAGGTTAAATTGCTGAAAAACCATGCCCACTTCGCGCCGAATTTCAGCGATGTTGCGCACATCGTAGTTCAGGGTCGTGCCTTCGATGATGATCTCCCCTTCCTGATGCTCCTCTAGCCGGTTCAGGCAGCGGATAAAAGTGGATTTACCGGAACCAGACGGCCCCAGAATCACAATGACCTCCCCCTTTTTCACAGAGAGGCTGATCCCTTTCAGGGCATGAAAATCGCCATACCACTTTTGCACATCACGGCAGACGATCAGTTCTTCGGTTTGTGTCAGGTTATGCGTTGTCATGAGTTCACTCTGTTTGTTTCCAGGTTAATGGGCGTGTTCCGTAAGCCGTATTCCGTATTCCGTATACGGCTTACGGCTCTATCGCTCCGTGTTCCGCTCCATGCGTCGGCTGATCGTCACCATGATCCAACTGCCAAAGAAGTAGACGAACATCAAGAAGATGTACGGCTCGCGGCGCACGCCCAGCCAGTTGGTCTGGGCAGCGATCAGGTTCGCCACGCCCAACAGCTCGATCAGGCCGACAATGGCGATGAGGGTGGTGTCCAAAAACAGGCCGATGAACTGCCCCACAATGGCCGGGATGACAATGCGAATGGCCTGGGGCAAAATGATCAACCGGTATTTTTGGAAAGCGTTCAGGCCGATGGAGTCGGCCGCCTCATATTGTCCTTTGGGGATGGCCTGCAAACCGCCGCGTATATTTTCGGCCAGATATGCGGCGGCAAAAAGGGCGGCGGCGGCCATCACGCGCCAGGTACTCAAAATCTCCATGCCGGGCGGCAGCAAGATGGGAAAGAGAATAATGGACATGAAGAGGACGGTGATGAGCGGCACACCGCGCACCGATTCGATGTAGACAGTGGAAAAGGCAGCGACAACATTGCCTTTGAAATATTTCTGGAACAGATAAGCGATCAGCAGAACCAGCAAAGGCCAAAAAGCCAGGATCGTGCCCAACAGCCCACTGGCGTCGGCCAGAGCCGGGAAGGTGTTGTTAACCAGCAGGTACAGCGTAAGCAGGCCGGCCGTCAGGGCTGTCAGCCACCAGGGGACGCCGCGAATCTGGCTGCGCCGGCCAAGCGCCAGCAGCACGCCCAACGGAAAGGAAGCCACAATGGCAAACACAGCAATGATCATCGTCAGCAGCAGGCCGCCCCAGGCGACGTCCGGGTTGAGGGTGGCGGTGAAGTTGTCCACCATCAGCCAGAATGCCGCGGCCAACGCGGCGACCCACACCAGCATCAGCGCCAGACTCAACCCAGTACTTTGATAACGCCGCAGCAAATAGCGGCTGCCGAAAAACAGGGCGACAAAGACGAGGAGGTAAACGGCCGTATTCACCAACACATTCTGCCATGCCCCCGGCGCAATTTTTACGCCCCACAAAATTGCCAGCGTCAGCGCCGGCGTTAGCACCCACAGTAAGTTAAGCGCCTGACGAATGGGCGAGCGGCGCAAACGCTGCTGCGAATAGACAAGCGTACTCACCGGCAGCATAACCGCCAGGTAGCCCAGTATCAAAAAGAGCCGCCACGTTTCAGCGCGGGGAAAGCGGAATACCATCAGGTTGCGCATGTTGGCGATAACCGCGCCCCAGTTAGCCCCTGGACTGCTAAATTGGGCCAACGTGGCTTTCGCCAGGTCGGGGTCGGTGGTGAAGCTGGCCCGCAGAAAGGCATAACCAATAAAGCCGCGCACAGCGGCCACAATCAGCAGCGTCAGCAGCAGTGTTAGCAAGACGTTGGTGACGGAACTGTACAGGTTGTCTTTTAGCCACAGCGTCAGCAGACGGTGGCGATGGGTTAGTTCACTGTAAACGGTGGCAGCCAGGGTGGCGAGCCAGACAAGGGTTACGGCCGTTGTCGTTAGCGCCGCCTGCGCAAATTGATTGGTCGTATACACCAGCGTCACATAACTCAGCAGCAGCAGCCACAGCGCCAGCCACCAACTGCGCCCAATGTGTTCCCGGAAAAAGCGACGGCCGTCAAAATGAATTGGCTGCCGTTGTCTGGTTGAGGTCAGGTTGGGTTCTTGCGTCGCCATGCTTATCTCTCCACCAGAGCGATGCGCCGGTTATACAGATTCAGCAAAAAGGAAATAGACAGACTAAAACTCAGGTAAGCAGCCATCACAATCATAAAGACCTGCACCGAACGCCCCGATTGATTGAGTGTGGTGTAAGAGATAGCCCAGAGATCGGCAAAGCCGACGGCAATCGCCAGCGAGGAGTTTTTGGTGAGGTTGAGGTATTGGCTTGTCAGGGGAGGAATAATTACCCGCAGCGCCTGCGGCAGCACCACCAGGCGCAAACGCTGCGACTCGCTCAGTCCCAGGGCGCGGGCCGCCTCAGACTGCCCTTTCGGCACAGACTGGATACCGGCCCGGACAATCTCGGCGATAAACGCGCCGGTGTACAGTGTCAGGCCGATGAGCAATGCGGCAAAGCTGGGCGTTAGTTTAACGCCGCCCTGGAAATTCAGCCCTTCCAGCCGGGGGATGGAAAGGCGGATGGGCGCTTCGGCGATGGGCAGCAGGCGGTACGTTCCGTCCAGCGTGGCCTGCACAGCCAACAAATCAGCTTCGGCGGCCACCAGGACATCGCAGTCACCGGCGGCAAAAGCCCGCGCGGCCTGGTCCAGCCGGTTGCTGCGGTTAAGGCTGTAAGGCACGTTGTTGGCCCGCAGTTGAGCCGTCAGGTTTGTTTCAGACGGGGCATCGCGCACGGCGCAGATGGTAAGGCTGGCTTCGTTGACTTGTTCAGGGGTGAGGACGCCATTGGTTACGGCCGTTTCTACCTCCGCCAGATCCGCCACACCCAAACGCTCCGCCACAATCCCCGCTATCTGCTCAAACTCCGCCGCCGGCAGCGCTTCAGACAACAACATCGCCTGCGAACTAATCGCGGCGTTAGCGACAAACCAGCCGCTCCCCGCCACCACGCCGAAAGCCAACAGCGCCCACGCCGTGCGATTGAGACTGCGCTCTACCTGCTGCTCCCGCCGCGCCAACAGCAGCGAAACCACCCCCGCCGCCACCAACCCGCCCAGCAAAAAAAACAGCCAGACGCGAAAAGAGGGCATAAACACCGGCCCCGGCAAGTTAATGCCCCGCTGGCTCAGGTAAATCGGCAGGCCAAACGGTTGCAGCGCTTGCCGGATATTGGGCAAAAGCAAAATGACGCCAAAATAGATAAAGATCAATTGCAGCAGCAGGGGCGTATTGCGGAAAAAATCCACATACCATTTGGCCAGATTACTCACCAGCCAGTTACGCGACAATCGGGCAATACCAGTCAGCGTGCCCAAAATGGTGGCAAAAATAATGCCAAAGAAGGCAACTTTGACTGTATTCAAAGCGCCAACCAGCAGCGCCCGCGCATAAGGATCGCTGGGCGTATAACTGATTACGCTCTCGGCGATGTCGAACTGCGCATCAATGCGCAAAAAGAGAAAGCCACAGCGAAAACTATCTGTGCCATCTGGGCAGCGAAAAGAGCCTAACGCGCCAATGTTGCGGCTGACATTGCCCAGCAGCCAGGCGGCTGCCAGCAGCACCAGGCTGACAAAAATGACCTGCGCCAGAACGCCAATCACACGGCCGTCACGCCAGAACGGTATTCTCTCGTGGGTTTGTGGGGTAGAAGGGGGTGGTTGCGCCATAATCGTCTCCCCGCAAAAAAGTTGGATAAGCACAGCCCGGCAGGTCGCCGGGCTGTGTCTTACAGATTGCTTGCCAAAGTGATCGCTTTAACGGAATGGCGGCGAATAGAGCAGGCCACCCTCGGTCCACAAGGTATTCAAACCACGCGGTAGGTCGAATGGCGTGTCTGGCCCCAGGTTGCGGGTATAAATTTCCGCATAGTTGCCCACTTGTTTGATAACCTGGTAACACCAATCATTGGACAGGCCCATGCCGGCGCCCAAATCACCCGTTTCACCCAACACGTTTTGCACCACTGGGTCTTCGCTGCCCAGGAAACTGTCCACATTGGTCGAGTTGATACCCAGTTCTTCTGCCTGAATGGTGCAGTTCACCGTCCACATCACAATGTCGCCCCAATTGTTATCGCCATGACGGGTCATGGGACCAAGCGGCTCTTTAGACATGGTTTCGTCTAAAATCGTGTGCGCATCCGGTTCGGCCAGCAGGATTTGCTGCGAGACCAGGCCCGATTTGTCGGTGGTGAAGCCATCGCACTGCCCGGCGTCATACGCTTCGCGGGTGCGGTCAGCGTCATCAAAGACGACCGGCTCAAAATTAATGTTGCGCGCACGGAATACATCGGCCAGATTCTTCTCGGTGGTTGTACCAGACTGCACACAGATGGTGCCGCCGGCCAAATCTTCCAGGGAGTTGATGCCATCGGCTTTACGGACCATCATGCCCTGCCCATCATAAAAAGTGGTGGGCTGGAAGTCCGCACCCAGTTGAGTGTCGCGGCTGAGGGTCCAGGTGGTGTTGCGAATCAGCACATCAATTTCGCCAGATTGCAGAACGGGGAAGCGTTCGTTGGCGGTGGTGGGGCGGATTTCATAGGCCGTGGCGTCGCCTAGAGCCGCTGCGGCGACTGCTTTACAGAAGTCAATATCGAAGCCTTCAAAGTCGTTGGTGTCGGGGTTGATGTAACCAAAACCGGGCACAGCCTGGTTGCCGCCACACTTCAACGCGCCACGGCTGCGCACTGTTTGCAAGGTGTTGCCTTCGGCCGAGGGCACGGCTGGCATATCGGTGCTGGCTTCGGCCGGCACTTCCACAATGCGCGTCACTTCAACAGTGACTGTCTCAACCTGGGCGTCGCCACCGCAGGCTACCAACAACAGGGCCATCAAGATCAGGCTCAAAAGGGTAAACAGGTGTTTTTTATTCATTAAACTTCTCCTCCGAAATCAGGTAAATAAGGTTGGGGTAGACAAATAAGGGAATACAGACGCTGTCTTATTCGATAGGCCTCCTTCTATACCAGATGTGGCACGGTCAGAGACTGGCCACAGCGAGTATATATATAGATTTTCATATCCCTGTGGGGATATGAAAATGGCTGTTGTCTTGCAGTTGCGGTTTTAGCGGCTAATGTATATCTGTTTGACAGTCAAATTTTGGAAACGATTCAACTGCCGTTATATACATGTTGATAATAGATTGCGTGTTCCAAGAGATGTCTCTTGTTAATTACTGAGGTTTTGTATGTAGGTCTAGCTTGCATCAACGGATGGCAGGGGCAGGGTAGGAACGGCCGTTTTCATGCAATTTATACTTGCTTGTCAGATGTCACCTTGTCAAGTATTTCTGGCTTATAGTACCTCTTTCCTAATTTAGTATAACCAGCCTTAAGAAATGAGCAAGTCTTAACACGACTTTTGCAGTGACATAATGTTTTGATAGCACCTTTACAAACGAATACGCCATAGAGCACAATACCAGGGAAGATGAATAGCAATTTACTACGCAGGAGGTGTTGAACTATGGTCCCTGGTTGAATTTCCACGATTAGTTGATCACTGCACCATTTCAGTTCGGTCTTTTCGGCCGATGCCTCATCCAGTTCAAGCGGTACATCAGCGGTTTGATTGTTTCCGAAAACAAAACTGTTGAGGGAATCAACCGATTGTTTGTCCATGAAAGCCGCAACCAAAGCTCGCTCAACCGTCTACCAACGGAAAGCCCTTTTGTCGACGAACTCAATCGTTGTCGCTTAGCGTCATGAGCAGCCTACCGGGTACAGCCTTGAAAAAAGACGGGGTGTTGAGTTTGACGATACGTTATCACCCATTATGGACACCACTTTGACAAGATCGCCATCCTAGCGACCATGTGCAAAAGTGTTGGGTCTGGGCGCACAACCTGGTGACGTTGCATTACAGCGATGACCAAACCACTACCCTATATTCTTTGGGCTGTGGCAACCGGCTGACCTGGCAAGATTGAAGCAGGTTACGCGCAGCGAACATCAAGTTGAAGGAAAGCGTGGAGCTGAAAGAAAGCGATCCAACCAAGTGGCGTCAGTATTTGCCAGGGTGTGGCGACGAAATGTCAAAAACCGGGCTAGCTGACCTGTAGGACAGCAAGTTGCGCTGGCTGAGCAGCGTGCCAGCAATGGCTGGCACAGTTCCCTGACTTCCGCCGCCTATCGCTTTTGATAGTTGGACACAACCCAGCTTCTCGCTTTCTTGATGAGAAAGGCTTTGCTTATGTGGGCCTTGGGCGAGAGCGGTGAAGTGGCGCTGGCAACAGGTCGGGAACGATTAGACAAGTTTGCCCAGCGCCTCAAGGCGGAACATCTTGCGGCCATAAAAGCGGTCAAACCCTGCGTTTCAAACGACGACCATCACCTTTAAGGGAACAACCGAGACTTACTATACCTACTCGCCGCGCATGGCTGCACAACTTTAGCGCTCGTCATCGCTATCGTCGGGCTGACCTATCCGACAATCCAGTATTTCCATCAGCAACCGCTTGCACTGGCAGGCCAAAGGCATGACGCGCATTTATCGCCATCGTTGGCCCGTTGAAGTGTATCATGAAGAAGGTAAAGCCGAAGGGCTGGACCAGTATCAGCTACGGAATTTCGCGGCTATTGAACACATATCGCCCTGGTCGCCGTGGTGACAGCTTACTGCGCCGCTCAACAGGATGCAGACCTGCAACAGACGCTTCAACGTGAACTCGAGCTAGACCTCGACGGCAGCGTTCCTTTTGGCGACGAGCAACTCAAGCCCAAAGTCTGTGGAGCCTCGCTTTGTTTATTACGGCGGGGCTGGCTCAGGGGCAATCTTTGCAAGAAATCATGACGCCGCTTGTGCGAGCTGTCTGCCCGCGTTGACCTGAGCCTTTTCAGTCCTGGTTGTGATGCTGTCCAGCTAACTGATGATAAGCTGGAGATACTGGTTTGTTGCCACAGCCCGGACAGAGGTTGACAGGATGGGCGTTTTTTTGCTGTTTGGCGTATTAGTTTTTAAGGTGCAAAAGTCGTGTCTTAAGTAAACAAATTTCGTCGGCAGCCGGTTGGTTGGTTTGTCGGATGGTCGGGAATGATTGACGGCAAGTCCTTCGTTTGTTTTCAAGGTGTTCAGGGCTTCAGGCGTCACGGGTGCGCACAACGCCTGAAGACCACAAAGTTCGGCCAGTTTTAGCTGCCGCGTTACGGCCGTAAAAATGCCCCATCCACCGCCTGCACGTAAAACGTCAACCGGTCGCCATTGTCGGCCGCGGCGTAAAAGGCCCAGACCGGCTGCCACAACCAGCCCGGCGCAGACTCTTCACCCGTCGCGGTGATGTGGTAAGCCAGTTCCACCCGATCTATGGTGATTTGGCTGTAGGGCGCGTTGGCGGTTGGCGGGGATACGGCCGTTTCCCCACCGGCCGCCATCTGCATATCAATCCCCTCCCAATCCAACACCGGAAAAGCCTGCCCCGTCTGGCGCGCGGCCCAGGCAAATACATTCACCGCCGCCCCCTCCGGCACGTCCGCCGGTACGTCTGGCAAAATGAACGTTTCACCACTTTGCCCATCTTGCAGGCGCGTCTGCCCAGCCGCCCGCTGGATAACGCCTGCCTTAAACAGCGGATTGAGCTGCGGCGCCGGTTCCCAGCCGGCTACCGCCAGCGTGTTCATCCCTGTGTCCAGGCTGCCCCATACGTGGATGGTTTGCCCGACCTGCCCGGCCATCGCCGCCAGCGTCGCCTCATCGGCTTGCAGGCCGTAATTCAAGACGTGGATGCGCGGCGGGCCAGCGCCGCTTATTGGCGCATAGACGGCCGGCCAGGCATACAAATGGACATCTGGACCAGATTGTTGTTGGCGCGGCCAATACTGAAAGCCGCCAGTATCGGCCGGGGGCGCAGTGGCGCTGGAAGTGACGATGGTGGTTACGATGTCGGCCGTTACACCATCCTGAAGATGCTGCCAGGCCGCCGCGGCGCTGATGAGCGGGTAGCTGCCCAACGCAGCCGGCGGCTGAAGCATCTGGTAAGTGGCAAAAGCCACCTGTCCGCCACCACCCACCCCAACGCTGATCTCTGGCTGGCTGGCGGCACGGCCGTCTACCAACCGCACCACAAACACCTCTTCTCCCCAGCCCGGCCGGAGGGCATAGGCAAAATCCAACAGCCCTCGCTCTTGCAAAAACACCTCGGCGATGGGCGCGGCCTGGTCAAAGGGCAGTGGATTGAGGTAATCGAAGGCGACGCTGTTATCGGTGTAAAAAGCAGCCGATTCGGTGACATTGAGTACGCGCGGCCCGTCAAAAAGGTAAAAGGTCTGGATCAATTGCGGCGGCGCGGCCGCCTCGGCCGGCAAATTGGCCGTCGCCTGACCGATTTCTGGGAAGACCTCTGTATACACCGGGCCGCCAAAGCCCAGGCGGGCGGCCAACTGTTGCGCTTGTTCGCCGGTGAAGGGCATGGCCGCAGCGGCCAACACGGCCGTTTCCGCCGGTGTCTCTGGCAGTGTGGCGTTGAGGCTGAAGACGGCCGCAGCCAACGCCCCCACCGCGACGCTGCCTGGTTGGCTGGCATCCATCATGCCGCCGTCAAAACGGGGAAGTAACGGCCGTTCCGCTGCTGCTGCCGCCACTACCGGTTCAGATGGGGCAGTGGGCAAAATCGTCTCGGCGATGGGGGCGGCTTGGGTGGGTACGGCCGTTTCGATCACGGCAGCGGCGGCGCTGGTTGGCAGCACGGTGGTGCTGGCTGGTGGCCCGCCGCAGCCCACCAGA